>CAYOLE010000141.1:0-2022 GCA_964404705.1 uncultured Rhodohalobacter sp. | reverse complement strand
TAATTTAAACCTTCAAAACAGTTTCATTTGCTTCAGATAGACGGAATATCGCTCCATTTTGGTGAAAGAGCACTTTTTGACAACATTAACACCATTATCAATCCCGGCGAACGGATTGGCCTTGTTGGGCCGAATGGCGCCGGTAAATCAACGCTGCTGAAAATTATAGCCGGAGAGCAACAGGCTGATTCCGGATCAATAAGTATGAGTAACGAAGCCACCGTTGGATACTTGCCTCAGGATGGCGTAGAACCCGATCCTGACCTGACAGTTTTTGAAGAAGTAGAGCACGCGTTTTCTGAGATCATTAAACTGCGCGATCAGTTTGATACGGTGCAGGCTCAGATGGAGTCAGCTGCGACCGATAGCGCGGAGCACGAGGAAGCTCTCAGGCAGTTCGGCGAAATTCAGCACAAACTTGAAAACTCCGGATCTTACACTCTTCAGGCCGAGATTGAACGCATTTTAGCCGGACTCGGATTCGATGAAGAGGACTTTTCACGTTCCACCACTGAATTCAGCGGGGGCTGGCTGATGCGGATTGCGCTCGCAAAACTACTGCTGAAACAGCCTACCTATCTATTGCTGGATGAGCCCACCAACCACCTCGATATCGAATCACTGCAATGGATAGAAGCGTTCCTGAAAAACTACGACGGAGCGGTGATTATCGTATCGCACGACCGGGCATTTCTCGACAATGTCACCACTCGCACCCTGGCTCTCAGCCGCGGATCGATGGATGATTACGCCGGCAACTACTCTTTTTATGAGAAAAAGCATGAAAAGGAGAAAGAGTTGCTGAAGCAGCAATATGAAAACCAGCAAAAGGAGATTAAACAAACTCAGGAGTTTATTGATCGTTTTCGTTATAAAGCCACTAAAGCGAAGCAGGTTCAAAGCCGTATCAAACAGATGGAGAAAATGGAACAGATTGAGCTGGAGCAAGAGCAGTCGGAGATCTCTTTCCAGTTTCCGCCCGCCGAACGGACGGGCCAGGTTGTAATGAAACTTGATAATGTGGTGAAAAAGTATGGAGATAACGTGGTATTCGACGGGATCGACTACGAGATTGAACGAGGGGACAAAATAGCCGTTGTTGGTCCGAATGGGGCCGGAAAATCAACCATGATCAGGATTCTTGCAGGCCTGGAGCCGATTACGGATGGCGAACGAAAAGTGGGCTATAACGTAACTCCCGGCTACTTTGCACAGCACCAGGCGGAAGAGCTCGATCCTAATAATACGCCGCTGGATGAGATGCGCCTGGCCGGATCCAATGAATCGGAGACAAAACTCCGCACTATTCTGGGGTCATTTTTGTTTGTGGGTGATGATGTGTTCAAAAAAGTAAGCGTGCTGTCGGGCGGTGAAAAAAGCCGTGTGGCACTTGCCAAAATGCTTCTCAGCTCTGGTAATTTTTTGATTTTTGATGAGCCCACGAACCATCTGGATATGCAGTCGAAACAAATTCTTCAACAGGCACTGCTGCAATTTGGCGGTACATTGATGATTGTATCGCACGACAGATCTTTTCTGGATCCGATCGTAAACAAAACGCTGGAGGTTCAGCCCGGACGAATAAAAACATGGCTGGGCAACGTGAGTTACTATCTCGATCAAAAAAACAATCAGGAACAGACTCTACAGGAAGACACTAAAGAAGCAGAAAAAAAGGCGGCAACAAAATTTAAAGAGAACGGACTCAGCCGGAAAGAACAACGGCGCCTGGAGGCTGAGAAACGGAATGCACTATCAAAAAAAATTAAACCACTTAAAAACCGGCTCCAAAAACTGGAGAAGGAGATTTCTGATTATGAATTGCGCATAAATGAGATCGAATCGTTGATGGCAGAGCCCGATTTTTATGACGATTCAGATAAAGTCAAGAAGGTATCTCTCGAGTATGAAGAGGTGAAACAGAACCTGAACCAATCCTTCAACAAATGGGAAGAAATCGCAGGACGAATTGAGTATATCGAAAAAGAATATGATGCATAGCAACCTGGTAGAGTGCGCCGT
>CAYOLE010000140.1:0-8889 GCA_964404705.1 uncultured Rhodohalobacter sp. | reverse complement strand
GACTCCGATATAGCACGCAGGAGTTCCAGTTCTTCAATGGAGATTTTATCATCAGACAATACACAATGAATCATACTACTCATCAGGTATCGTTTTACAGGATTGGCGGAAAGTGCCAGTTCTTTCAAAGCACTATCAAGATCATCAAGAGTATAATCATCAGCTGACAGCAGAGTTAGATTATCCGGGGCCGCTTTTTTAAAGGTATCAACACCAGCTTGCCACGCTTTTTTCGTGTCTGTTTTTGATGCATTGGCAAGGGCCGATAGTATAATGGAAATCTCATAACTAATTGTTTTTAGATGATGATGCCGGATTTTGGGATTTTTTGTTTCATTAAAGTGGTGATCAAGCCGGTGCTCCACAATTTTCTCGATCGCGAATTCAAACAAACTGATCTTTAAATCATACTCCATAATCAGGTTCAAATTCTTCCTGAACATTCTGTATTGATTTTCACTCATATTTCGCAGTGCAGGCATTGAAATTTCAGCCAGGGGCAGAGACCATTCACGTTTTCCCTTGTTTACAACGGGGAGGAGCTCTGCCACCTGTTTACACATGGAATGATCCAGGATCTTTGTACACCATTCCGGCAGTTCCTGTTTAGAATCTTTTCGGTTGATTAACAAAAGAGAGTAGATAAGGGCCTCAGCTTTCAACGGCTCATGTGCCGCTTCAATGAGCTCTTCAGGCATCTGTTTGAGAAGTATATTCGCCTCATTTACCCCGCCGCCATCCATAGTGCCGATGGCTGCCAGCAGTATTTCAGGTCCGGGAAGCGTTTCTGTAAGAGGCCCCTTCCCTTTAGATTCAACTTTGCCTGAGGATTTTTGACGTTCAATACGATCTTTTTTGAGAAGCTTGTCTATCCGTTCTTTTTTGCGGATTTGTTCGGGATCGCTGCCCGGCCGGATAGCCGCGATTCTGTCTTTTAGCGGCGGATGTGTGGCGAATAACTTATCGAACGATGTTTGAAAACTGCTCGCAAAAAACAGGTGGCTGAGTTCCATGGCATGGCCATCTTCAATTTTGCCTCCTTTTTTCATACGGCCAATCTTTTCCAGGGCACCTGCAATTCCATCCGGATTTCGTGTGTATTGAACTGCTGCGGCATCCGCAAGATATTCGCGCTGCCGGGAAACCGCTGCCTGGATCATACGGCCGAAAAGCATGCCAATATACCCGATAACAATTAAGGCTACTCCCAGCAGAATCATCGCAATGGCGGCTTGTCCGCCGCCACCGCCACGCCCGCTTGAAGAACGCATTCGTCCACCCGAGAGCAGGGAACCGCGCATCAGAATCATGCCCATGATGTGCAGCAATAATATACCATTCAGAATGCCAATAAGACGTATATTCAGGCGCATATCACCATTAAAAATATGGCTGAACTCGTGGGCAATAACGCCCTGAAGTTCATCACGTGAGAGCTGATCGATGGCACCGCGCGTAACACCAACGGCTGCGTCGTCGGTGCCAAATCCCGCAGCGAACGCGTTGATATTTTCTTCCTGATCGAGAATATAAATATCAGGTACAGGAAGGCCGGATGCGATTGACATCTCTTCAACAATGTTGATAAGCCGGCGCTCACCGGCATTTTCACTCGATGGTTCGGCTTTCCGTCCCCCCAGCATTTCAGCAACAGCGCTGCCGCCTTTACGAAGCTGCGAAATGCGAAACACCGTACCTGTAATGATCAGTATTAAAACAATAACGGCCACGAAAAATAAGAGTCCTGGCTGCCAGATTTGTCCTGCGCCGGGAGCACCGGCAAAACCCAGGACAAAAAGAGTTACAACATAAACTGATGCGATAATTAAAATCACTGCGGCAAGATAAAGTGCAAGAAGTTTGCCGGTGTTTCGCTTTGCCCGGTCCTGCGCATCAAAAAAATCCATAAGAGTTGATCAAATATATTTAAAAAGTAACTTCAGGAGCTTTACGTTCATCCTCAATATCGATTTCAAAGAGCCGGGCTTCTTTAAAACCAAACATGTTGGCAAATATGATGCTCGGAAATCTCTCCCGGGCGGTGTTGTAATTCATAACCGAATCGTTGAAGGACTGACGGGCAAACGCAATTTTATTTTCCGTGGATGATAGCTCTTCGGACAACTGCATCATGTTCTGATTGGCTTTCAGGTCGGGATAGCTTTCAGAAAGTGCGAATAGCCTTCCCAGTGCTCCTGTAAGATTTTTTTCGGCTCCCATCAGTTTTTGCATCGCTTCAGGATCGTCGGGCTGATTTGCAACTTGTTTTTCTGTGCTTGCAGCCTGGTTGCGCGCCTGAATCACAGCCTCAAGAGTTTCGCGTTCATGACTCATATACTGTTTCGCAACATTTACAAGGTTCGGAATCAGATCATAGCGCCGTTTGAGTTGTACATCAATCTGAGCAAACGCATTTTTAAATCTGTTTCGCAATGAAACCAGGCGGTTATAAATTGAAACGGGATATGCGATCAGAATAATCAGGAGAACAATGGCAATAATAGCGTAAATCATAACAGGTGGAGTTTTTGTTAATGTGGCACAATATCAATCAGGGTTGGAAGAAAGAATATACAAGTTGTAGACAGCGGAGCAAAGAGAATTCATTCACGTTTGATGTAGTCTCCTGATGCAAGAAAATTAATTACTCATAAATGAATGTTATTGCGAGGAACGAATGAATCATAAGAAAAGAAAGAAGTCCCCCTTCGAAGGGGGTAGCGAACGGAGTGAGCAGGGGGATGACTTTCTAAGTTTAGAATTATCCATTAATTGGCTATAAGGCACGTTAGATCATCCCCCATTGCCCTCCGCCGGAGGAACACTCCAGAATAAACTCCATTGATAAAAAAGTTATGGGATCAAAGTTGATACCTCGTGGGCTCCGCCCCGAGGTAGTTCATTTATTCGAAATCTAAATGTTAGCCATCAAAAAAGGATCATTGTTTTTTGGATTATTTTTTACCATTCTTTTTTACACGTATGTTTTTAAAATAATCAGAGAGGGCAGAAAATGATTCATCCCCATACGGAATTACGATTCATAAACAAAAGCAAGGGCAGAGGGGTTTTTGCAACAAAACCAATTCCAAAAGGCACGCTAACCTATGTAAAAGATGATCTTGAAATTGTTATTTCACCGGATGACAGCAGGCTTACCGATCCCAGATATAAAGATTTGATTGAAACGTACAGCTTTATAGATCGTGACGGCTCACGAATCCTGAGCTGGGATCATGCCAAGTATGTAAATCATTGTTGCCAGTGCAATACCATGAGCACGGGATATGGTTTCGAAATTGCCATTCGCGATATCGCCACAGACGAGGAAATCACCGACGAATACAGCATGTTTAATTTCCCCTCAGATATGCATCTGGTATGCGATAAATCTCCCTGCCGGGAAGTGATTTCGGATAGGGACCTGGAAAAATATCACAGGGAATGGGATAAAGTGGTTAAGAGCGCTTTAAGGGAATTCTCATTGGTAGATCAGCCCCTGGACAGTTATTTGAGTGATGAGACCCGGCATAAACTGGATGAATTCCTGTCAACCGGAAAAAATTATATTTCAGTAATTGAACTGGCTTATACAAATTCCAGGTGATGCTGAAATCATTAAAAAAGCTTTGGATGCGGTTAAGAATTCTGCTTTTATATTATCTGATACTGAACGATATTTATCCACTTTCTTTTCTTGAAGTAACTTACAGATAGACATTTAAGAGTATATCATGACCATTCAAAAGCGGAAAAAAGACCATGTGGATCTTTGTGTGAACGAAGATGTAGGCTATCAGAAATCTTCAGGTTTTGATCAATTCTATTTCCGGCACAACGCTCTTCCGGAAGTAAATCTGGATGATGTATCCGTTGAAGCAACACTCCTGGGCAGGACATTTTCATTCCCGCTTTTTATCTCATCCATGACCGGCGGGTACTCCGAAGCCGGCCGGATAAATGCCCTGATTGCACGTTTTTGTGAAAAAAATAACCTGCCGTTTGGTGTTGGAAGTCAACGCGCGTTATTGGATCACCCCGGGGAGATAGATAGTTTTTCCATTGTTCGTGAGGAAGCTCCGTCAGCATTCATAGCAGCTAACATTGGCGGAGCACAGCTTGCGGGAGGACTCAACAATGAACATGTTCAGTTGTTAATTGATTCTGTTAAGGCAAATGCCATTATCGTACACCTCAATCCTCTGCAGGAATTGGTTCAGCCCGAAGGAGACCGGAAATTCAGGGGCGTGGAAGATGGAATCAGAAAGCTTGTGGTGGACAGCAACGTACCTGTAATTGTGAAGGAGACAGGCGCCGGCATTACAGCTGACGCAGCCGCACGGCTCCTTTCATCAGGCGTTTCAGTGATTGATGTGGCGGGCGCCGGTGGCACGAGCTGGGCCAAAGTAGAAAATTTAAGAAAACAGAATTCTACTGATACCGATTTTTTAAACGACTGGGGTGTGCCTACAACCATTTGTCTACATGAGATCTCCCCGCTCCGGGAAAGATTCAGGTTTGAACTCATCGCTTCTGGGGGAGTCCGATCAGCTTCAGATATTGTAAAATCGTTTGCCATGGGAGCAGATTTCGCTGCGATGGCCGGGCCGGTGATTAAGGCTCTGACCAAAGGTGGAGAGAAGGAATTACAAAGTTTATTCGATTTGCTGAAAGAACAGACAAAAAAGATTTGCACGTTGCTCGGTCGAAGATCACTCGGGGAATGCAATATGAATGACCTGATAAAAAAATAAAGTCTCTGAATACAGCTGATTTTTGTATATTGGCGATCTCTTATATGATATGTCTATCGACATAATTGCCAAATGTACCGGATGTTATTTTTTAAACAACAGATGTTTTTTTGAAATTTTTATCACCCTACCTGGAAAGTATTGAACATGCTATTCAGGACCTACAGTTGCCTGAATCTCCTGCCTCTCTATATGAACCCCAGTCTTATATGCTTGGAAACGGGGGCAAACGACTGAGGCCAATTCTTGGATTGATGGCCTGCGGAATTTGCGGAAATGATCGTTATGAAGCCATGCCAGCCGCCCTTGCTGTGGAACTGATTCATAATTTTACATTGATACATGATGATATTATGGATCAGGCAATGAATCGCAGAGGACAGCCGTCTGTCCACATAAAGTGGAATACGTCTGTGGCCATTCTTTCGGGCGATAGTATGTATACCCGGGCCATGATGCTGCTGAATGAACTGGATGAAGACGCAGACTATAGAAAAGTGATTAATCTTTTCCTCGAAGGAATTAACAAAGTTTGTGAGGGTCAGGCACTGGATATGGAGTATGAACAACGGAAAGTTGTGACTCTTGCCGACTACATGAAAATGATCGGGGGCAAAACCGGAGCCCTTCTCGAAACATCGTTACAGATGGGAGGAATCATTGCCGGTTGTAGTTCTGAGCAACAACAACATTTAAAGCAGGTCGGCACTAATTTAGGTTACGCATTCCAGATTCAGGATGATCTGCTTGATGTTATTGCCGACCCCGATAAATTCGGAAAACGGGTTGCGGGGGATATTTACGAGAGCAAAAAGACATATTTAATGATTCTTGCAATTGAGCGCTGCAATAAAGAGCAAAAAAAATGGTTAATGGACTGTCTTCAGGCAAAACCTTTACATCAGCGTGATGTTGAAATGATTATAGAACTCTATGAAGAACTTGGTGTAATTACATCAACAAAACAGAAAATTGATCAGCTTTACAGTAACGCTGAAAAATCATTAGAAATATTTGGGGATTCAGAAGATAAGCGAGATCTTATTCAATTGATCAAAACATTAAAAAAACGGGATCATTAAGTAATATGCGCATACTTTTAATAGTAACACTGGCTGCTTTTGCCCTTGTCTCTTGCCGAAGCCAGGATTTAATTCGCCCGGGTGATACCCTTGAGGTGGCCTTTGAAAAAGCCAAATCCCAGTATGATCAGGAAAACTGGACTACTGCCGCCAATGCTTTTGAAACCGTGGTTTCAATCGGGCGGGGAACCGACCTTGGGCAGGAGGCGCAGTTTTTGCTGGCGGAAAGTTATTTTAACAACCGGCAATATTTAATAGCAGCGTCTGAATATGAGCGTTATTCCAATTTCTATCCCCGTTCGGAGCGTCGCGAAACGGCGGACTTTAAACAGGCTTTGAGCTATTACAACCTGAGTCCGCGCTATAATCTTGATCAGACAAATACACGCCAGGCAATTGAACAGTTTCGGTTGTTCAATGCCCGATATCCTGATTCGGAACTGTTGGCAGAATCATCAGATTATATAGCAGAGCTTAGAGCAAAGTTAGCCCGGAAGAAATACGAAGCCGCTCAGTTTTATATGAGAACAAACCGTTTTAACGCGGCTACAGTATTTCACGATTTGGTAATCGACAGATATCCTGAAACTGTTTGGGCTGAACGTTCACTCGTCGATAAGATCGAAGCATATATCCTGTATGCAGATAACAGTGTGCGCTCACGCCAGGAAGAACGATACCAGGAGGCTGTAGCAAGCTACGAGACCTATCTGCAATTATTCCCCAGGGGTGAAAATCGAAGCCGCGCGGAAAATCTTTACGACCGTGCTCTTCGGGAAATCGAACGATTTGAGCGTCAGGATTCTGACAGGGAATCGGTAGCACGAAGCGGATGAAGGCTCGCGGCCTAAGAATAGGGCTGTTCGGCGGCGCGTTTGATCCCGTTCATATCGGGCATCAGCGTGTGGCAGAATCTTTTTTAAAAAGCAACCTGATAGATGAGCTGCACGTGCTTCCAACGGCACAATCCCCCCATAAAGAAAATAAAAGGTCCACTTCATTTTACCATCGCAGCCAAATGCTAAAGCTTGCCTTTTCTGATTATGAGCATGTGGTGGTAAATGAAATTGAAAATAACCTGCCCAAACCCTCCTATACACTTCAAACCATAGAATATTTGCAGGAAGAATATCCTGAAAACTTATACTATCTTTGCATCGGTGAAGATAATCTTGCCTCTTTTCATAAATGGTATAAATACAAATCAATTCTGCAGAAAGTAACACTGATAGTCGCGGGCCGTCCCGGAACAGATGGCAGTTCGCAGCAAACTGAGATATTAGAACGATCCATATTTATAGAGCATGAAGAAATTGAAATTTCATCTACTGATATTCGAAATCAGACTAATCCGGGGGATATGGATAAGGATGTGCCGGAAAGTGTAATTGATTATATTCAACGGCATAGTTTATACGCTGATTAAACCTGCCTATGAAACGAACTGATTTCTTAAAGACTCTCGGCACCGTTTCAGTTGCACCATGGTTTATTGGGAGCAGCGATAATGGAAAAATAAAACGGCTGATTAAACCCGCCAGGCTTAAGCGCGGGGATACGGTTGGACTCGCCGCACCGGCAGGAATTGTTTTTAATGATGATGATTACATTCGAATGCGTAGGGTACTGGCGGAATTCGGACTTCGTTCAGTGTTTGGCTCAAATGTAAAGAACCGGCACGGATATCTTGCCGGTACCGACCGCGAAAGGGCGGAAAATCTGAATCAGATGTTTGTGGATCCGGATATCAACGGAATTATGGCGGTCAGGGGCGGGTGGGGTGGAGCCCGAATTTTACCGTGGCTGAATTTTAAAGCCATTGCACGAAATCCCAAGGTTTATTGTGGTTTCAGCGATAATACCACCCTCCATCACGCCCTGGCAGCCTATTGCGGTATGGTATCATTTCATGGACCAAATGGTGCCTCCGAGTGGACCGATCTGACCAGACAAAGTTTCAAATCGGTAGTAATGGATGCAGAGAAAAGCTCTTATGAATCAGCGAGTACGGTAGAGACCATCACTCCAGGGAAAGTAACTGGCAGACTTATTGGAGGAAACCTCACAATTCTAACGACAACACTTGGAACATCCTATCAGCCGGACTTTAAAAAAGCCATTCTGTTTATTGAGGATATTGGAGAGAGATCCTATAAAATTGATCGTATGCTTGCACACCTTCATCATGCAGGGGCATTAGGTCAGCTGGCGGGATTGGTATTTGGCAAGTGTACCGATTGTAGTGCCGGTCCGCCGCCCACATTCAGTATACGGGAAGTTATAAATCAACACATAAAACCGTTGAATATACCGGCGATTTTTAATGCTGATATTGGCCACGAAGACGATAATTTTACTCTGCCGATGGGTATTGAAGCAGAACTGGATGCAGATGGCGGGATTATAACCCTGCTGGAACCAGGTGTTGTGTAAATTTACTGCTTCTCAAAATTCTTTTTCTCTTTTTCAAAGTCTTCATTACTAATAAGGCCCTGTTGCCACAATCCGGTAAGATAATCGAGTTTATCGATCGTTCCCGGTGGCGGATGTTCAACGGGCTTTTCTTTTACGCGGTTTAACTCTTCGATTCTTTTCCGCTCAGCATGTATGGCTGTTGTTATAGTTTCCGCAAGAACCTGCGGATTGGTCTGCCCAAGAAGTTTTATGGTCCGGGATTCAGTGATTAATATAATGTCCCCGATATTAAATTTTTTATCGAACCAGTTTTGTTCTACATCCAGAGTTTTGATGTTGACCAGATCTACTGTTTGTGAGAGATTCTCATCGGTTGCCCTTATCTGCTGGTCGGTAATCTCATAGATGTAACTGTTCTTTTTCTTGTGAACTATCCAGAGCACGAATAAACCAATACCAGCCAGGGGAATTAAAAGTACTCCGAAAAAATAGCCCCAGAACCATCGTTTCCAATCGGGCCTGAGTTCAATCGATTTTGACATGATCTTTCTTAACTTTAATTAGTGTTATGTCAACTGTAAAAGTTTGGTTGCAGGGAAAAGTCATCGGATGAGTTTTTTCGAAAAAATGAGATTTTA
>CAYOLE010000139.1:0-8973 GCA_964404705.1 uncultured Rhodohalobacter sp. | reverse complement strand
AAAGTAACTCCCCACCACTTAGATCAAAAATTGAATATCGAAAGATCTCATAAATCGAAAATATTCATTGAATGAACATATCCAGAGATAAGCGATTGAATGATTTCCAATTTAAGACACATCGATTTCCGATCCTTTGTTTGCTGAGATTATATCGAGATCGCAAATTGAATATCGAAGATCTCATAAATCGAAAACTCTCATTGGATGAACATATCCAGGGATAATCGATTGAATGATTTCCGATTTAAGACGCAGCGATTTCCGATCATTAGTTTGCGAGATTATATCGAGATCAAAAATCGAATATCGAAAGATCTTATAAATCGAAAATCCTGAATTACTGGAAAATCAGTTGAATGAGTTTCGGCCTGAGAATGGTGAAGAGAAGATATAGTTTCTTCTTTAGAGGCAGGATTTTTATCCGATAATAAGAAAAGGAGCCCCCGGTCAGAGGAACTCCTTTTTGATTTAGCAATCTATAGCATGGGCATAGCATACCCATCTATATCTGTGTAAGATTTTCAGCTCTACAGAACCAGCTTTAATCCATAATTTTGCGTAAAAATGCGGGCTGATCGGTGTCGCGTTTGTCGATCTTTTCCTCGCGATCGTTCAGCAGCGTGTTTCCTGTAGCTTCCCGTCTTGCTTTGTCAATATTTGAGGAACTTTCTTTTTCCTCTTTATTTTCATTCGAGCGTATATATTTCAGATCGCGCCGGTGGATAGCGGGTGAATCAAGATCTTTTAAATTCCCTTCACCTTTATAATACTGGCCGTCTTTACTGTTGTAAGATCGACCCACCTGGCTGGCTTTTGGAAGTTTTGAACGGATTGATTCACTCTTTGTCTCCTTATCGGAATTAGGGGCAATTTTTGCCTGTGTGCGATCATCGCTAAGATCGAATCCGGTTGCTATAACCGTTACCCGCAGTTCTTCATCAAACGATTCGTCGAGAACTGTACCCAGTATAATTTCGGCATCGTCACCCGCTTCCTGCTGGATAATAGTGGTTGCGGTTGCCGCTTCACGCATTCCAAGGTTGCCTCCGGCTGAAATATTCACCAGTACATTTCTGGCACCGCGAATACTCACGCCATCGAGAAGGGGGGAATTGATCGCTTCCCTGGCGGCTATCTCCGCGCGGTCGGGCCCGCTTGCCGTGGCTGATCCCATAATGGCAGCCCCGCCGTCGATCATGGTGGTTCTGACGTCGGCAAAATCCAGGTTGATCAGACCCGGCATCATAATCAGATCCGAGATACCGCGGGTAGCGTTATAAAGCACTTCATTGGCCATCTCAAACGCCTCAATCAGCGAGGTGTTTTCGTCGGAGATATCCAGCAGGCGCTCATTGGGGATCACAATTACAGTATCGCAATTTTTCTTTAGTTCGGTAATTCCCTCAAGGGCATATTTCATGCGAACTTTACCCTCGCACAAAAATGGTGTGGTTACAATACCCACTGTCAGTATCCCTTTTCGTTTGGCAATTCCTGCCACCACGGGAGCTCCGCCGGTTCCGGTACCGCCTCCCATCCCTGCGGTGATAAAAATCATATCTGCCGAATCGACTGCTTCGTCGAGGTCGTGACGATTTTCCTCTACCGCCTCTCGGCCAATTTCGGGGCGTGCTCCCGCACCGAGACCGCTGGTGAGATTGGAGCCTACCTGGAGGGCCAGATCTGCTCTGTTGTTTTTCAATGCCTGGGCATCGGTGTTTAGCGCAATGTATTCAACGCTGTCCAGACCCTTGGTGATCATGTTATTAACGGCATTGCCGCCGCCGCCTCCAACACCGATCACTTTTATTTTGGCGTTATCCTGACCTTGTTCGTCAAAGCTAAAGCTTGGTGTTACGTTTTTCATTTGATTACTCCTTTTAGATTGCTATAAATGTTTCTGTAGATTGCTGTTTGGGTTTCGGTATAGGTCACTGTATCTGACCCGATGTGTTTGTCTGTGCATAATGACTTTTCAGTCACTATTACAAGTATGTTCTCTTTGCTGATTGTTAAAGTTCTTTGAACCATGTTTTCATCCGGTCTGTAATTTTATTCATTACATGTTCTACGCTTTTGTCCCTGGGCTTACCGGTTATTGATTCGTTCGTCTCGCCGGTTCGCAAGGCATGCAGCACAAGGCCAACACCGGTCGCATATATCGGGCTGTCCACTTCTTCGGTTAAACCTCCGGCAAGTCCCAGGGGACGGCCGATTTTTGCATCCATACCCAATACTTCATTGGCGAGCGGGCATATATTTTTTATAAGAGAACCGCCGCCTGTAATTACAATTCCCGCACTGAGCGAATCGGAATAACCACTCCGTTTCACTTCAATGGCTACGATCTCCAGGATTTCTTCCATTCGTGCCTGGATAATTTTCGCTAATATGCTTTTGGTAATTTCTTTGGGAGGACGACCGGCAATTCCAGGAATCGTGATAGACTCATCTTCCTCTATCATGTCCACAAAGCTCTCCCCATACTGATGTTTTAGTTTTTCAGCCTGGTCATCGAGCACACTAAGCCCAACTTTTATATCGTCGGTTACTTTCTTGCCTGCAATGGCAATGACAGCTGTGTGACGAATGGTGTTTTCCTGGAAAACAGCAAGATCTGTAGTGCCGCCTCCGATATCCACCAGTACTACTCCTGCTTCTTTTTCCTCATCATCCAATACCGCGTAAGAACTTGCCAGTGGTTCGAGAATGATATCGGCCACCTGGTAACCTGCCCGCTCTACGCAGCGATACAGATTTTTGGCGGCCGATACCAGCCCTGTGATGATATGTACTTCGGCTTCCATACGCATACCGCTCATGCCGACAGGATCACTAATACCGTCCTGCCCATCCACCACAAATTCCTGTGGTATTACATGAATGATCTGCTGATCCGGTGGAAGCATAATCCTCTGACAGTCTTCCAAAAGTCGTTCAACATCTTTTACTGTAATTTCTTTATCCCTGTTGTTGATGGTGATAACCCCTTTGCTGCGGATGCTGCGGATATGATCTCCCGCAATGCCTACGTTTACAGAATTCACTTCAATTCCCGAAGCAAGCTGTGCCTGCTCTACGGCATTTTTGATCGCATTCACTGTTTTATCGATGTTTACCACAACACCTCGATTCAAACCATCACTGGGAGCTTTGCCAACGCCGAGAATATGAATTTTATCCCGTTCATCGATTGACGCGACTACGGCACAAACCTTGGTCGTCCCGATATCAAGGCCTACAACAATGCGTTCATTTTCCTGATCCATAATTCACCTTTTACTGTTGGTTGAGTGCTAAATTATTTTTTGTATTAAAGTTCATCTGTCACTATTTGATTTCTGAAACGCAGATCGATCAACCTGAATGAGTGAATGCCTTTTTGAGACACAACCGACCGGTTAAATTCTTTCCAATAGTTGATTTTGCCGGTAAAATCGTCCCTGCCAAATAGAAGTTTAACTCCATTTTCACTGCTCAGAGCTACAACTCCTTCAGAATTATTCCATGCAACTTCACTGATTGTTGACCAGCTGAAAGGATCGTGTTTTGCAGCCTTCAGAAATTCGCGGACCTGGCCAAACTCAGATCCTTTTAAGGTATCGCCCGGGGCAGAACCTCTAAAACCGTATACAAGGGGTACATCAATATGTTTGCCGAGACCTGCGTGCAGCAAAACACCGTCTTCATCAAAAAATATTTCTTTGGTGTTGCCCGCCAGCATACCGATCGGTTCACGTTCATCAATTTCTATTGTAAGCACTCCGCGAAAAGCCATGCGGATAGAGAGATCACGTACCCATGGAAGAGTATGCACTGACTTCATAATTGATTGAAAATCCACGCTGTCTGCAAGCATCCCCACAGGTGATTCAAATGCCTGCCGCAGCTCTTTTTCCTCTGTGAAGGCATGGCCTGTAAATTCAACTGCGTTAATACGGGTGTTCTGATCAAAATAGATCCCCGCAAGAACAGCAAGCCCCAGCAATAGCAGTGCAAAGGCTGCCCAGCCTGCTTTGTCAATCGAAAAATTTTTGGTATGTGATTCTTTTTCAGTCAACTTGTATTATTTATTTTTTATGATATCAACAAATTGTTCGCCATAGCGATAGATATCACCGGCGCCCATTGTGATGACGATATCACCGTCTTTTACCAGTTCATTCAGCTTCTCTGGAAGTCTGGTTTTATCCTCCACGTAATGCACATTGCGATGACCATACTGTTTTGCGGTATCGGAGATCAGTTTTCCGGTAACCCCTTCAATGGGTTCCTCGCGCGAGGGATATACATCTGTAACTACAAGTACTTCAGCGTCGAAAAACGAAAGTCCGAATTCGCGATACATCTGCTGGGTTCGTGAGTAGAGGTGGGGCTGAAAAACAGCTACAATCCTGCGGTCTTTCCACCCAAGACGAGCGCCTCCGATTGTCGCTTTCACCTCTGTAGGATGGTGGGCGTAATCGTCGATCACGATCAGATTTTCCTGTTCCAGCTTTGGTTGAAATCTCCGGAAAACACCCTGAAAGCGTTCAAGGCCCGATTTAATTTTTTTAAAAGTCATTCCGAGCTCCAGCCCGACTGCTATTGAGGCGAGAGCATTTTTTATGTTATACTCCCCCGGAGAATTAATCGATACTTTTCCTAACTCTTTATTTTCAAATAGTACTGTAAAGGTGTTTTTAAATGCGTTCTGCTTCCCATTTATCGCCCTGAGCTGGGCCTGAGGGTTAAATCCATAGGTGATGGATCGCCTGTCTATATCAGGTAAAATGCTGCGAACATTTGCATCGTCCAGACAAACAATTACCACTCCGTAAAAAGGCACTTTATTGGCAAACTCGACAAAAGCCTCTTTAACATCATCGAGGTCTTTATAGATGTCAAGATGTTCAGCCTCGATGTTTGTGATCACTGCCATGGAAGGGGAGAGCCGCAAAAATGTTCGGTCGTATTCATCTGCTTCCACGATTATAATATCGCCTTTACCAACTACGGCATTTGTCTTGGCAAAACTATGCACCCGCCCGCCAACAACGATGGTAGGATCAAAATCACCATCCTGAACCACATGGCCGGTCATGGTAGTGGTAGTGGTTTTGCCGTGCGTGCCTGCAATGCCGATGCCATATTTCATTCTCATCAGTTCAGCCAGCATTTCTGACCGTTTAATTACAGGTATCTGCCGCGCCAGGGCTTCACGGGTTTCAATATTTTCTGTGGCTTTTACGGCGCTTGTGTACACCACCACATCAGACCCCTCAATATTTGATGCTTTATGGCCCTTATAAATTGTCGCTCCAAGTTTTTTCAGGCGATCTGTGGTTTCTGAGACGCTATTATCAGAGCCGGAAACGGAATAGCCGCGTATCAGCAATATTTCTGCTATCCCACTCATACCAATTCCGCCAATACCCACCATATGGATATGTTTTGTTCTGCCAAATACCGGTTGTGTTTGAATACTCTTACTCATTTTTCTGTCCTGCAATTTCAAATAATGATTTGGCAATCTGTTTTGCGGCATCGGGTTTTGCCATACTCAGCGCGGCTTCCGACATAGATCTGAGTGCAGTCTCATCAAAAATCAGTTGATTTATTTTTTCTGCTAATGATTCCTCAAGCTCGGTCTCCGGAATAAGTACTGAAGCCCCGTTTTGCACCATCGATTTAGCATTTTTTGTCTGATGATCACCTGCAACATTTGGGGAGGGTACAAGAATTGATGGTTTGCCAATCAACATCAGTTCGCTGCAAGTTCCGGCGCCGGCGCGTGTCAGAACCAGATCAGCTGCACCATATGCGGCCGGCATGTTATCGATATAGCCAAGCAGCCGAAGTTCTGAATATTCTGATTCATCAATTCGTGAAGACAGCTGTTCATAATATTTATTTCCGCACTGCCAGATTATCTGAACACCCAGCCCATCATGAAGCTGATCAATTGAATTCTCCATAGCATTATTTAATGCGAGAGCACCCCCGCTGCCACCAAGTACAAGCAGCACGGGTTTTTCCTCTGTAAAACCAAAGTGCTCAAGTGCCTGTTTTTTATCTTTCACACCCAGTCCGCTTCGCACCGGGTTGCCCGTTAGTGTGATTTTATCAGAGGGAAGAAATTCGTCTGCAGCTTTAAAGGCTGTAAAAATAGCCGCAGCTTTTTTTGCCAGCATACGATTTGTTACACCTGGATAACTGTTTTGCTCCTGAATCACTACGGGAATTCCCATTTTGGCGGCCACCCAGCCAATGGGTCCGGCAGCAAATCCGCCGCAGGAAACAACCACATCTGGCCTGAACTTTTTCAGAATTGAGGCGCTTTGTGCAAGGCTTACAATCAATTTAACCGGGAATAGCAGGTTTTGAGGCGTTAACCGCCTGTGGAATCCGCTGATCCATATACTTTTTATGGTGTATCCCGCACCGGGAACTGCCTGCCACTCCATTCTGTCGCGTGTGCCTACAAAAAGTATTTCCGAATCCGGGCTAAGTGTTGTAACAGCGTCTGCAATCGAAATAGCGGGATAGACGTGACCGCCCGTACCACCGGCAGCCAGCAGAACCTTAATCGGTGCCCGTGATCGAGACTTTTTTGTATCAGATGGTTTTTGTTTCAGTGCATTCATGACTATCCGATGTAGAATTTCTTTTCGTTGTGGCGACTATGCTTCGAGATATTCAACAGCAACCCAACCATCATGCCTGTAAACAGCATGCTGGTTCCGCCATAACTTACAAATGGCATCGGAAGTCCTGTTACAGGGAATAACCCTGTAGCCACGGCGGCATTTACAAACCCGTAAAAAGTGATCATCAAGGTGGCTCCAAGCGCAATCAATGTTCCCAGCAGATCACGTGCATTCCGGGCTATATGGCCAATACCGCGGATCAGAATCATGCAGAAAACAAGAACGATTCCAAATGAACCTACTATGCCGTATTCTTCAGCGATGATCGCAAAAATAAAATCGTTGTAAGGGGCGGGAAGAAAATCACGCTGGGTGCTTTGCCCGATGCCAACACCCATCAGTTTTCCCTGAGCTATGGCAATATGAGCCTGTTGTGCCTGATATCCTGCGGCAGACTCTAACCGTTCATTTTTGATTTCCGTAATCTGGCCAACATACTGCATCATACGGCTTTGGCGTTCAGCAGAACTCATTACCAATACAGTACCTCCAATAAGCCCGATTATTACAATGGCAGAAAGCTGAATCATACTCATACGCCCTACAAACATCATGCAAAGACAAATCGTCATCAAAAGAGCAGCGCTGCTGAAGTCTTCCATCGCGATCAGCAGGCATGTAACCGATACCCAGATCATAATGGGCAGAAAAGATTTTGAGAAACTTTTGATGTAATCTTGTTTTTTGCAGATTAATACTGCTAAATGGATGATCAGTGCAATAGCTGCAAAAGAGGAGGGCTGGAAGGAAAATCCCGCCAGGGAAAGTGAGCGGCGTGCTCCAAACACAAGATCGCCATAGATCATGACGGCGATGAGCAAAATCCAGCTGATGATCAAAGCAAAGTAGCTTAATTTTGCCAGGTTGGTATATTCGATTTTGGATACAATCAGTATCACAAAAAATGCAATTCCCAGCTTGAAAATGTGACCCGTAACCAAATTTCCGGCCGTGGTGCTGTGGCTTTGGGCGAAGTAGGCGATGGACGAATAAACCGCCAGTGCGCCAACCATCATCAGAAGCAACACACAGACAAGAAGTACGCGATCGCTTTTGCGTCCTTTTATTTCCATCTCTTCGGGAGTTGTACCCATGATGGAACTTAAATTGCTATTTGGTGATGTATATAAAATAGTAGTGAGTTAGTTATCTGGAGTTATGAATTAAAGTTCAAATACAGCCTGTTTAAACTGTTTGCCGCGGTCTTCGTAGTTTTTAAACATGTCGAACGATGCGCAGGCTGGGCTCAGCAAAACAACTTCACCACGTTTGGCTTGTTTTCGGGCCAGTTTAACCGCCTCTTTCATTGATTCAGCTTCCAGAATGTACGGTACTACTGAATCGAGTTGTGATTTGATGGCTTGTTTCGCTTCACCAAGGGCAATTACCGTATGCACTTTATTCAGAAGCTGACGCTTCAGATCGAGGTAATTGTTGCCCTTGTCGCGGCCACCTAAAATCAGCACAATGGGAACATCGTAACTGTCGAGGGCATACCAGACAGCGTTTATATTAGTTGCTTTACTGTCGTTCACAAATTGCACACCATCAAATTTCCGAACCTGCTCAAGACGGTGCTCAACACCTTCAAATAACTCAAGACTTTCACGTATCATCTCATTATTAATTTCGCTGGCACGCGCCGCAAGTGCCGCTGCCATACCATTTCTGAGGTTATGTTTGCCAGGAAGGCCAACGTTCTTCATCTCCATAAAAGGTTCTTTTTTTTGATCAAAAGTTAATATGAGTTGTCCGTCTTTAAGGTGCATGCCCTGTTCAACTTCCCGTTCAATGGAAAAGGCCAGCATGCGGGGCGCAGTTGATTTTTTTGACAGTGTTCGGGAAAATTTTAAAAGCAATGGATCATCAGCGTTATAGATAAACCAGTGATCTGAGTTCTGATTTTCCGCAATTCTATATTTTGATGCTGCGTATTGCTCAAAATCCTGTTGATACCGATCCAGGTGGTCGGGCGTAATGTTTAAAATCATGCTTACATCAGGGCAGAATGAACTGATGTGATCGAGCTGAAAGCTGCTGATTTCGAGCAACAACTCATCATCGGGGGATATATTCCCGGCCAGTTCGGAAAATGCGGTACCTATATTTCCTGCTGTATGATGTGCTTTGCCAGCTGTTTTCCAAATATGTGCCATCCAGTTTACAACAGTGGTCTTGCCATTGCTGCCGGTAACGGCAATCGTACGATTCTCGTTAAACCAGCTTGCCACTTCTACCTCTGAGTAAATTTCTTTTTCGGATCTCAGATACGCCTGTGCAA
>CAYOLE010000138.1:0-9001 GCA_964404705.1 uncultured Rhodohalobacter sp. | reverse complement strand
CCCGCCTCGATTCGGTAAAAATAGACCCCGGTTGACAGTTGGGACCCGTCAAAACTCACATTGTGATAACCGGCAGGCAGCGTATCATCCAACAGGACGGCCACTCGTCTCCCAAGAAGATCGTACACGTTCAGCGATACCGAAGAGGCTGCCGGCAGCCCGAATCGAATCTGTGTTTGCGGGTTGAACGGATTGGGATAGTTTTGATTGAGCACAAAATGTGCTGGAATTTCATCCGTGTCTGTCGATGTGGATACCGTGACGGCCACTATTGCTACAGTGCTTGTGTCCCGGCCGGCACCGTTACTGACAATCACACGATATTCTCCCGCCTCATTGAGTGATACATCTTCAATCACCAGGGAATCGGCATCCGTCCCGCTAATTCTGTCATCAGATATAAGGTCTTCCCCGTTCTGTTGCCAGCGGTAACTTAGCGGTGATGCCCCGATAGCCGATGTACCCAGGCGAAGCTGTTCACCCTCTTCAACTGTAATGTTTTGCGGCTGCTCACTGATTAAAGGGGTAAGAGATGTAGCCGTCAATATCGCTTCATCGCTCACTGCACTCCCCGCTTCGTTGGTTACTTCCACACTGTACCTACCCTGATGGTCAAGCGTTACGCCAGACACTGTATAAACCGGCTGTATGGCTCCCTCTATGAGTTCACCGTCAAACTGCCACTGGTATTCCGGCACGGGGTAGCCGGTGGCCTGCACGCTGAAAGATGCATTTTGTCCCAGATATACGCTTCTGTTTGCCGGATGCTGTACGATTGCCGGTGCTGAAACAGGAGGGTCGGGCTCGATATGTCTCCTGTGAATGGAGCGCCCGCTCTCACTATAATTAATATCGGGATACTTATAATTCGTATTCCACCATGCCCACTTGCCATCCTGGCTGATTCCCCCGGTGATTCCCAGGTCGGATTCAGCCGGAAGGTCGGGTGTTGCCCAGTTGATCGCCTCAATGCCCGAATCTGAGCGGATGAAAAGATCTCGTCCTTCATTATTATCTCCCTCTACAAGCTGATCCATATCCGATACAAATGCTACGCGAGTGTTTGATTCCTCATCCACAAGAGCAACCGATGGTGATCCCCAGGCCATGCCGGCAACCGATTCACCCTCACTACTCACGCTTTCCATTTTTAAGTCGCGGTCTTTCCAGTTGTCTGTTAGTGCTGTGGATGAATAGACATCCTGATCCACTCCTTCGTTGTTCGAATCATCAGTAACAAGATTCCCCCTGGTGTTAAACACCACCACCCGGCCTGTCTTGTCCATCTTTGGCTCACGAGCTCCCCACTGGTTGATGGTGCCGTTTGTGTTGATGTTCAGGGGAATATTTTCACTGCCTGAAAAATCGATTGTTCCCTGGTCATCTGCCGCCGTGAACCGGGTGAGGACCACATCAGGCTCATCGTTTGTATCGTTTGAGAACAAGTTTGTATGTGATGTTTCAAAAGTCAGGTAGAGTCCGTCCGAAGAAACAGATGGATATCGCGATCCGCCGGGAACAGTTGGTGTTCCGCCGCCGGTTCCTTCACTGCCGCCAGGTGCAAGACTTACCCGGCGAATTTCATAATTATTATCAAAAAAATCTCCATTTACATCCGAGTCGAGGTCCACCGCATAAATATCGAACCCGTTGTTGGTTGCATCCTCTATATAGTCACTATATCGGTCGTGGAAAAAGACATACCGGCCATTAAAGGTTGCCGAATTTTCCGTAAAGGAAAACCTCGCAAAAGTTGGATTCATATTCACCGGATCACCCTCATGATTCCTGGTCAGCAAAGCAGTTTGTCCGGTGGACAGATCTTTTACAAATAGGTTTTTACCGCTTACCTCATCTTCTGTGAGATTTGTGGCCCGGCTGGCAAAATAGACATAACGACCATTTCCGCTGATGGCCGGGTTCCGGGATCGATCATCGGCAGGATCGCCGGCTTCACTCACATCCACCTGTTCGGTTTCTCCGTTTCGCCAGGCATAGATATGATTATCTGCACGGTACACGAGAATCGATCCGTCATCTGATATAGCCACCTGGTCGGTTCCGCCATCCGCTATCAGTTCAATCGGCCGTTCAATATCACCAAATAATTGATCCGTTTTTTCCACAACAAGCGTATAGGATGCGTGCTGCCCATAATCATCCGTTGTGCTGATAATAATTGTATTTACCCCATCAAACAGGTTGATGGTGCCGCCATAGGCAAATCCGCGGATGAATGATTGGTTAGTGAGCGGACCGCCCGATCGCATTTGTCCCTCTTCGGTACCGGTAAGTTGCCAGGTTAGCGGTTGAATGCCGGCCGCATTGGTAGTAGCGGTGATCTCTACATGAATCTGGTTTTCTGTGGTGATGTAACTGCCATCCGATTGAAGAAGCACATTGCCCTGGCTTGAAGCAGACTGCCCCACATACTGAAGATCCAGCTCTGGCGGGGTCCAGTCGTAATAGACTTCAAACGTCTCACTTGCCGTATTTCCAACAGCATCGGTGGCGGTTACGGTGATCGGCACAAATACACCGAACACCCCATCCTGGGAAATGCCAGAATCTTCAAGGGTAAATGTGGCGCCAATGGGAAGTTCCGAAAACCCCGGTACGGAAACCGACCCGCTGACAGACTGAGTTTCCAGGTCTTCAGCTATGATGGACAAGGGAGTGGTGGGGCCTGCCACCCAATCCAGGTGTCCGGGCGGCTGGTAATTTAGTGCAACAGCGGGCGGTTCGTTATCCACCAGGATAGTAATAGCCATAATATTGGTGGAGTTCCCGGCATTATCTTCCGCCATATAGTAGAGCGTATTTAATCCATCGGTCAGCACATCACCTAAGACAAACGATAGATTTTGATTAACGGTCTCGCGCGTTTGTGGATCACCCAAAACATCATTCCACCAGTAGGTGATCGTAGCCGACTGATCAAACTGGAGCAGCAGTAATTTATTGGACTGATCCCGAATCACCCAGTCATTCAATGGCTTGTTCTGAAGCTGACTAAAAAGTGGATTCTGATCAAAAACCGGAACCATATTCTCAGCGATGGTACGGTTCCCGGTCATCGAGCGGTTCATGCCGCCAAAAATTTCATCCGAATTCTCCACGCCTACATGAATCATATCTACGTTGGTCAGGCTGGGTGGCAGATCATCAATCGCAAAAAATGCACTGCGGATTGCTTCATGCCCGCCATTTTGATTGATCGCCCGCCAGTCCATCCTGAACAGCCGTTCGCCGCTAAGTTCATACGGGTCAATCAATGTTTCGAATGATTCGGTGAACTCGTTGGATACGGTTTCCCACTCACCAAACTGCATCTCCTGCTCGCTGTTTTGCACGCCGATACGATACTGCACCGATTCTGCCGAGGCGGTAATCGTCCGGCCAAACCTGTCGGTAAAGGAGCGGGAATTAGCCTTGATCTGGAAGGATGCCGATGGTCCTACAATGAAATAGCGATTGGCCTGATCTTCGTATTTAAGTTCGCCGGACACAATCATCTCCGTTACAGGTGTAAGCAGTCTGCTGGCCCAGTCAGTTGCCACATCGGAAACCTCCAGCAGCACACCACCATGATCGAGGTCTGAATAGCCGGCAAGTTCTGTCATATACTCGTTGGGACCACCTGTAAACACCCTTGCACTTACATTTGATACGGCATGATCATCATTCAGCCGCTGCAACCCCGATGGATTGGTCAGCGTGCTGAAATCATTTTGAGCGGTTGACAGCCCCGGGGTTGCATTTATTTTTGCCCCGCCTTCACCCCAGGTTACAAATTGTTTGGTATGAAGATTGGCCTCCCAGCGGTCGAGATGTTCCACGGCTTTCTCCGGAATCAGGTCTTCCCACACTTTTGGGTCGCCGGGAAAACCAATTACATAGGAGGCAATATCCCGGAATTGGTTCAAGGTATTTGCCACTGCATTTGCCAACAGCGGGTTCGATGTCAGATCGTTTACTTTCACGTCTTCCAGCGATGGCGGAGGTACAACACCGGCTAAAATTGCTGCTGCTGCAAAAATCTTTTTGTGAATCTCATCCAGCCGGGTAATCACACTTCCGAGATGATCGGGTACATGCGGTTCAAAGGCATAACGCACAAATTCAGCGACCGATTTGTCTCCGATTGCCGCCTGGAACCATGGTTCCGAAAACAGATTGGCATTGAGCGTTTCGGGCTGCCAGATCAGCCGGGCGACCTCTGCCATATTACTGCCCCCAAATGGCGGGGCGGTATAGATTACATTGGCAACGCGCTCTTTTTCATATTGATGCTCACTGTCATTCAAAATCGACAACATTGCGCGGGTATCCAGGCCGCCGGCACTGTGAGTGATAATGTTTACCTGCCGGTTTCCAGAAAGTTTGCCGCCAAACCCGTCGGTGGTCCGCAACACATCCACGAGGTTTTGAGCATGGGCTTCCACCATGCCATTCCGATTGTAATTATTGGTGATCCGGTTGTTATACAGTCCGATCAAAAACTCGGATGCCGTGAGCGGATTGAAGAAAGACAGATAGTTATTCATAAAAAACTCCTTAGCATATTCTTTCGGATCGGTTGAATTATAAGGAGTAACTCCCGCCACATTGCCACGAATTTCGTCGGGCGTGAACAGCCGCGCCCAGCCCAAATCGGCATTGGCATAGGGGAATCCCTGCGTGGCCCACCACTGGGTTACAAAAGTATCAATTCCCAGATCATCCCAGTAATGGCCGGGTGTGCCACTGAATCCACCTGTTTCAGGGTTAATAGCCCAGTACCGCCCGTCGTCGTTAAAGCCGTGAACATAGAGGATGGGAAGCTGTTCAAAATCAGGGTTCTCTACGGCCGGAATGGTGATGATCTGGGTGAATGCGGTGGTGGAAAACACCAAAAGAAAAAGGAAAACAGTTAGTATTGAGAGTATCTTGTACATAATTGATCCGATTGGGTTAGCATTGGAGAAGATCTGCTGTGGAGGCTTGAATTACGCCGTTCGATTATTAAGTCGGAAAAGAGTGGTAAAAAGTGACACCGTATCAAATCTTTTGGCAATGGCCTTTCTTGCTTGATTCAACTTCGGATAGCAGGTTCTGGTAGTGATTAATCTGAAGTAAAAGGTGAGGGAATTAAACGGATTGTCCCTATTTGATTGGAAATTCCGATAATAAAACTGACATTATTATCTATTACACAATCTTATCATTCCTATCCCTTATGAAAGAGCTCTCACCAGAACGCTGGAAAAAGATCGACACACTCCTTGAAAAGGCACTTACCCTGGCTCCGGATAGACGGGTTGATTATATCAGAAAGCAGAGCGGTATGGATTCCACTCTTTTCGCGGAGTTAAAAAAGCTTATCGAAGTTCATGAAGAGGCCGGACGTATTCTTGGAGATTCTGTTACGGAATTTGTGGCTCCGCTACTTTCCGATTTAGGAGAAAAACCCGCTGACAAAAAAAAGGATAGAGAAGAAACGGATTTTACAGATTTCCCTGTGGGCACCATTATTGGCTCTTACATGATCACCGAAAAGATCGATCGCGGGGGAATGGGCGATATCTATCTTGCCCGGCGGGCCGATGAACTCTATGAGCAAAAGGTGGCAATCAAGATTCTTCGCGCCGGCCTCGACAGCCAGGATATTCTGCGGCGCTTTCGCCAGGAACGACAGGTATTGGCTTCACTGGATCATCCAAACATTGCCCATTTATATGATGGTGGAATTACCGCCAAAGGCCGCCCCTGGTTTGTGATGGAGTATGTAGATGGAATACCCATTGATCAGTATTGCGATCAGCAGCAGTGTTCCGTTTCTGAACGAATTCTGCTTTTTCTAAACGTTTGCAAAGCCGTAGGCTACGCCCATCAAAACCTGGTGGTTCATCGGGATTTAAAACCTTCAAATATTCTCGTAAAATCTGATGGAACCGTCAAACTTCTTGATTTCGGCATCTCCAAAATTCTATCTGATGAGCCGGAGTCTGACAGTTATATAAAAACGAAACAAGAAGGCCGGTTCCTGTCTTTCGGATATGCCTCACCCGAACAGATTGCCGGTGATAAAATCACGACTGCCAGTGATGTGTTTTCTCTTGGCGTGGTTCTTTATAATCTTATAACCGGACAACTTCCATTTGAACGAAAATCTGCACACAACCGATCTGTAGATTATGATCAACTTCCTCCTTGGCCTTCAAATACGGTACAAAACCGGGATCAGGCATATTATTCATCCCGTAATACGTCCGCAGCAGATCTGGCCGGACAGCTGAAGGGCGACCTGGATACAATCATAATGATGGCATTACATATTGATCCACAAAGGCGGTATGGTACTATTGATCAGCTCAACGATGATCTGCAGCGACACATGAAGCATTTGCCGGTATCTGCCCAGCCTGATTCAGTAACATACAGGCTCCATAAATTTATACAGCGCCATCAAACCGGATTCATCACATCAGTAGCCGGTATTGTGACTCTGATCGGTTTCATTGGCCTGCTGATATTTCAACAGTCACAAATAGAAACTGAACGAAATACAGCTCTGTTAGAACGAGATAAAGCCATTGAAATCACTATGTTTCTTGAAGATCTGCTCGCGGCCTCCGATCCGGCGTTTGGGACAAACAGAGCAGATACAATGCGCGTCAGAGATTTTTTGGCTATTGGTACAGACAGAATTCAGCAAGAACTGGAATCCCAACCTGCGATTCAGGCTCAAATGTTCAATGTATTGGGAAATGTTAACCGTAAACTTGGACTTTATGAAGAATCCCGGCCACTTCTTGATCAGGCCCTGGAATTACGCAGTTCACTCTATACCGGCGATCATCCCGAAATTGCCGAAAGTATGAACAGCCTGGGGAATCTGCTTCATAAAACGGGGGATCTTGAATCCTCTGAACAGTTTTTAGAGGATGCATTAAATATGCGAATGCGTCTGTTTGGAGAGAAACATGAAGATGTTGGAGAAAGTTACACCTCGTTTGCCAACCTTACCCATACCTCTGGTGATTACGATAAAGCGGAAGAATTGTACAGAAAGGCGTTGCTCATTCATATGCAGGTTTATGGAGAATCAGATCGTAAAACAGCTGTAGCTATATCAAATCTCGCCACCATTCTTCAGCGAAAAGGAGAATTAGATGAAGCAGAAGCATTGCACCAACAGGCGCTGGAAATCTATGAGTCCATCCTGGGCGATGAACATCCACTGATTGCAACATCATCAAACAATTTAGCCCAGTTATACTCCGAACGTGGAGAATTCAACAAAGCTGAATCATATGCCCGGCGCGCACTTACCATTCGCAGGTCCCTTTTCGGAGAAGAGCATCCTGAGTTGCTAAGCAGTCTGAATAATCTTGCGGCTGTATTGGCTGATCAGGGCAATTATGAAGAGGCAGAGGAACTCTATCACATTTCACTTGAACTGCGAAAAAAACAGCATGGAGACCATAGTATGCCAGTTGCCGTGGCGCTGAACAATCTTGCAGCTCTTTTTAAAAACAGCGGACGACATGATGAAGCAGTTCCACTTTACAATGAATCAATTCAAATAGCCCAAGAGATTTTGGGGAAAGAGCATCCGTCGGTGGGTATCTTATCGGCAAATTTAGGAGCAGCCCTTCGGTTACAGGGATATTTAGACGAGGCCGAAATACAATATAAAACCGCCCTGGATATCATGCAGAAAACGCTGCCGGCCGATCACCCGAGCCTGGCTCGCACAAAAATAGGGCTGGGATACTGTCGTACGGATCGCAATATGTTCGCAGAAGCAGAGAGTCTCATCACCGAAGGGTACATGACATTGCAGGAAAAAGGGAGTGATCTAACCGTAGCATACGAAGCTTTTATTCATCTGTACGAAACATGGAATAATCCCCTCGAACGGCAGAAATATCAGGATCTTTTAGCTGGTATTAACCCAACAGCAGACTAATATTTTGGAAGAATATTACATGGAGATTGAAACGAATATTATGCCGTGGTAGGATACGTTATCTATTGGTGTTATATCTACTGTAAAAGTTTGGTGGCAGGGAATAGTCATCGGATGAGTTTTTTCGAAAAAATGAGATTTTTATAAAATTGTGATGACTTAGAAGTGACTCACCCGAAGACTCAAACCCGCTATTTCCTCATTGACACGTCATTAGTCTTGTTTATATTTAAACAGGTTCTCAGCCCCAACTTTCTCCTCGGCCTGCGAAAGAGCGTAGGCGCTCTCAAACAGCACGATTGGATTTTCGTCCATATCTTTTGTTACATGAGTGGAGTAGCTGTTTTCAAGTTTTTTAATCACAACCTGAGCATTTTTGTCTGACAGCCATCTTGCTGCATGATATGTGACTCCCTGCTGATGCAGTTCCACTCCATATTCAATATTCATCCGATGCTCCACAACCTCAAACTGCAATACACCCACAGTTCCCAAAAGTAGTTCATTACCTACTCCCCTGGGGACTTCAAATACATGAACTACTCCTTCTTCGGATAATTGTTTGAGACCTTCGCGCAGCTGTTTTCGCTTAAAAGGATCTTTTGTGGATACTTTCATAAAGTGCTCGGGAGTAAAAAGAGGAATCACATTAAAGGTAACCGGGTCGTCGGCATGAATTGTGGATCCAATTCTGAAAAAACCGGGATTAAAAAGAGAAACAATATCTCCCGGATAAGCTTCCTCCATAATCTGCCGCTCGTCGCCCATTAAAGTGTGAGGTGTAGACATTTTTACTTTTTTGCCGGTTCCTGCATGAATAACTTCAAGACCACGCACAAATTTACCGGATGTGATTCTGATAAATGCAGCGCAATCGCGGTGATCGGGATTCATGTTGGCCTGCATCTTAAAAATGAATCCGCTGAAGGGCTGATTAAGTTTTCGGGAAGAGCCTGTTTCATCTTCATACTCCTGCGGGGCGGGGGCAAGACTTTTAAAGTAGTTCAGGAAAACGTCCAGTCCAAAACTGTGGAGAGCTGACCCAAA
>CAYOLE010000137.1:1923-9028 GCA_964404705.1 uncultured Rhodohalobacter sp. | reverse complement strand
ACTGCTACTTCATAGTTATTCCTGAAATTGTGGCCCAGAACTTCAAATTCCGATCCGTCCCTGTTCATACGAAAAACCATTCCTTTCTGATAGATACCATCCTCTTGTGTAACCCTGTTTCCAGACTCATCAACTACGATTTCTCCATCGGGAGTTCTGATTTGACCACCTGCGTCACCAGAATTAAAATATAATTTACCATCCGGCCCGAACACAAACGCATGTACACCATGATCATGATCCTCACCACTGATGCCGGTAAACAGTATTTCCTTTGTATCAGCCTGATCATTGCCGGTAGTATCTGTTAAAATCATCACCTCGGGACTTCTTGAAACAATGGCTTTATTTCCCAGAACCATGATACCAAGGGCCGAATTAATATCATTACCCTGATAAAAAACGGTTTCCTTATCAGCCTTACCATCCCCTGATGTATCTTCAAGTATTACAATACGATCACCCTCTTCTTGCTGAGGGATATCCGGATTTAATCCCGGCCGGTAATTCACACCTTCGGTTATCCAGACTCTTCCTTTGTCATCAACATCCATATTCGTAGGATTTCGCACCATATCTTCAGATGCAAAGAGTGTAACATCGAGATCCTCTCTCATTTCAACTCCCACAAATGCATATTCAGGGTTATGAATTTCTTCTTCCGAGAGATCATCTATATCTATATCAGAATCAGTGTCGCTCTGGCAGGAGATTAAAGTGAAGATTAAAAATGGAATAATCAGATAAGGAGGGAAAGACAAAAATCCGTTACCAATTGATTCACCTAAATTATAAAATTTCATTATTTATCCAGTTAAATAAATGATTTTTTTAAACTAATAAGTAATAGTATAAGCAGCCGAATCAGATCCAACTGCTTATGTTTTTTGGATCAATGAAAACGTTTTTAATCATAACCCGGATTTTGAACCAGGTTGTTATTGCTGTTGATTTCATACTTCCAATGTGTATTTACTTCATAAAATCGTTTAAAGGATTTCCAATATTCCCGCTGGGAAATGGTGAATTGAGAAATACCGAAACGGTGGAAGCGATGTCTGAGACAAACACCTTCTCATTCGACTGCCCGTGAGATATGCCATTCCCAAAAAATATCAATGGGATGTGTGAATCGTATGTCCAACCAGATCCGTGCCCTGTGCCACCGGTGCCTGTGCCATGGGTTTGCGGCTGAAGCCAGACTATTACATCACCCGACCTTTTCTGGTGATAAGCATGCATCGCACGCGCTCTAATTCCTTCGGTAAACTCCTGATTGTTGAGTGCATCAGCCGTAATCGCTCCTCCGACAACATCCAGTGATAATGCAAATCGCATGATATCTTTTTGTACATCCACATGATCCAGTCCGTTTTGATCGATATAATCGTGATCCAAAAAGAGATTCTGGTTACTGTAGGCTAATAGAAAATCCTCGCCATAGGTCTGTTGCAGGTATTCACGTACAGCCTGCTGCACCTGTCCGCCTGCCGATACTCCAAATTCAGAATGACCGGTGGGTATTCCCAGATCACTCATGTATTCGGGAATATATGCGCCGCCATGATCGGCCGTCAGGAATACCAGTACATTGTCCATTCCGAATTCAGTGTCCAGATAGTCGAAAAAGTCAGCCAGGTAGCGGTCCATCCGCAGATAATAATCCTGTACCTGTTTGGATGCCGGGCCGAACCTGTGTCCAATCGCGTCAGGGGCGGAAAGACTAATTGAGAGAATATCCGTCACATCCTTCCGGCCAAGCTCTTCCCCTTCAATCGCTGCAACTGCAAGTTCAAACAGTAGTTCATCTGCAAAAGGTGTGGCATTTAAAAGATCCGGACCCTGATCATGTTCTTCAACGAGATAAGCCAGATCAACGGGAAATGTAGGCGAGTCCATACCTGGAAACGTTCCTTCGTAGGGATTGTCATCCGGCTGACTTTCCACATATTCTTCAATCGGAAGCAGCGGCTCCCAGGTGCGGGTCAGATATTCCTGCGGTAAATTCCTGTCGTTGAAATCCTGAAGCCAGGCGGGGAGTTCATTCATGTAGTAGGTTGAGGTAACAAAATTCCCGGTCGCTCCTTCATACCAGTAGGCATCACCGGTATGACCCGCCGGCAGGATTGCACCCCTGTCTTTTCGCGAAATTCCAATCGTCCTGGATCGTTCTCCGGTATGCATAAAAAGCTCATCCCCAACTGTCGTTGTCAGCATGTTGTTCGGTGATTTTTCACCGCTATAATCCGGAAGAGATCCAACTCCCTGATATCCGGATCCGACATCCTCAATCACATTTATATTGCGGTCCAGCTCACGTACATACCAGCTGTTGCCAATCAATCCATGCACGCTGGGAGTTGCGCCAGTCAACTGTGCCGCATGCCCCGGACCAGTTGAGGTTTGCAGATGCCTGAAATAAGCATTTCTGAAGGTGTGGCCTTCATTGACCAGTCGCTTAAGGCCTCCTTCTTCAAATTTGTCCCAATAGCGATAAATATAATCGGGCCTCATCTGATCAACAATCAGACCAACAACCAAATCGGGAGATTCATAATGGGATTGGCTGTTTTGAGTAACATACTGTGAGGGTCCACAGGCACTTAAAACCAAAAAAATGAGTACAATTGAAAAAATGGATTGTGATTTCATAGTTATTTAATATCCCCGGGTTGGTGTTAAATCCTGAGCAGAATTAGCATTAATCACAACTATAAGGATCATCTTTGATATAATAGCTCTTATAATTGGCAGCATTTTCATCCATGCATCCTTCGAGGTTTAAAACCTGTACTGATCGGATATCGGTTGGATGGCTCTCACCCTGCAGCGCAAAATGCCCCCCGCTGATTCTTTGGCCGTTATCCAGTTGTGGCTTTGAGTATTCCATCACTACCTCTCCATTCAGCAGGTGCTGAAGTTTGGTGTTTCCATGAGCCACAAGTTCAGCTGTTACCCACTGGTCGCCGTGATGAGTTGGGCCATCTGCGCTTATACAGTGATCTGTTACCAGTTCTCCATCAACCACCACATGAGTTCCCGGAGTGCAAATGTTCCCGTTCGACCTGTCATTTTCACCATCTCCGCCAAGAAGCTGATATTCAATTGAATCCGGAAAATCCTGATCGCGCTCCATACTTTCTGCCGACTGCGAATGGAACATAATACCGTTATTTCTGAGTGCCCATTCCGGACCGTTGGGCGCCTGTTCCTCCACAAATCGATATTCTATCTTCAGGCGATAATACGAAAATGGCTCTTCATAGAAGATATGTCCGAACTGCCCATCAAACTGGTCATATTCATCATATCGAATTTTCATCAGACCATCCTCCACCCGAAATGTGTTGTTAAAATTTTCATTCAGCTCATATCCGGTAATTTTAAAATCCCAGCCATCTAAATTTTCACCGTTAAAAAGTTCCACCCATTCTTCAGTATCCGGATCTGCAGATATATTCTCGGCAGTAGAATCCGCACATGAGATAAATAATGTGAATAGTAAAGCTGACATCATAGACATTTTTATAAAAATATTATTCATGTCTTTATATATTTTCATAAGTATCATTTATGTTTTCACTGTTTGATTGTAATGAGTATTGGATTTTTGCCTTAGAAGGTCAGTAGCTGCCTCGGCAGTAATATCGCGTTGTGGATTTGCCAGCATTTCGTATCCCACACGGAATTTTTTAACGGTGGCAGAACGCAATAACGGCGGGTAGAAATGCATGTGAAAATGCCATTCTGGATGATCCTCGCCATCCGTGGGGGCAGGATGAAACCCCGCTGAATAAGGAAAGGAAATATTAAAAATATTATCATACCTGATTGTAATTTTAAGGATAATATCGGCGAGGGACTGCTTCTCTGCCTCTTTCATATCTGTGAAGCGTCCAAACGGTCTCCGGCTTATGACGATGGTCTCGAACGGCCAAAAAGCCCAGAACGGTACTAATACTACAAAATCATCATTCTCAGCAACAACCCGGGCTTTTTCTTTCAGCTCAAGGTTAAGGTAATCACCGAGAAGTGTCTGGCCATTATTATTAAAATAGGTATTCTGCTGTATAAATTCTTTCGCCGGTTCCTCAGGAATAGTTTCCTGCGCCCATATCTGTCCGTGCGGGTGCGGATTACTGCATCCCATTACTTCTCCTTTGTTTTCAAATATCTGCACGTAATTGATAAACGGCTTTCTGCCCAGGTGCCGGTATTCTTCAATCCAGAGATTCACCACATTTCTGATCTGGTCGATACCCAATTCAGGCAATGTGAGATCATGCCGGGGAGAAAAACAGACAACCCGGCAGATTCCTTTTTCGGTCCTGGCTTTTAACAAACCCTTCCTGTCAACTGTCTCCTCTTCGGTATTTGGTAAAAGGGCGCTAAAATCGTTGTCGAAAGCAAATGTGGATTGGTAGTCAGGATTTTTAACACCTCCCGCCCTCTCATTTCCGGGGCAAAGATAGCAGTTCGGATCATGCTGAGGTTTTTGTCTCCCCGCCGGGGTTTCCTCTTGTCCCTGCCAGGGACGTTTGGTACGATGCGGTGAAACCTGAACCCATTCACCTGTTAAAATATTAAGACGCCGGTGGGGCTTCTGATTAAAATCCATGTACACTAATTTTATTTGAACATTATTGCGATTGCAAAAACTAAAAAAAGAGTGTTAATCAGTACCTAAATTTCACTCATATAATACTCATTAATTCGATACTTTCTCCTCTAAGATTCTTGCTCCGTCACTTATAGCTACCCGGTAAAACTTCAACTCCTGACCGAATTCGGATGTATAGAGATCCTGAACCGCATCAATTATGGTATCTGATCCAGAAGATTTTACCAAATTAATGGTACATCCGCCAAAACCTCCGCCCATCATCCGGGATCCTAATACAGCATCGAGATTTTCGGTTGCTTCCACAAGAACATCAAGTTCACGGCAGCTTACTTCGTATTGATCCCGCAGTCCGTAGTGAGAACGGTACATCCGCTGACCAAACGCAGCGATATCCCCTTCAGACAGATCGGATGCAGCATCCAAAACGCGCTGATTTTCATCCAGTACATACCGGCAGCGGGTATAAACTGCATCAGGCAGCTCATTATTAAATCTTTCCAGCAGATCATCTGATACATCCCGCAGGTTTTTGATAGAGTGATCATGTTTTTTCAGGATGCGCACGCCCTCTTCGCACTGTTTACGACGCACATTATATTCAGATGATGCCAGTTCACGTCTTACATTTGTATCAAACAACAAAATCTCCACATTATGCTGATCAAACGGATGATAAGTGAATTCCAGATTACGGCAATCCAGTTTAATAACACTCCCCTCTTTTCCATAAAGATTGGCAAATTGATCCATAATACCACACTGTAGACCCACAAATTGATTTTCAGCTTGCTGTCCCAGATTGACCATTTCCAGCCGGGTGAGATTATGATCAAACAAGTGTTTTAGTCCTATCAGAACACCGCCCTCCAGTGCAGCTGATGACGATAAACCTGCCCCGATGGGTATATTTCCTCCCAGCAGGCAATCAAACCCTTGTACAATCTTTCCCCGCTTTTGAAGCTGATCAACCACACCTATAATATAGTCTGGCCAGTGCAGTTCAGATTTCTTATAAATCGTCGATATTTCGGTTTGATACTCACCTTTTTTCATATCTGTAGCAAATAGCCTGATTTTATTCAGGCGGTTGGCAGCCATAGCCAATACGATCTTTTTATCTATTGCTGCGGGCAGGACAAAACCATCGTTATAATCTGTGTGTTCGCCAATCAGATTTACCCGGGCTGGTGAATCAACAACAATTGGCACAGAACCAAATCGCTCTTTGAAATCCCTGAGTATTTTTTCGATGATTAATTCCATGAAATAGTTTTAAAAAAGCATTTCAAAATTTGATTTTAGCCGGCTTTTAAATGTCAATACATCCTGACAGGATTCATACAGATTTTCATGTGGCTTAACACTTGCTACAGTATGATTTCAAAATTCAGATTTACTCAGTTCAGGATTCAATGAGAATCGAAAAATCAGCAAAAAAGGCATAGATCAACAATACAATGATGACCAGGAATACACTGGCATGCAGAGAATACTTCCAGGGAGTCATATCCACATCTTTGGTGTACTCCTGCTCCCATGCTTCAGAAAGTGGTTTAAAATAACCGATTGTAAGCATCAGCATAACCAGGAGCAGAAAAGCCAGACCAAGAAAGTGAAACTCTGTTATTTGAGCCACCCATCCGTTGAACGGGGGCACAAAATATCCGGTGGCTATCGAAAGACAACCGACTACCAGTGCCCACTTTGCCGCCAATGGCGGAATCCGCCGTCCAATCATACCCACTGCAACTACTGCAAGTATGGGAATAAAATAGATGCCGTTCATCTGCTGCAAATATTGAAAAATGCTTTCCTGACCTATGAGCAGCGGGGCGATGATCATGGATGCGAATGCTACAATCCACCCGAATCCTTTCCCTGCCTTAACAATTTGATCATCTGTCGCTTCCCTGTTCCAGATCGCCTTATAAAAACCGTAACCATAAAGTGTGGATGTCGCATTGAGTGCAGAATTGAAAGAGCTAAGTATCGCCCCCACCATAACGCCCGCAAATATGCCTGTAAGGGGTGTCGGCAGTACATCTCTGACCAAAACACCATATGCACTATCGGCGCTGATTCCTGTATCAGCATACAGATAGAAAGCAATAATTCCAGGCAGCACCAAATATAATGGCCCGAGCAGTTTCAGCAAGCCGGTAAGTAGGACACCCTTTTGCCCCTCTTCAAGGCTGCTGGCTCCAAAGGTTCGCTGGATAATCTGCTGATTGGTACACCAATAAAATACATTCAGCAGTAATACACCGGTAAATAATGTTGAAAAAGGAACCGATTGTTCCGGTCCGCCAATAGAATTAATACGTTCCGGATTGGCTTCATTCAGGGTCTGCCATCCCTGCAGCATTCCCCCGCCACCACTTACAGCCTGAAGTCCGAAATAAGTTATGGCAAAACCTCCCAGTAACAAGCCAATTCCATTGAGAAGATCGGATACCGCGATAGAACTCAGCCCGCCAAACA
>CAYOLE010000137.1:0-1823 GCA_964404705.1 uncultured Rhodohalobacter sp. | reverse complement strand
TACAGCCAGCACCTCCCAGGCCATCACACTTAATCCATCAATAAACGCGGCGCCATTCAGTCCAACCATCTGCTCGGTAGAGAGGTTCGTCAGTAATAACGAACCTGCAATAAATGGAAAACTGAGTCTCCTCCCCGCAAGATAATATCCATCAAGACTTGATATATCCTGATCTCGAACCCACCACCATGTAAAAACAGCAACGAATATAATAAACAGCAGAAATGAACTGATGATTATAAAATGCTCCATGTTATTCCATTAGCCATAGTTTCTGTTTTGATACTGGTTAGGGCCAGAAAATGTATGATTGTCGTCTCAATCCACTTTCCTTAATTCGAGGAGTATATTACTGCCATTAATGAATCGATCAAGTGTAATCAGCACAATATTTATTGAATGAACAGCAAATTCCACTATTCAGAGATCCAGTACTTATAAATTGATTTCTTTCGATAAGATTTGTAGTGAAATTTAATCTTTTTTATGTAAATCACTATTTAATGTTATCGATAACACCTGCCATCCAAAAAAAAACCAATCTCCAATCAATTGCAAACAGATGTTAAACATTTAAGGCAAGTCTATCTAATACTTATCATTTGATTAATCACAACCACAAGAGTTTCGAATTATGAGCTCGATATTTAATTCTATATTGTCAACAGGCTCATTCTCGTTTTGCATGGTTTTGATTAGCTTATCAGCCGCTCTCCTGCCGATCTCTTTTGAGGGCTGCCTCACGGTAGTTAAAGGACATTTTAGTAAACCTGCACGGATGTCGTCAGAAAAACCGGAAATTGCAATATCATCCGGAACAGAAAGTCCGGCCTCCTCAATGCGTTCAATTGCACCAATTGCTGCCGGATCGTTGACAGCCACAACAGCCCTGGGGCGTTTTTCTTCAGACAGGTTTAAAAGACTGCTCATTGCATTGTATCCTCCTGCCTCCTGAAATCCACTTTCAACAACCATATTTTCATCAAACAGAATATTGTTTTCCGCAAGAGCGTCTTTATATCCATCAAGTCGTTCCTTTCCTATCGAAATACCAGGTCCATGCAGACAGGCAATCTTTTTATATCCATGATCGATCATATGCTGAGTCATTTTTTTTGCCCCGATCCTGTCATTCACACTAATAGTACTCGCACCAAGTCCGAGTATGCATCTATCAAAAAATACCAAAGGCGTTCCTGATTTTATCACATTTTCAAAATGTGAAAAATCTTTCGTAGTCTCTGAATTTGAAACTAAAATTCCATCCACCCGTTTTGAGCGCAGTGTTTGTATAGCTTTCTTCTCCCGTTCGTAATTTTCAGCCGAGTTTGTCAAAATCAATTGATAATCCATTTTATAAGCCACCTCCTCGATACCACCTATTACCTGGGCAAAAAAGACGTGTGATATTTCAGGAATCACCACTCCTATTGTATATGTTTTGCGTGATACCAGGCTTTTCGCTACATGATTGGGAGTGTAACCCATACTCCGGGCTTTTTTCAAAATGCGATCTTTTGTTTTCTCGTCGACATTAGACCGGTTATTCAGTGCTCTTGAGACTGTCATTGCCGAAACACCCAATGCTTCAGCAATTTGTTTTAGTGTAACATTTGTACTCACTTAACAGACCTCACTTACTTTCTCGTTAATGTATACTAACCGTACTATTAGGCGTCTTTAAAATCCTACTTTCTTTTGGGTTATTCGGTCATCCTGTTTATTACTAAACACCTAATAAATCTTATAGCAGGAATTCTGATTTACTGAATAATGACTTTAAAATTAGTTGATTTAATCATTTAACCAAATGATCCCTAAAG
>CAYOLE010000136.1:0-9162 GCA_964404705.1 uncultured Rhodohalobacter sp. | reverse complement strand
TGATTGTTACCAGTTTCATGCCAAACTTTTTGGAGAGTTCGATCAGTTCCGGCAAGCGTGCCATTTCGCCGTCATCGTGCATAATTTCGCAGATGATTCCTGCAGGTTTGCTACCAGCCAGACGTGCAAAATCGATAGCTGCCTCGGTGTGTCCGGCGCGGCGCAACACTCCCCCATTCACCCCTATCAACGGAAAAATATGTCCCGGCCGGCGAAAATCAGATGGGTCAGCATTCGGGTTAATAAGTTCCCGGATTGTATTTGCACGATCGGGTGCGGAAATTCCTGTGGTGGTAAGCTTTTTGTGATCCACTGAAATCGTAAAGGCAGCTTCCTGCGGATCAGCACCCTCTGAAACCATGTAATCCAGATCAAGTTTCTTTGCCCTGTCTTTTGTGATGGGCACACAAACCAAACCACGGCCATGTTTCACCATAATATTAATTGCTTCAGGTGTAACCTTATCCGCAGCCATCAGAAAATCACCTTCATTCTCGCGATCTTCATCATCTACAACGATCACAATTTTGCCGTTGCGAATATCTTCAATCGCTTCGGGGATAGTGTTAAAGGGAGAATCGTTCATGACTACAATCTGTAGGTGAGGAAAGCGGGTTAACTTACTTCTTCTTTCCCGGATTTACATCCGTGATAGAGCTTTTTTGAAATCGTGCCTTCACACCACTGTCGATTTCTACTAAAACAGTCTCTTCATCGATGGAATTCACCACACCAATCATTCCGCCGCCGGTTACAACTTTATCGCCTTTTTTCATCTCCGATACTTTTTGCTGAATTTCCTTCTGACGTTTGCTTTGCGGCCGGATAATGAAGAAGTAGAATACAAAGAAAAGGGCACCTAAAAAGAGCAGGTTTATAATGGCGCCATCACCACCTTCGGCACCTCCCATCATAAAAAATGCATGTAACAAAGTCATAAAAAGTAATTTTTGTTGATTGATTGTACAACTTCATAAGATAGGATAATTTTGAACGGGCTCCAACGGGGTTACATTCATCCGTTTCAGAGACGGATAATTTAATTAATACCTCGAAAATAGCTACAATTTCGAGATCTGAAATCTATTCCCAAATGTTATTTTTGCGATCAATATCTGCCATTCGGCGACTGGGGTCAATCTCAACCCGGTCGATTTCAGCTTCTGGTATATCGATCTGCAGGCTATATTCGGGAAAAACCCATGGCCAGTCTTCGGCAATATGGCGTTCAATATCAGGATTTTCGTTAGCCTTCTCTCCCCACATGATCCGCATCGGAATGTAGTAATGGCGAATTGATCCGTCAGTTAGCTCCACTTCGAGATCGATCGGCATCGGCATCAGCCCAATACGCTCCAGTGTAATTTCTGTATGATTTTCTCCGATTGATTCTACATTTTTGATTCCATAATCAATCGTTTTGGTGGTTTCAACCCAATAGTCGTAGTACCAGTCAAGTACCATATTTGATTCCCGTTCCATGATCCGTATAAAGTTTCGGCCATCCGGATGTTTGAATTGCCACTCTTCGTAAAACCGTTTTAGTCCCCGTTTCAGAACGCCATCCCCTACTATATAGCCGAGTTGATGCAGAAATATAGCTCCTTTGGTATAGGATGCTACATTATATGCAGCGTTGCGAACATAATGATCGGCATGAATATGCATTGGTTCTTCGATACCTGCCTCTACAATGTTGAAATAACCCTGATGACGGTTCACCATGGGATCTTCTTCTCCATCATTAAACAGTTCGTTCATGATCAGTGCCGATAAATAAATGGTGAACCCTTCATCGATCCATTGATGTCGGGTTTCATCAGTTGCCATCACTCCTTCGTACCAGGCGTGAACCAGTTCGTGTACCGTTACGCCTGTAAGACTGCTAAAATTTCTGTTGCCTGTAATAAGCGTACCCATTGTATATTCCATTCCGCCATCACCACCTTGAATTACAACATATTCATCAAAGGGATATTTACCGTAATTTTTGTTCATAAACTCAAAAGCACGCGATGTATATTCTGGCAGCCGCTCCCAGTTATCCAGGAGTAGTGACTGATCTTCATCATCAGCATTGATGGCTACAGGTTCGGTTTGATAGAAAAATCTCAAGAGAGGTCCATCCGGAACCTGGTAAGTTGTATGGGTATAATCCGGATCTGCCGCCCACATTACATCGTGTACATTTGAAGCTGAAAAATGCCAGGTGAGTTTGTCACCATTTGGCCGGTTTATTTCACTGCCTGGGTCTTCATATCCATAGCCTGTTTCCTGCGGATTTTGCAGGTAGGCTCCGGCTGCTACCACATAATCACTGTCTATGTGAATGGTGAAATCGAAATTGCCAAATGGCGCATAGAACTCCCGGCCAATATAAGGGTTGGGATGCCAGCCGTTTTCATCATAAGCAGCTAATTTGGGATACCACTGGGCCATTGAATAACGAATACCCTCCTGGTTATCACGGCCGGAACGTCGCGTCTGAAGTGGAACCTGTGCCTCAAATTCCATTTCAAATTCAACCTCTTCGCCGGGAGCGATTGGCTCTGACAGATGCACTTCCATGATGGTACCTTTTACGGTAAATTCAACATTTGTGCCGTTCTGCGTGATCCAATCTATATTATGATAGCCAATTTCTGATTCATCGTAGTGATATATTCGATCCATAACACGCCGTTCAGGATCTTCGATTGTCCGTGAGCGTTTGTCCATCATGCTATTGGGCTGAAATGCGTTAAAAAAGAGATGGTAAAATACCCGATGAAGTGTGTCGGGTGAATTGTTTGTGTACGTGAGAACCTGATGGCCATCAAAACGGTTGGTTTCCACATCCATATCGATCTCCATCTTGTAATCCACTGCCTGTTGCCAGTAATCAGGCTGAGGTTGGGCTAAAACCCTATCACACAGGGAAATAAAAATCAGCAATGAGAAATAAGCTGTAAAAGCCCGTATTAAAATAGGCATATTAAACCGAGTTTATTATGGAGTGAAGTCTGTCTTATTTTTTGCAAATTGCCATGAGCAACTATGTTAAATCAGGAGGAAAGTAAATATGGAACCTTATCTAAATGATGCATGGATTGAAACACAGACATTCTAATGTCTGGATCTGTTTTTACTTTTCTCACTGTTTTCCTGCTCAATTTTAGTACTATCATTCTTAATTTCTAATCTGTCAGAAGTTTGTTCCCTGGCATTTGAACTACTTAACAGGCGGGCCAGATCATCAGCCACATCGTTAACTTCCATCGTAAATTTGTCAGATTTTATTCTTTTTATTTCTAAATCATCTTTTTCTTTTATGCCAGCCCGCTTTTCAGTTATTTTTTTTACTGTCGGTATTAATCCCAGTTTCAGAACAGCAAATGTCAGAATGGCCATAATTGCATTTAGGAGAAATGAATAGGGGAGCGAAATCAGTACCATAATAGCGGCTAAAAAGGGTATGTATGAAAGATAGTCCAAATTGCTGCTGTCCAACCCGGGATACCTAACTTCCCGATTATTTCTTTTGCTTACACGAATTCTTATTTGATTTTTTTTCGGCTGAATCAAAACTCTGACTTCCTCCTTTTTGTCTTCATCGAAATATTTCCACTCAACACTGTTGCCCGTACGCTGCACCTTGCTTTTTCCAGCCGATTCATCGTCACCATCTTCCAGAATGTTATCTTTCCAGCTCTTTTTAATATGAGTTGTATTATACCGGTGATTCAGATCTGCAATTAAAAGGTCTTCCAGCTCATCTGTAAGTTCACTTGTTACCCATCTTTCCGCAGCAAGTTCACCACTGGCAATTGCTGAATGGCTTCTTTTAGCGGGTGAGTTAAGTTGCCGTGCCGCTTCTCTCACATTTTCGGGATCGATACCCGCTTCCACAGCTATGGCAGACAGTTCATCCAGGCTAAGTCCAGGCCGGTCATCGCGCTCACTGGATAATTTACCTGATTCCAGCTCAGCAGCACGTTTTATAATTTCTGCGACTTCTTTTTCACTATATGTTCGCTGAGACATTCTTTGCTTATTTGATTAAATAAATGAAGGGTTCAGACCCTATTCCAAAAGAACATTTTAAAAGTAACAAGCTGCCGGATAACTTCAAGCAAGTTTAAGTCAAATTATTTCTTTTGAATTTTCATTACTAAACTAACGGCGTACTTGTCATGAAATTGGTTTGTGAATTCAATCACATAATTCAATACATTCGAATGATTAGATATAGATATCTCTGAGGAGCATTTTACATCCTGATAACTTTCTGACCTGATTATTATAAATGCCCATTTTTTTCTGGATTGTACTGCTATATCTCGCCATGTTGATGGGCATCTCTGTATGGAAAAGCCGCGCCATCAAAAACCAGGATGATTTTATGGTGGCTGGCCGTTCGGTTTCCACGCCAAAACTGGTGGGAACGCTGCTTTGTACCTGGCTTGGATCCGGAACCTTGCTGGCTGGCGCCGGACTGGCAGCGCGAGTAGGAATTTCAGAGCTTTGGCTGGCAGCCGGTGCATGGATAGGCATCGTGATCGTATTTTTCCTGGCGGGACGTGTTCGCCGAATCGCTCAGTACACAGTACCCGATATTCTGGAACTCCGGTACAACAAGTGGGCGCGGGTTTTAGGGACAATCGTAATTGTTATAGCGTATACCACAATAGTGGGATACCAATTCAGAGGCGGTGGGTTTGTTCTGAATTTAGTGGCTGGTATTCCAGAATGGAAGGGAGTTCTTCTTACTGCCGGGTTCATTATTTCTTTCACTGCCTTTGCCGGAATGCTATCCATTGTATCGGTAGATATTATAAATGGCGCGATTATTACGCTTGCGGTACTTGTGGCTGTACCGCTTGTATTTGTGAATCTTGGTGGAATGGAGTTTGTCATAACTGAGCTTGATCCATCACTGTTTAACATTACCGGGGAACACAACTGGATATGGGTGATGGGTGTTTTTTTCCCCACGTTTTTGCTGTTGCTGGGGGAATCGAACATGTATCAGAAGTTTTATTCAGCGAAAAATGAGAAGTCAGCTAAAAATGCCGTGATGTTTTGGGTGATTGGAACCATTGTCATCGAAACGGCGATTGCTTCACTGGCTATTCTCACTTTCAGTCATTTTAATGGTCTTGATCCCTCAAATATCATGCATCTTGCTGCAGAAGACAGCGAACGGATTATTCTCCACACTGCTCGCTTTGGAACGGAAGTTGGCATTCCACTGGCCGGCGGGTTATTATTGATTTGCGCTGCTGTGGCGATCATCACATCCACCGGGAATAGTTTTCTGCTCACACCGTCTACCAACCTTACCCGCGATATTTATCAGCGTTTTATTAATCCAAATGCGACTGAAAAGGTGATCGTATTTTTTCAGCGAGTGATGGTTCTCTTACTCGGAATTGTGGCATGGATGCTGCTCACTCAATTCCGCACAATTCTTGATATGGCCTTCACCGCATATACTATGATCGGCGCCGGCCTTACTCCTGCACTGCTTGCGGCATTTCTTTGGAAACGGGTCACAACTGCCGGAGGAGTGGCATCAATAGCTACTGGCATGGGAGTAACCGTTCTTATTACCACTATCAACTCTTTTGGACCTGAACCGTTAATTCCGTTTGATTACATCGTACTACCTGCTGCAGGATTGTCGATTGTTGTGCTGATTGTAGTATCCCTGCTCACTCCGCCAGATCCTGAGGAAAAATGGAAGAAATTTTATGAGGAAGATACGGAGCTGAGCGATGCAATAGAGCAGTTTGAATAAAGTTAAATTCATTCATCATAAAAAAAGGCGCAAAATTATATGAGCGATAAATGACCATTTTCTGATTATCGGAACCTGAGATGGAAACATTTAAAAGTGAGAGTTTGTTATTATAATTCGGCGAATTAAAATTCAGACCCTTTATATCTATGAAGCCGATAACTGTATATGGAGAAATTGATCTCGATATTGAACCAGAGGCATATAACCAACTTGAGAAAGCTTGTGAACTTCCGGTAGCTGTTGCTGGCTCACTCCTGCCTGATGCTCATGTTGGATATGCACTTCCTGTTGGCGGTGTTGCGGCGCTGGATAACGCTGTCTCGCCTGCATTTGTTGGCTTCGATATTGCCTGCCGTATGAAGTTGAGTATTCTTGACATTCAACCGGACGAATTTGAGGAAGCACGAAAAACGTTCGCAAAGATTCTGGATGGAGTTACCAGTTTTGGACTGGGAGCGGATTTCATTGATGGTAAACGGGATCATCCCGTGATGGAAGATTCACGATGGGATGAGATTGGAAAAGCTCGGGAGTTGAAAAACAAAGCCGCAAAGCAGCTTGGAAGCTCAGGCAGTGGCAACCATTTTGCCGATCTGATGACGGGAGAGGTCATAAAAGAGAAATCGTGGCTTCCTTTATTTAAAGGGGATCGCTTTGTAGCACTACTTACGCATTCCGGCTCCCGGGGCACTGGTTATCAAATCGCCAGTTATTATAAAAATATTGCCGAAAAAGAGACGCAAAAACAACACAGTGGAATCTCTAAGAACTACGCCTGGCTCTCTCTTGATCACGATGCGGGCCGGGAATATTGGAATGCCATGCAGCTCATGGGTGATTATGCCAGCGCCAATCATGATTTGATTCATAAACACTTTGCAAAGGAAGCAGGCTTGGAAATTCTTGCTGAATTTGAAAACCACCACAACTTTGCATGGGAGAAAACGGATGATGAGGGCAGAAAAATAATCATCCACCGCAAAGGTGCCACTCCGGCAGAAAAGGGAGTGGTGGGAATCATTCCCGGATCGATGGGAACATCATCTTACCTTGTTGAAGGTCTTGGCAACAAAGAGAGCCTCTGGAGCAGTGCACATGGAGCAGGGCGAATTTCTTCGAGAACCAAGGCTAAAAAAAATCATAATGACAAAGCATACCGGAAATTTTTAAAGGAAAAAGATATTCTTACGATTGGCGTAGCCACCGATGAGACGAACCAGTGCTATAAAGATATCGACCGGGTTATGCATTTGCAGGAGGGAAAGCTGGTGGAGTCAGTAGCAATCATGCAACCCCGCGTGGTGATAATGGGCGGTGGCAGAAGAAGTGATGACGGAGATTAATCTTTTATTCAGTTAGTAGCAATTTTGTAACTTGATGGCTCATTCAATAACAAAATTTAAACGCGTCTTATCAGCGGTATCTTTTCTTATTTGCTATTCCTTTAGAATAAGCAGGGATGGACGATAAACGGGTTTAACCCGCCCATTTACGTTTTTTTTAAAAACTACGATTTCGTACAGGTTGATTCCTCCACTACACGAAAGCTTGGCGGTTCAGTGCTTTGGAAAGGCATAGTCCTGATTCCTTGCTGATTTGATGAATTATACTGTTGGAGATAGTGAACCGGTTATAGGTACTCATTGCTTATTTACCGCTCATTCAAAATAATACAACAAACTACAACTCGATGGCTTAACGGATAATCATATATCGGATATGGAAAAGAAACTACTTAAAAAGAAAAAGATTCTGGTTGCGGAAGACAATAAGATAAATCAGATAATAGTCCGGAAAATCTTCGAAAAAGAGGGAATTTCAGTAGATGTGGTTAACAATGGTGCTGAAGCCGTAGACGCGCTTAAGTTTACTGATTATGCCGCTGTATTTATGGATATCCAGATGCCGGAGATGGATGGCTATCAAGCCATAACACTAATCAGGGAGATGGAGAAAACCACTGGTAAACATCTGCCAATAATAGCACTCACTGCATCATCCATGGAGGAGGACCGCCAAAAGAGTTTTAATGCGGGTGCTGATGATTTTATCACAAAACCGATTGATAAAATCAGTGTATTGAAAACGATTAAAAAGATATTCAACTGTGAATCAGCAAAAAAGACAATCACCCGTGAGATGGGAGATTAAGCCGCCAGAAAGTGTGCCTTTTTTTTACTGGCATAAATCAGGATTCAATAACACATCTGTGGTATGTTCGCTTTCTGATCATACAGTTTGTTCAGCCTATATCTTTTACGGATCATGCATAGCTGTCGACGCAGAAGCTTCGGTGTACAGTTACTGTAAATATTTCAAAGCTTAATCCATTCTTCGCCTTTTTGGGAGGATTCCATAATCGCATTAACAATACGAATATCAGCCAGGCCTTCTTCGCCAGGAACGATGGGATCTTTATTTTCTATTATGGCCAGCGCGTCGTCATCCATTTGCTGTGCCTGTTGATTGATACCTGCCGGTGGAAGTTCCTTGCCATCGCTTGTTTCCCCCTGTACGCCTCGATAACTTTGCATCGGGCTCAGACGATACGATCCATCCGTGCATTCTACATTTAGGTAATTGCTTGAATTGCCAAAACTGGTCTCCCCTTTTGCGATGATTCCATTTGGAAATTCCAATTCAAAATCTGTATGCTCATCCACATCGGAGTACATTTCCTCCCGGTCGGACCATTGCCTGCCTTTCACCGCAACCGGCTCCATCCCTGTAGCATAACGTGCGGCATTAATAGGATATACGCCCATATCATACAGTGCACCGCCCCCAAGAGCACCAATTCGTCTCCAATTTTCAGGATCGCGATGAGCTCCGTTGTAACCTGCACCGGTTTGTACGCCGGTAACAGCTCCATACGTTTCTTCCTGCCCAAAGCGTATGATTGTCTGCGTGTTCGGCTCATGCTGCATCCTGTAGCCAATCGTCAGCTGTACGTTGTTCTTATTTGCCGCATCGATAATTGCCTGGCATTCATCAGGGTCCATCGCCATCGGTTTTTCGCACCAAACATGTTTGCCGGCCTCTGCTGCTACTATTGCATCTCTGGAATGAATCGCGGGTGGAGTTACGATATAGATGACATCTATATCATCGTTATTGGCCACTTCGTGAAGTGTTTCATAACTATATACATTACGATCATCAATGCCATACTGTTCCTGCCATTCAGGAATTTTGGAGGGTGTGCCTGTAACAATTCCCCTCAGTTCACAGTGCTCGGTCTCTTGCAGAGCCGGGGCCAGCTGACCTCCGGCATAACTTCCTAAACCTACAAGAGCAACGCCAATTTTTTGTCTTCGGCGAGGTAAAATAATTGAAGGAAAGCCAAAAGAACCAACAGCAATTGCAGTCCCGGCTGTTTT
>CAYOLE010000135.1:0-9188 GCA_964404705.1 uncultured Rhodohalobacter sp. | reverse complement strand
GTGAGTTCCCGATGCTGCTATGGTAATAAACCCATTATCCTGTGGAGTTGAGCCCACAACCATCCCTGGCCGTTCAGAAATGTTATAATCCCAACCCCAATAAGCTATGGTACCATCACTTCTTAAAGCAATATTATGATTGTTACCTGCTGCAATCGCTATAAAATCATCTCCTACAGGTCGGTTAATTCAAAATCAAATTAACCCACAAATAGTGGTTTTATATGTCTTTGATATAAATTGTCTGTCACACGACCGGAGATTCCGCGACGGTTATCAACCAACAAATTAATAAATGATTCTCCCTGTTCTGCGGCAATTTTATATGAACAGTGGAAAAACTGTCGCAGTCCGGATTGAAATTTTGGATTATCCGGATTATGCTCAACAGCATCCACGATCTGCTGTCCGCTCCATGTGGAGAATTCCGAAGGTTCTGGAAGATCGGATTCATTTATATCTATGACGGGCAAATATGGTCCGGTTAATTCATCATACCGGCTGTATGCTTCCCTGTAAATCTTATATACCATCTGCAGTCCATCTCCACCTGATTCTGCCAGCCCGATCAATTCTTCAAGCCAGGTAGTTCCCGATGTTTTCAGATGAAGGCCTGTATCATGTTCTTTAATCAACTTCTGCATGTGGGGATACAGTGAGAATTTATCACTTCCAGAATGAACACTTAATTTAAGCCCTTCCGGCAGGTTAAACTCATTTATAGCATAATCGATGACCCATAAATCTTCATCAAACTCTTTAACAAACTGATCTATATCCCCCACATAATCCACGCCTTTATAAAAGTCACCCGTAAATTTAGGTGCTATCGTATGTATTTGAACATCGTGATCGGCCAGCGCCTTCAGAATAAAAAACAGTTCAACAGGTGTCTGTGGAGTTTCAACCTCATCCATAGATATTTCAAATGCAGCTTCACCATTTGTTTTTTTACTTTTGATGTACCGATATAGTTTACCGGCTTCCTGAATGGCGTGAAGATATTGATCGCACCATTTGCCGAGAAATGATTCACTAACCCTGAACGATTTGGAGATACCCGGAATAGAAACCTCACCGATGAAGGATCGGTTCATTTTCAAAAACTCTTCCTTATCAGAATTATCGACTGGTTTTCCAATATATTCTGCAACATCAATGGTGAAAAAATTAGACGGCTCAATGTACGGGTCCACTATCTCCCGGGTGATATGATCTGCATCAACAAAATAAGGTTTGTCCCAATTCAATTTACGGGTGGCATTATCGGCCTCCTCTCTTACTTCATCATGTTGTGTTCCTATTATCTGATGTTCACGATGAGACTTATTCCAAACAGGATAAATAATAACACCATCATTATTTTTTGCATTGAGTACTGTTCTTAACTGTGCTTCACCTTGTTGCCCAAATCTGTCTCCGGTACCTATTGAATATTTTCCTAACATAATCAGTTATTTTTTTGATGATCTGCTTAATCATCCTATTTAATTTTTCACGTAAACATACGGTTTGAGTATAGTACAATCCTTTATCGGGTACTTATTTTATATCACAGTATTAGTGGGACATCAAGTTAACTTAATCGGTTAAGTAAACAGAGTAAAAAAAATGTACTTTCATTGCAAAATATTTTATTTCGTTTATCATCATTAACAGTTCTACAGATTTATTTTTTTTTGCTATAGGTTATTCCTTGTACAACTGAGAGTATAATTTTATCCTTTTTCAATGCTAACAATCTTCTTCCAGATCTCATTATTGACCGGAACTCCTTTTTCTAAATTCTCTTTTCGTTTTTGCAATGTTCTTTCTCCGGGATACCGTATCTCTTCTCCTTCAAATACGGATGAGGATTTGAGATTTTCAATCACCTGATCCGTCAATTCATCCGGATCCCGTGCCGATCCAAGTTTTTGGGGATAAAAGCATAGAAATAACTGAGAAAGTAAATATTCTTCTTCCTGTTCGCCGATTTCAATCGTTGACTTTCCTTCCGACAAAATTGAGACTATCATGTCTGTGACCAGTGATAATCCGGCTCCCTTCCACAGTCCTATCGGAAGAGCCAATTCATTCTCTATTATTATCTTTGGATTTTTCGTCAGATTGCCCTTTTCGTCAAACCCTCCTTCAAAAGGTAGCTGTTTTTCTCCCATAGCATATTCATCCATTTTCCCATAGGAGTATTGAGCCAGCGCCATATCGAGTACAATGGGTCCCCTCTTTCGGGGAATCCCAATTACGATAGGATTATTACCCAGAACAGGTTCGCTGCCACCCCATGCAGGCATATTGGGTTTTGTATTGGTAATGCAGATGCCAATGCAATTATTGTCAACGGCTTGCCAACCATAGTTTCCACCGCGCATCCAGTGATTCGTATTTCGCAAGGCTACGCAACCGATTCCACTGATTTTTGCCAGCTCAATTGCCCTGCTCATAGCTAACCAGGCATTTATATTTCCGGCTCCGAGATTTCCATCCCACCTTTCAAAAATACCAAGTGAATCCACACATTCAGGTTCTGCTTTTACATCTACATTTCCACCTTTGATCAGATCAATAAACAAAGGAAACCGGTTCAGACCGTGCGATTCCACACCATCGCGGCTTGCATTGACAAATAAAGTTGCACAAAGCCTGGCTTTATCACGATCCATGTCAACGCTGACAAGAATATCTGTAAGAGTATTCACCAGTTTTTCATATTTAATTCGCAGATCATCCATATCATCACTTGTGTTGTTACGATTTATTCAACTTTTGAATACCTGTATGCCTTTAAAAGAAATGCACTAAATTTCATAAAAGTGAAGTTGGATTAATTTGCCAAAGGGCTGATCTACAGGACAGAATTACGACTCTTCTACTTCGGAGAGCATAGGATTGGCTCGTTTACAGAGCTGAATGGAGAATCCCCACGGGTCGCGAAGCATCACAAGATGAGAACCATCAGCCAATACCTCGTCACTCACCAAAGCAGCTCCCGCATCCATCAATCGCATCTTGTCTTTATCTGGCTGGATCGAAATAAATGCCAGGTGAAGAATTAACGGATCCATATTCTCATAATCAGGAACTTCATCAGAAGGATTTCTATAAATTTCGATCATTACTCTTCCACTCTTATCTGCTAAAAAAGTGGTGAATGGTTCTGTTTTAACCTGACTTACAATCGTCAGACCCAAATTCTCAACATACCAGTCAGCCATTTTAGCCGGCTCTTTTACATTAAAAGCAAAATGCTCAATCTTCATAGAATTAATCTCCTTTTTCTTAACCGATGTTCTAAATAATAATTTGTTAATGCAACGTAAGGCCTGGAACTTATTATAAATGTGAGTTCGAGATTGATTTAAAATCTAATAGTGGCACCTATTCTTCCAGTTTTGCGCCATTCATTTTGAACGCGAAGCGAAATCTCCATATGATCATGATCAGGAGACCCCGCATTATGTGCTGAACGACAATTTAAAAATGTTTATCCTTATCTCGAACTCATGTTTATCAAAGAGATCATCATAAAATTCAAAAACGTGTGAATAAATCTATATTTATCTATATAATGTGCAATCGATTACATTATAAATCAAACTCAGTTTTTTTTAATGCCTGTAAACTATACGATACGATTTGCGACTAACCCCGCTGATATCGACGCCTATGACACACATAAAATTCGAAATGATTTTTTGATAGAGAGTTTATTTACCGATAATTCAATCAATCTTGTCTATTCTCATTACGACCGGTTTATTGTTGGTGGTGCCAAGCCTGGCAACGCTGCTCTACAACTTGATACGATTCCCCCTTTAAAAGCAGAACAGTTTCTCGACAGGCGTGAACTTGGTATCATAAATGTTGGAGGAAAAGGAATAGTAACCGTTGATGACAAAAATTTCACACTCGATTTTAAGGATGCTCTCTATGTAGGAAAAGAAGCAGGACAGGTTCAATTTGATAAAGCGGATGACCACCAGCCCCTGTTTTATCTCAACTCGGCTCCTGCCCACCAATCATACCCAACACAAAAGGTTACACAAGACGAAGCAGAGATTGTGGAACTCGGCTCACTTCAGACAGCAAACCACAGGGTAATTCGTAAATTAATTGTCAACAGCATTGTTAAAACGTGTCAGCTTCAGATGGGCATGACACAGCTTAAAGAAGGAAGCGTCTGGAACACGATGCCCCCTCATGTTCACGACAGACGAATGGAAACCTATTTTTACTTCGAACTACCCGAGGACCAGGTGGTATGCCATTTTCTGGGGGAACCCGACAATACCCGGCATATATGGATGAAAAATCATCAGGCTGTTCTCTCTCCGCCATGGTCTGTCCACTGTGGATCGGGCACAAGCAACTACACCTTTATTTGGGGAATGGCTGGTGAAAATCTCGATTATGGGGATATGGATAAAACCAAACTCACTGAACTTCGATAACAATCTTTATTTTAAAGGGACAAACATGAGTTCACTATTTGATCTGTCAGGCAAACGGGCATTCGTAACCGGAGCTACTCACGGTCTGGGTATGGCGATGGCCAAAGGCCTGGCTGAGGCAGGAGCTGAACTTATTATCAATGGAACCACCCCTTCCCGGATGGAACAAGCGGTTAACGTCTATGAAAGGGAAGGACACAAAGTTCACAGTTTCATTTTTGATGTTACTGACGAGAATAAAGCCCAAAAATATATAGATAAAGTTGAGAAAGACATCGGCCCTATAAACATACTTGTAAATAATGCCGGCATCATTAAAAGGGTACCTCTAAAAGATATGGATGTAGAGGAATACCGTAAAGTAATCGATGTGGATCTGACAGGCCCTTTCATAATGGCCAAACAGGTCGTTCGATATATGATTCCCCGTAAGGAAGGTAAGATCATCAATATCTGTTCGATGATGACAGAACTCGGCCGCGATACTGTAGGTGCATATGCTGCCGCCAAGGGTGGTCTGAAAATGCTCACAAAAAGCATGGCGACGGAATGGGCCCGTTTTAATATACAAGCAAACGGTATTGGGCCGGGCTATTTTGCCACCTCCCAAACTGAACCGATCCGCAAAGAGGATCACCCCTTCAACGACTTTATTGTTAACCGAACTCCGGCCGGCCGCTGGGGAGATCCAACCGATCTTGCCGGCGCCGCAGTTTTCTTATCTTCAAAAGCAAGTGATTTTGTGAATGGGCAGATTATTTATGTAGACGGTGGAATCTTAGCTACCATTGGCAAACCTGCAAACGAAGCATAGTTATGAAAAAGAAGAAAACTACCATTCATGAGATTGCCAATCACCTGAATGTTTTTTCCGGCTCGTAATATGTTAGTATTATTTAAAAAACATTTTAAAACTCTAAAACAGGTGAGAAACAGATGAAACCATTCCTCAATGAACATTTTTTACTTCAATCAGAAACTGCAAAAGAGCTGTACCACGAATATGCAGCTCCTCAACCGATCATAGACTACCACTGTCACCTCCCGCCTGCAGATATTGACAGTGATAAAAATTTTGCCAATCTGACAAAAATCTGGCTCGACGGAGATCACTACAAATGGCGGGCCATGAGGGCGTTTGGGATAGATGAAAAATACATTACCGGTGATGCCCCGGATAAAGAAAAATTTCTGAAATGGGCAGAAACAGTTCCTTTTACGATCAGAAATCCGCTGTATCATTGGACTCACATGGAGCTCCAGAACTACTTCGGTATAGATAAACTGCTGAATCCGGAAACTGCAGAAGAGATTTATGAAACGTGTACCTCGGATTTACAAACACCAGAATTCAGCACAAGATCCATTCTGAAACGGATGAACGTAAAAGTTGTATGCACGACTGATGATCCAGTTGATAACCTTGAACATCATCAAAACATCAGGAATAATCCATTTGGAATAAAAGTTCTTCCCGCATTCCGTCCCGATAAGGCATATGCTTTTGATGATCCCGAACAATACAACAGTTACCTGGATCAATTGAGTGAAGTAAGCGATACAGATATTCGATCACTTACTGATCTGTACGATGCTCTTGAAAAACGTATCGGGTTTTTCCATGAATATGGCTGTAAGCTTGCCGATCACGGACTGGAAAAAATCCACTATGCTGATCTTTCTTCATCCGAAATGAATAAGGCTTTTCAACAAGTTCGAAATGGCGACCAACTGAATACAGACCAGAAGCATGGACTTACGTATGCAACCTTAATTGAACTCGGCAAAATGTATGATGCCAATGACTGGGTTCAGCAATTTCACCTTGGTGCACTTCGCAATACAAACGACCGGATGCTGAAAGAACTGGGCCCAGATACGGGTTTTGATTCGATCGGTGATTTTTCGCAGAGCCGTACACTTTCCCGTTTTCTAAACCAGCTCGACTCTACCGACCAGCTTGCTAAAACGATTCTCTACAACCTGAACCCGGCTGATAACGAAGTTATAGCATCTATGACCGGTAACTACAATGATGGATCGGTAAAAGGTAAAATGCAATATGGCTCGGCGTGGTGGTTTCTTGATCAAAAAGATGGTATGGAAAAGCAACTAAATACTTTATCCAACCTGGGGCTTTTGAGCTGCTTTGTGGGAATGTTGACCGATTCGCGAAGTTTTCTATCTTTTCCGCGACACGAGTATTTCCGCCGTATTTTATGCAACTTAATAGGTAACGATGTTGAGAATGGAGAGTTGCCAAAAGATATGAATCTACTCGGCAAAATAGTCGGGGATATTTGCTATAACAACGCAAATCAATACTTTAATTTTTAGTCAATTTTCTACTGCTATGAAACATGGATATTTTGTTGACAAATTTCTCTTTTATTATATCCTTTTTAGTATGATTTCATGAGTTTTAGTATACATAGCGGTGGTTTGGACCTGATCACAAATCCTAATTTATCTGGCAATCATACACTTTTAAACAGTTTTTGGCTCAGCGAATTGAAGTAGCATTAAAAATGATCCGGAAGGGTCTGGTCCTGCTTTTTCATCATTAAAAAGTCTCTTTTTCAAGAGACTTTTCTGGCATCGCTTAAAAAACCTTTATTAAATGGATTGATGAATTTCATTTTTTATTGGACAAATTTAGAACCATCTTCGTATTTAATCTAAAAACTAAAGCAGACTCATTATAAAATTATGAAAAATCTATTTGATTTATCCGGTAAAGTGGCAATTGTAACCGGCGGAAATGGGGTGTTGGGAGGTGCGATGAGTGAAGGTTTGGCAAACGCTGGAGCTAAAATTGGGGTAATGGGCCGTACAGAAGCGACGGTGCAACAACAGGTAGATAAAATTATTGATGCCGGCGGTGATGCAATTCCTTTGATCGCGGATGTACTGAAAAAAGAAAATCTGATAAATGCCCGTAACCAGATAACTGAGAAATGGGGAAAAATTGATATCCTTGTAAATGCTGCGGGTGGAAATATGCCGGGAGCCACTATCAATCCGGATCAATCCTTTCTGGATTTGGACGACCAGGCGCTCTCAAAAGTGATGGATTTGAATTTTAAAGGTACCTATCTGCCCTCTAAAATCTTTGCGGAATCAATGATAGAAGATAAATCAGGAGTTATTGTGAATATCTCTTCAATGGCGGCTCAACAGGCAATTACACGCGTAATGGGATATTCTGCTGCAAAATCTGCCGTGGACAATTTTACCCGGTCACTGGCAATAGAAACCGCTCTAAAATATGGAGACGGGATTCGTGTAAATGCGATTTCTCCGGGATTTTTTATTGGATCACAAAATCGGGACCTGCTTCTGAATTCAGACGGCAGCCTGACAGATCGGGGGCAGACCATCATCAATAATACACCAATGAAACGATTCGGCGAAGCTGATGAGCTGATGGGTGTCGTAGTATGGTTATGCAGTGGTGCGTCATCCTTCGTTACAGGAACAGTGATACCGGTAGATGGCGGCTTCAGTGCTTACAGCGGCGTTTGATCCGTTTATCTTTATATCTGTATTAAAAATATATGATTGGAAGATAGACTGCCACATACAGATCTATAGTTGACTTTGCCCCAAAGTCTTCCTGTAATTGTACCAGTTTTATTCCCTTAAGGAATTACAGAAGGCAGTTCGATAAGTTTGGGTGCCAAAGTGTTTTCAGAATTCATCTCGCTCAATAAATGCATGGTGGCCTTTTCTCCCAGATGATATGTTGGCTGATCAATACACAAAAAAGGAGAGGACAAATAGTTGTTAAATTCACTTTTTCCGAATGACAGTATCTTAACATCTTCTGGATTAATATTATGCTTTTTCATGCAGTTCAGTACACCTAATCCAACAGGATATGTAACGGTAAATAAAGCTTTTGGCACACCATAATTTTCAAGCAGAGTTTCAAAACCTTTGAATCCATCATTCTCACTAAATCCTCCCTCCACAATCGCTTCATTTTTAATTTCAAGTCCGGCTTCCTCCATTGCATCTAAATACCCATTTTTACGATCTATGCCGATCTCTATATAGTCGTATCCCGCAATGTGAGCAATATCCGTATACCCTTTTTCAATTAAAGCTTTTACTCCCATTTTTGCACTTTTCCGGTCTTCAGCTTTAATATAGCTGTATCCGGAATCTTTGATCCCCCGATCAAAAAAGACAAGATCGATACCCATATTCTGTAATTCTTTAAACCGATCGGAATCTTTAGTTTTTTCAGTTACGGATATTAGTAAACCATCCACCCGCATCTCCATCATTGTTTCCAATAGTTTTTTCTCCTGTTTTTCATCTTCAAAAGAAACACCAAGAAATATTTCATATCCATTCTTTTTGGCGACTTTGTAAATTCCTTCCATAACGGAAGCAAAGAAGAAGTGTGCCACTTTTGGTATGATTACCCCGATAGTTCTTGTTTTTGCAGATGTTAATGATCTGGCTACTTGATTTGGACGATAGCCCAATTTTTTAGCCATCTTTTTAACTTTCACCGTCGTGTCTTTTGAAATATCAGGATGATCACGTAATGCTTTAGATACACTGACTTTTGTAATATTCAGCTCTTTTGCAATATCAACTAATCGAACATTTTTCATTTGATGATTCTGGATTTATTATTTACAGGTTGAATTCTTTAACCTTAATTTAACTGAATTTATCCTACCCTGCAGATATTCACATGAAAGGATTATTTCTTACTTAAAT
>CAYOLE010000134.1:0-9233 GCA_964404705.1 uncultured Rhodohalobacter sp. | reverse complement strand
AACGATCTGTTTATCTCTTTCACTATGTCCAAAGAACTTCCCATCAACAAAACACGATCTATCGTTTCCTTGACAGACTCATAATATACAGATAACTAAATCAAAATTACAAATCATTCGTGAGGTAAATTTATTTCTTTTCCTCTTCTTTATCCGAATCATCTGATTTGGCTATCTCACTACTGTTTTTATTCTCTTTTTTTTCTTCAGAAATGTCAGCTTCTTTATTATTTCCTGCCTTCACTTCCTCAGAATTTTCATCATTTACATCTTCTGCCTTCTTCTCATTAACATCAGTTTCATCCTTTTTAGTATCTGCTGCCTTTGCTTCAGGCTTCTTTTTGTCTTCCTCTTTCTTTTCCGACACTTTTGCATCAGATGTATCCGGTTTGTTTGATTTACCGGCACGACGTGTTCTTTTCTTCTTGGCTGACTTCTTCTCTGGCTGATAATCACTAAAATCAACAAGTTCAATAAGTGCCATCTCTGCACTATCACCCAAACGAAATCCCAGTTTTAAAACGCGAGTATAACCTCCGGGACGATCCCCTACTTCAGGAGCCACCTCATCAAACAGAATAGATACAGCATGTTTATCCTGAAGTGAAGAAAATACCTGCCGCCTGTTATGCGTGCTATCCTCTTTTGCCTTGGTAATTACAGGCTCAATATATTTTCTTAATTCCTTCGCTTTGGCTACTGTAGTTTGAATTGACTTATTTTTAATTAAACTACAAGACAGTGCTTTCATTGTAGCAATCCTGTGCGAACTATTTCTTCCGAGTTTTTTTCCTCTAACTAAATGGCGCATATCAACATTTCCTCAATTATTTATCAAGAAATTTGGACACATCCATGCCAAATTCCAGATTTTTCTCTTCAATTACTTCAACAAGTTCAGAAAGAGACTTCTTACCAAAATTTCTGAACTTTAACAGATCTTGCTCATCACGTGATACAAGTTCAGCAATGGAATTAATATTTGCTGACTTCAAGCAGTTATATGCCCTCACACTTAAGTTCAGATCTTCAATGCTGGTTTTGAGAAGACTCGCGATTCGTTGTTTTTCTGCATCCACCTCTTCTTCTTCCTGAGTGAATGGCTCTTCGATTTTTTCAGTAATGAATTTCTCAATGTGCTCCTTAAGAATTTTACCCGCTATAGTAAGTGCTTCTTTAGCATTAAGTGACCCATCAGTTGTAACATTCAAAACAAGCTTTTCATAATCAGTTCTTTGCCCAACCCGAACATTTTCAACATCAAAATCTACAGACTGAATAGGTGTAAAGATTGCATCAATTGGCATTAAAGCAACATCATCTTCATAATCAGGTGCCATTTCTTCAGCCGGAATATATCCACGACCCCGCCCAATACGTAGTTCCAAATCAATCTGAACATCATCAGACAATGTTGCAATCAGCAATTCAGGATTCAATACTTCAAAATCAGCAGTAGCATCTCCAATTTCTTTGGCAGTTAGTTTTCCTGATTCTGTTCTTGTCAGGTTTATTACTCCGCCACTTTGTTCAACCTGCTTAAATCGAACCTGCTTAAGATTCAAAATGATTTCGTAAACATCTTCTTTAACTCCCTCAATGCTTGAATACTCGTGGTCCACACCGTTTATTTTAACGGCTGTAATTGCCAAACCGGGTAATGAGGATAAAAGCACTCTGCGGAAAGAATTTCCAATTGTAACACCAAAACCTCTTTCAAGCGGTTGTAGAATAAATGTTCCATAGTTATCGGAATCTTGTTCTACCTCCACAGATTCCGGCATTTGCAAACTATAGTTGTTCATAGAATTATAGATTAAGTCTGTTAGAAAATTATTTGGAATAGAGCTCAATAATCAACTGTGTGTTGATATTCTCAGGTATCTCTTCCTTGGCCGGAACGTTTAGATACTTACCAGTTTTTGATTTTTTATCAATCTCAAGCCATTTGTACTTACCAGCTGAACTGCTATTAAGTGATTCATTCAGCAATTCCAGGTCGCGAGATTTTGGACGTATGGTTATTACATCACCGGCCTTTACGTGATATGATGGAATATTTACAATCTGTCCATTAACAACAATATGCTTGTGACTCACAAACTGACGTGCCTGGCTTCGTGTTCTGGCAAAACCAAGACGGTATACAACATTGTCAAGACGGGCCTCAAGATACTGAAGAAGCAATTCACCTGTAACTCCCTCTTTTGAGTTAGCCTTCTCATAAATATTGCGGAACTGCTTTTCGAGCAGGCCATAGGTGTATTTGGCTTTTTGTTTTTCATCGAGCTGGACAGCATATTCTGATTTTCTGGAATATCTGCTCCTGCCATGCTGTCCGGGGCCATAGGGCTTACGCTCTAAAGCACTGCTTGGGCCAAAAATCGGCTCCCGAAAACGTCTTGCAATCTTTTGTTTGGGTCCTCTGTATCTTGCCATTATATTCTAAAATGTATGTTTAAACTCTTCTTCTTTTGGGAGGGCGGCAGCCATTATGTGGTATAGGAGTACGGTCCTTGATAGATGTAACCTCCAGGCCACTTGTTGCCAGCGCCCGAATAGCAGCTTCACGGCCAGATCCGGGTCCTTTAACAAATACTTCAACTTTACGAAGTCCCATTTCATGCGCGGCAGATGCTGCGGTTTCTGCACTTACCTGAGCGGCATAAGGAGTATTTTTTCTTGAACCTTTAAACCCTTCTTTTCCGGAAGACGACCACGCCAATACATTTCCATTTGCATCAGTTACGCTAACGAGCACATTATTAAATGTAGCTTTGATAAAAGCCATACCATTAGGATCACTTATCTGCTTCTTTTTTTTGCGTTTCACGCCTGCTTTTTCAGCAGATCTTCTTGGTCTTTTAGCCATGATAAATATGATTTAGAATATATTATTTTTTAGGAGCTGCTTTCTTTCCTGCCACAGCACGACGTTTTCCTTTTCTGGTACGGGCATTGGTCTGGGTACGCTGGCCCCTTACAGGTAAGCCTTTACGATGTCGGACTCCCCTATAGCTGCCAGTCTCAATCAAACGACGGATATTTGCATTTATTTCAGTTCTGAGAGCACCTTCAACTTTATAATCCTCTTCAATAATTTGGCGAAGTTGTGCCACTTCATCCTCTGACCACTCAACCACTTTTTTATCGTGGTCTATGCCTGCTTTATCGAGAATTTTTTGGGAAACATTTGGACCCACACCAAAAATATAGGTCAGGCCAATTATTCCTCTTTTTTGTTTGGGTAAATCTATTCCAGCGATTCTTGCCATATCTATTTCAGTATATTTTTACCCCTGGCGCTGTTTGTGCCGGGGATTTTTTTTATTAATTACGTAAATACGTCCTTTTCTTCTAACGATTTTATCGTCTGAACTTCGTTTTTTAACTGATGATTTTGTTTTCATCTGAACAACCTGTTTTCAATTTTTACTTATATCGATAAGTGATTCTGCCTTTTGAGAGATCATAAGGAGACATCTCAACTTGAACACGATCGCCTGGTAATATTTTAATGTAATACATTCTCATTTTTCCAGAAACATGGGCCAGGATTTCGTGACCATTATCCAGTTCAACTCTGAACTGTGCATTTGGTAATGCTTCTAAAATTTTTCCGTCTTGCTTAATCGGCTCTTGCTTAGCCATAAAAAGTCAATAAATTTTCATTTTTTGTTATCTCAGAAATATAATCAAAAGTACTGAGAATTTCAGCATTTCCTTCGCGAACAATCACATCATGTTCAAAATGTGCTGCTTTCGATCCATCAGCAGTTACAATTGTCCAGCCATCATTAAGAGTTTTCACTTTCCAGCTGCCTGATGTTATCATCGGTTCTATGGCTAATCCCATGCCCGTTCTTAAACGCTCCCCTTTTCCGGGGCGGCCATAGTTTGGAACAGATGGATCTTCGTGCATACTTTTGCCAATTCCGTGACCCACAAGATCACGCACAACACCAAAATTCTTGTCCTCGCAATATTTCTGAATTGCTGAACCTATATCTCCTATTCTTTTACCATGTACTGCTTGTTCAATACCTAAATAGAGAGATTCCAGCGTGGTTTTCAACAAATTCATTGTTTTGTCGTCAGTTTCGCCGGCAATAAAGGTATACGCATGATCGCCGTAAAACCCATTCAGTTCAACTCCGCAATCTACAGAAACTATATCACCTTCCTTAACAACTCGTTTACCGGGAATGCCATGCACTACTTCTTCATTTATGGATATGCACAAAGTGGCAGGAAATGGGTTATTTTTTCCACCGTATCCTTTAAATGCAGGACGTGCATTATGTTTTTTAATGTAATCTTCAGCTATACGATCCAGCTTACCGGTTTCTACCCCCGGTTCAAGTATTTTACCTACCTCAGCGAGTGTTCTCGAGACAAGCTGTGCAGCTTCACGCATCTTGTCTATTTCAGATTCACTCTTTAAGTAGATCATCAGGCTCTTCGTCGTCCTTTAATTTTTCCTGATTTCATGAATCCATCATAATGACGCATCATCAGGTGGCTTTCAATTTGTTGCAGTGTGTCAAGTGCAACACCTACAATAATCAACAAACTTGTTCCTCCGTAAAAGAGAGCAAACCCAGGTGTTACGCCCATCCGCGCAATAATTGCCGGAAGGATAGCAACGAACGATAAGAACAAAGAACCGGGCAGTGTGATTTTTGTCAGGATATTATCTATAAATTCCACGGTTTGCTTTCCCGGCCTCACACCTGGGATAAATCCACCCTGGCGCTTCATTGTATCCGCCATCTCCTTAGGATTTACTGCAATCGCAGTATAGAAGAATGTGAAGAATACACAAATGATGAAAAATACAATCGAATAGGTAACACCGGTAAAGTCGGCCGACCACATCGTCAAAAACTGGACTGTCTCATTTTCGGGAAAAAAAGTTCCTATTGTACTTGGTATAAACATGATGGACTGCGCAAAAATAATGGGCATCACTCCAGCTGCATTTACCCGCAATGGAAGATACTGTGTCGTACCGCCATATACTTTTCGGCCTACCACACGTTTGGCGTATTGAACCGGAATTTTTCTTGTTCCCTGGGTAAGCAGCACACAGGATGCAATTACAAGGATTAAACCAGCCAGCTCAACAATAATAATAATTGCGTTATTCGTTGTTGAAATCTCATTAATAAAGGCTGTTGGAAGCGCGGCTATTATACCGATCATAATCAGTATTGAAATACCGTTACCAATACCCCTGTCTGTAATTCGTTCACCCAGCCACATGACAAATGTGGTACCTGCGGTCAGCACAATTATCGCTGTTAGAATAAATGCCGTATTACTCACCACAATAGCATTGGGTGATGTAGCAATAAGGTTAATTCCAAAACCGATTGCCTGTACGGCAGTTATACCTACTGTTCCATAGCGGGTAAGCCGATTGATTTTTCGGCGGCCCTCTTCACCTTCACGCTGCAGTTTTTGAAAATACGGAACTGCGGCACCCATCAACTGGATAATAATCGCAGCCGTAATGTATGGCATTATACCAAGGGCAAATACACCGGCTCTTGAAAATGCACCGCCTACAAAAGGTCGAATAGTCCCATTAGGCTTGATGCGTCTCCAGCTTGCATTGTTAACTCGCTGGCATCAACACCCGGCATGGTAACATAACTGCCTATTCGATAAACCATGAGAACACCGACAACGTATAAAATACGATTTCGGAGGTCCTCAATCTTAAAGATGTTTCTGAAATTTTCTAAGGTACTCATTCGAAATGATTAGACTGAGTTGGTGATTGGGATTTATTGGATGACATTAACGCTGCCGCCGGCAGATTCTACTTTTTCTTTGGCAGATGAACTGCATGCATGCACCTCAATGGAGATCTTTTTATTTATCTCTCCGGTCCCTAAGAGTTTAATTCGTTCTGTGTCATCAGCTAACCCGGCATTCACCAGATCAGAAACAGTGATTGTTTCATTAAGTTTACCGGCTTCAAGAAAATCTGATATCTTTTCTATGTTTAAAGCCTGGTATTCAGTTCGGAATGGGTTTTTAAATCCAAACTTTGGAATTCTTCGCTGCAAAGGCATTTGCCCGCCTTCAAACCAGGCTTTTACTTTGCTTCCACTTCTGGATTTCTGGCCATTATGTCCACGTCCGGATTGCTCACCCTTTCCGGAACCCTGGCCGCGCCCTACCCGCTTGCGATTCTTATGGGAAGCGGGTGCTTTTAAATTGTGTAATTTCATAACAATAATTCGTTAAAACGTTTATTACCCTTTAAATACCTTACTGACACTCACGCCTCTGCGTTGAGCAACTTCAACAGGATCGGAAGCATTTCGTAATGCTTCAAATGCAGCTTTTACCATGTTATGCGGATTAGATGACCTGAGTGATTTTGACAGGATGTTTTTTACACCTGCAACATCAAGTAATGCTTTCACAGCACCTCCGGCAATTACACCTGTACCTTCAGATGCGGGACGTAACAATACTTTGCCAGCACCAGCTCTTCCAACAATAGGATGATGTATTGTTCCTGTTTGGGTCATCGAAACCTTAATCAGATTTTTCTTTGCGTTATCAAAACCCTTCTGGATGGCATCAGCTACTTCATTAGCTTTACCAAGCCCGTGGCCTACAACTCCATCTCCGTTTCCAACTACAACAATTGCGTTAAAGCTGAACCGGCGTCCACCTTTCACTACTTTGGATACCCGGTTTATATGAACCAGCTTTTCTTCCAGGTTTAGATTGCCGGCAGGAATATTATGTTTTCTACGTATTTTTGGCATAATTGATATATAAATTTTTAAAGATCCAGTCCGCCTTCGCGTGCTCCATCAGCAGCAGATTTAATAACTCCATGATATTTGTAGCCGCCACGGTCAAATACAACTTTTTTAATTCCCATTTCCAGGGCGGCTTTTGCCAATCCCTGACCTATCAGGTATGCGGCTTCTGTTTTAGATTTATCAGCCAGATCATCTTTTAAATCATTCGAGATAGATGAAACTGATGTAATCGTAACATTTTCCCGATCATTTATCAGCTGCAAATAAATATGTTTACTGCTTTTAAAAACAGCTAATCGGGGACGTTCCGCAGTTCCTGTAATGGTAGAACGGATTCTTCTGCGAATCTTGTTTCTGCGTTCTGTTTTTATTCGATTCTTCTTCATTTATTTAACTCCTGGTTATTTGCTTGCAGACTTACCGGCTTTTCTTCTTACGTATTCATCAGTATATCTGATACCTTTTCCTTTATAAGGTTCGGGCTTTCTCATAGATCTGATTTTTGCAGCAACCTGTCCAACCATTTCTTTATTCACACCAGAAATGATCAACATGGGATTTTTCTTAGTTTTTGTATCCACTTCAATATCAATTCCTTCCGGAGGAACAAAATAAATAGGATGAGAAAAACCAAGGTTTAGTTCAAGCACACCATTTGAGTATGTTGCACGATATCCAACACCTATAATTTCAAGTGTTTTTTTGTATCCGTTTGTTACACCTTCAACCATATTGTTGATAATTGAGCGATACAGACCATGCAGAGATTTGTGCTCTTTCGAATCACTGGGCCGTTTTACAATAATTTCGGTGTCATTCTTTTCCACTGTGATATCAGGATGAACCCGGATTGTACCCGTTCCTTTTTCACCCTTCACAGTAATTATGTTATTAGCACCAATCGTGAACTCAACATTACTGGACAGTGCAACCGGTTGTTTACCTATTCTTGACATAACATTCGTATCCTAAATTTTTTAGTAAACGGAGCAGAGTATTTCTCCGCCAATTTTCAGTTTTCGTGCTTCCTTATCTGTCATCACTCCATTAGAAGTTGAAAGAATCACGATTCCAAGTCCATTGTATGATTGTGGAATATCTTCAGCACCAACATACTTTCGAAGACCCGGCTTTGAAATGCGAATCAATTTTTTTATCACAGGTTGTCCGTAAGCATCATACTTAAGGAACAGGCGTAATACACCTTGTTTGTTATCTGTGATGTCTATGTACTTGTTTACGTATCCTTTATCTACAAGGATTTTTGTCATTGCGCGTTTCAACTTAGAAGCCGGCACATCCACACGACGGTGGCCTGCCTGCTGCGCATTACGTAAACGGGTTAAATAATCAGATACTGGGTCAGATTGCATAATTTAATTCTCCTGTATTACCAACTTGCTTTTCGGATGCCTGGAATTTTACCATTCAATGCCAATTCGCGGAACTTAATCCGTGAAATGCCATATTCACTGATGTAACCGCGTGATCGCCCGGTTAGGCTGCAACGGTTTCTGACGCGAGTAGGGCTCGCATCCCTCGGAAGTTTTTGTAGCGCTTCATAATCACCGGCTTCTTTAAGCTCGCGACGTTTTTCGGCGTACTTTTCCACAGTTCGTTTTCTTTTCTCGTTTCGTGCTATCCAGGATTTCTTAGCCATTGGTCTTTCCTATTTTATTCAAATTCATTTCTTAAAGGGCATCCCGAAGTACTTGAGAAGTGAAAATGCTTCTTCATCAGTTTCAGCGGATGTCACAAACGTTATATCCATACCATGAATTGTGGATGCTTTATCCACATCAATTTCAGGGAATACGGTGTGTTCTTTAATTCCCATCGTATAATTACCGCGCCCATCAAAACTTTTATTCGGCACACCCTGAAAGTCTCGGGTTCGGGGAAGCGCAAGATTAATTAAACGATCAAGGAACTCAAACATAATTTTTCCCCTAAGCGTAACCTTACACCCGATTTCCTGTCCTTCCCTAAGTTTAAAATTCGATATCGATTTTTTAGCTTTGGTTTTAACAGGTTTCTGACCAGTTATTATGCCGATATTATCAGAGATTACGTCCAGAGTTTTTGCATCGTTGATGGCATTTCCATAGCCAACATTGATAACAATTTTCTTCAGCTTGGGCACCCCCATAATATTTTCATATTTAAACTCTTCTACGAGTTTATCTACGATCTCTTTCTTGTACTGTGTATAAAGTCTTGCTTCTGCCATTCTTCTATTTCACAATTACTTGTCAATAATTTCGCCACTGTTCTGAGCATAACGAACCCAACGTCCGCCGCCTTCTTCTTCAATACGCCTACGTCCAATCCTTGTTGGCTCATCAGTGCTTGGATCTATAACCATAAGGTTTGATATATGCACCGGAGCTTCGCGTTTTAACCGACCACCTTGTGGATTTTCCTGAGTTGGTTTATCGTGGT
>CAYOLE010000133.1:0-9241 GCA_964404705.1 uncultured Rhodohalobacter sp. | reverse complement strand
TCTCGCAGGTTCTCGCTGAGTTCCGCAGAGTTTGGCGCAGAGTCCTCGCAGAGTTGTCTTTTCCCTCCGCGAAACACTGCGTTTCATCCGCGTAATTCAGCGAGGACCCACTCGGTATAGAAACCAAATAAAATATTCGTGATCATCACAGATGGACTGCAAATCGGCTGAAACTTACCTCTATAGTTTTTCTCGCTGATTTTCGCAGAGTTGGCTCTGAGTCTCGCAGAGTTTTCCTTTCCCCTCCGTGCAACACTGCGTTTCATCCGCGCTACTCCGCGAGGACCCTTCGGTATCATAAATTATTGACAATTCTTGTGATAGAATCTTTAAGCGACAAAGAATTGAAATTCATAAGCAATCCCAAACGTTTGTCAGCCAGTCTGAGATAGGTTAGCAGCTGTTTATGATGAATATCGAGCAGAGTTTCAACGGATTTTATTTCAACAATCACTTTACCGTCCACAAGCAGATCCATTCTGTATCCCTGATCCATTTTTATGCCATCATATTGAATGGGTACACCCAGTTGTCTTTTTACATCCAGCTCTTCTTTTTGTAACTCATGAGCCAGTGCAATTTCGTAAACCGACTCAAGCAGCCCCGGCCCTAATTCTGTGTGAACTTTAAAAGCAGCCCCTCTGATTCTGTAGCTTAAATCATTTTCATGCATGGTAAAGCTCCTTTTATAGAGATTATTGAGTTTCTGTCTATACATATGATCTAAATACGATGAAATCCTTACAGTTTTTCTCGCAGGTTCTCGCAGGTTCTCGCAGGTTCTCGCTGATTTTCGCAGAGTTTGGCGCTGAGTCTCGCAGAGTTTTCTTTTCCCTCCGCGAAACACTGCGTATCATCCGCGCTACTCCGCGAGGACCCTTTCGATAAAGAAACCAAATATTTTATCACCCAATTGAAACAAGTGTGGTGATTAACTAAAACTTTTGGTCATTTATCATGGCTTGATACCCGAAATGATTTCATTCTTATCTATCGTTTTGGTACCCTGTCTTTTATTCATTGCATTTTTTTCTTTCATGATTATACAATATGTGAATCTCAACAACACTGACCATGAAAAAAATACTGCTGTTAGTCTTATCTGCTTCTATACTGACTGCATGCCACTCTGAGGATAAACCATACGATCTGTTCTTCGATCAGCTTGCTGATGAATGCGGTAACGCATATCCTGGCAGTCTTACGCTTGAACCGGAGGGTGATGAAATGCTGACGGGAGATGAATTACTGATTGTTCATTTTCGAGAATGTGATGAAAACGAGCTTAAACTGCCATTCCATATTGAGAAGGAAGACGAAAACGGCTGGGACCGATCACGCACATGGATTACAACCCGGCATAGTGATGGCCTTGAATTACGCCACGATCACCGGAAGAGGGATGGCAGTGAGGATGATGATACCATGTACGGCGGATACTCAGTAGGGGATGGCACAGCCATGCGACAGGAGTTTATATCGGAGGAGAGAACGGAAGAGATGGGTCATTTCCGGGGCTGGCGAATTGAATTTGTGCCGGGCGAACGATTTACATATGGCACGATCGCCGGGGACGAATGGTCATGGAGAGTTGATTTTGACTTGACTGAGCCACTGGATGAATTGCCTCCCGCTCCCTGGGGACATGAATAATGATACCCGGTAGCTGAACGGAAAATTATATTTTTTTGATTTGTAATTAATACAAACAATAAACCATTCCGGAATGAAAATACTAACGATACTTTTCCCACTTCTTATATTCGTTCAAACCGTTCATGGACAGGATTACGCCCTGGAGCAGCTCGAAAACTCACCGCGCCATCACGAATGGATTGAACTCGGAATTGACGGGCGGGAACTTCACAATTTCGTGGCCTATCCGGAGACCTCGGAAGATGTGCCCGTGGTAATTGTGATTCACGAAAACCGCGGACTTACAGATTGGGTGAGAAGCTTCGCTGATCAAATTGCAGAAGCGGGTTATATTGCCATTGCACCGGATCTGCTTTCGGGTTTTGATGATGAACATACCAGAACCTCTGATTTTGAGAATTCAGATGCCGCACGCGATGCACTGTACCGTCTCGATCCAGAGCAGGTTATTAACGATTTGATAGCCGTTCAGAATTATTCAGGGATGTTAAATTCTTCGAACGGCCAGGTAGTCGTGGCGGGATTTTGCTGGGGGGGTTCTCAGGCCTTTCGGTTCGCAACGCATTCCGAGGATATAGAAGCCGCGCTTGTATTTTATGGCAGCGCTCCTGATGAGGATGAGCCGTATCAATACATAAGTGCTCCCGTATATGGATTTTATGGCGGCAACGATCAGCGAATCAATTCAACTATTCCTGCTACCGAAGATAGGATGGAGAGATTCGGCAATGTTTTTGAGTATGAGATCTACGAAGGGGCAGGGCATGCTTACATGCGAAGTGGTGACAGCCCCGATGCAAATACGGAAAACATGCAAGCGAGAGACAAATCTTGGGAACGGCTGATTGAGATCCTTGAAGGGATCTAAGAGTTATTGAACGAGAGATGGTTCTACAGTGACCTTCTACCTTTTTTCTTATCTATAATCTAACTTAGAACCAATCAAAAAGCTCATCCCCCGAATCACGAATATCGATATAATCTTCAAAAATCTGGTTCAGAGTTGAATCTTTTTGAAGTTCATGGCGGGATTTAGCATCGAGATATGCCAGGATTTTACCATGATGCAGAATGGCGATATCATCGCAAAGATTTTCTACAACTTCAAGTATATGACTGGTAATGAAAACAGTGATGCCCTTGTCTCGCAGTTTGCGGATCAGGGTTTTCATTCGTCCGATTGAGATTACATCAACACTTTCAAAGGGTTCATCCAGAAATAGAAGTTTAGGTTGTGTGAGGATGGCCGTACAAAAAGCCAGTTTTTTACGGCTGCCTGATGAAAGTTGTCTGATTTTTACATAAATATATTCTTCTATCTCAAAGTAGGTGAAAAGTGATTTTATCTTATCATTCAGCCCGGATTCAGCTGTACCATACATTTCGCAAACATACGTGGTGAATTCGTAGCATGTAAAATTTTCAAACAGTAAGGGTGGCTGCAATACTGAAGCAACGCTTTTTTTAATCTCTAATTCGTTATCGTTGTTCACCAACATGCCGTTAATTTCAATCTCACCGGCGTCGCGTTCAAGCAATCCTGTGAGGAGCCCGATGAATGTGCTTTTACCGGCGCCATTCGGGCCAATCAAGCCAAAGATCGATCCTGAAGGTACATCAAGGTTTAGCCCTGTTAGTACAGGTTCATCATTATATGTCTTTGCCAGATTTTTCACACTTAATGCGTATTTCATATCGTCTGAACGGCGTGAAGAGTGGTTATTATTTTAGTGTAATTAAAAATCACCCCAGAGGTTTAATAGAATTTTTTTCCTGAATGCATTTGCAAGCAGCTCAATGTTGCCCATGAGATATACGCAGATACCTCCGATCAGCACACCCATAAACCACAAGCGGTGGGTTTGCCATTCACCCAGGGGAATGAATACGGCATAGCCCAGTAAAAAGATCATCAATGAGATTGTAAAGGTAACCTTTTGAGGTACAATCGGGTGCTTGTAACTGAATGTACTGTAACGGGCCGTTTGATACTGATAAAAAGAACTCCACATAAAAAAGAGCATAAAGCAGAGAAAGAAGAATGTGTTAGCGATATAGATTCCGAACACAGTGCCCAGCTGTGGCAGATAAAGAATTTCAAGAACCGTAATGATAAAGAAAATAATAATGGGCAGGGTAATTACACCTAAAAACCGTTCCTGCAGCTGGCGTTTAAGAGAAACAGGAAACTGGATGTGGAGCAGCATTTCACGATGTTCATATCCGAACATATTCGCCATTCCCATAGCCAGAAGCGCAACCGGAATGGCTGCAAGCATGGTGAGAACCAGCACTTGTGTGATGACATCAAAATCCATAAATAGGAGTATCGGGATGTACACTACCGGAATAATCAGAATAGCAACCAGCTGCAACTTATTATAGGGGTGAATTGCAACATAATAAAGATACTTACCTGCATTCGGGCCCATCCATCGTTTGAGAAATGACCAAAGTGTACTGATTTTCTTGTCCATTTTTTGGAAGGATGGATTCAAAAGCCCGATACGAGTTTGCCGGTAATGGTCCATAAACACTCCCCAGATTGCAGTGATCATTATCACAAGCATAATAGCAGTAACGACCGGTGTAAATGCCTGAGTGGCTGATTGGTATAATAGTCCGCCCGGCAGCAGGTAGAGAACCGACATCACCTGGGATAACTGAATAGCGAGTGGACCAAGAATGGCTTCCGGATCACGGGAAATAATCGATACTACGAGAATTACGCCAAAGAAAATAAACATGCCACTACCAACTATCAATCTGAACCTGCGTTCCATTAACTTTAAAAATCGTTGTTTTATGGAATAAATCAGGCCATAATTTAAAATTAAAGCACAAACAAGCAGCGGTATATTAGGCAGTGAATGAATCTGCAGACCCAGAAAAACAAGCCAGGTAAAGTTGTAAATCATATTAACCGGATGGTAAAGACTCATCAGGTTCAGATGCCAGGCCAGGCTGCGCGAGGGGTATGTGAACGCCAGTAGCTTTCGGTTTTCCTCAATATTGATCATCCGTGTATTAGTGAAGGAGAAATGGATTAGCCAGAATACATTGGCGAAAGTCAGCAATATAAGATGATGCATTTCCGGTATAAGCCACGGCAGATCCATATCGAGCTGGGCTGTGGTTGTATCTAAAAAAACTACCACAACTGCAGTACCCATAATGTTGATGAACATCCCGACAAGAAAAAGAGTATATCCAATCAGCAGCGCCACCTGCAGCCGTGAAAGGCGAGCCAGAAACAGCTTCCAGTTGAGATATATTAGTCGGGGAATCATAACTGATATTCAAAAGAGTGCAGCGAAAGTAACGAAGTATATGTAATGGGGATTATTGACGGATAATCTCCATTACTATGTAGAACTATAAAGAAAGTTAGAATGGATTAAAACATAATTCCTGCAGTAATAGAAAATACGCTATTATGCTCACCTTCATTTTCAAATCCATTCTCGTTTACATCTATTAAGCCCCGGCTGTAACGTGCCTGAATGTTTAGTTTTGTAACGCCAAGATTAAAATCGGCACCAACTCCAATAACTCCACCGAAGTCGATATCGGATGTGATTTCACTAAAGTCTTCGGTTTCGGATTCCGATCCGGCAGAAACATCTAACTCGGAGTTTACATTATAAGCTGCATAAGGCCCCACTACAATATGAGGAGAAAAGGGCCCCGGAGGGCCTACACTGATTTTGCCCAGTACAGGCACTTCAACATAGTCAAGCTTCCAGGTTGCCGTCATTCCATCCTCGCTTATCTGAGCTCCTTTCTGCGAGTAATAAATACCAGACTCAATACCGAGAGGCAATAAAGGGAATGAAATATCAAGAACAACGCCGGCCTGAATTCCTGTTCGGGATTCCAGATCATCATCTGTACCCGCGAGATTGGTGAAATTTAATCCGCCTTTTATGCCGAAATCAATCGGATTTTGGGCGTGGGTTTTCTGAATGAGTCCAAATGAGGCGAATACGATTACGGAGAGAGTTGCTGTGATTAGTTTTTTAAACATCTTAATAGTTTTTGTTGTCTGTGTAATATTATTGGAGAGGCAGAACTTAAAACATCCCGGTAAGGATTGCACAAAAAAATTCGAATCAGTTCTGATAGGTCGATTGTAAAAACTGCTGACCGCTCCTGTTATTTAGTTAATGATTCAATAAGTAAGATGATCGGAAGGGAAGATTGTTACAAACAATTGGGGTAGATAAAGATATTCGATCGGGAAAGCTCAATCCTACATAGGGCATGTGATAAAAACTGTTTGCCTTACAGTTTTTTTGAGTTTAATGGGCTCTTCAGCCATTCGACACACTTCTCGTTTTCCGAACAGCGCTTTTGCGCTCTCGGTTTCACTTTTCCACTCTTGCGAGGGGACAGATTGGGAAGTGTTTAGCGAGTAATCAGGGGGTGTTCCCTTGAGTTGAGTGAGAATAGAACACTTTACTAAATAAAAATCTCCTACAAAATCTTCCGCAAAAACCGGCCGGTGTGACTTTCATCCAGTTTTGAAATCTGTTCGGGAGTGCCTTCGCCCACAATCTGTCCGCCGCCAAAGCCGCCTTCCGGACCGATGTCGATCAGCCAGTCGGCCGATTTAATCACATCGATGTTATGTTCAATGATGATCACCGAATGGCCCTGATCTACCAGTTCGTTAAAGGATTTCAGAAGTTTGGAGATATCTTCGAAATGCAGACCGGTGGTAGGTTCATCAAAAAAGTAGAGGGTCTGGTCGGTGTTGGTTTTAGAGAGAAATTTAGCCAGTTTTACGCGCTGCGCCTCTCCGCCGGATAGCGTTGTGGCACTTTGGCCCAGCTTCAGGTAACCAAGTCCTACATCTTCCAGCGGCTGAAGCTTGCTGATGATGGAGTTTTCATCCACAAAGAATTCAATGGCATCACTCACGCTCATTTCCAGTACATCATGTATGTTATGACCGCGATATTTCACCTGCAGAATATCTTTCCGGTACCGGGTGCCGCCGCACTCCTCACACACCAGTTCGATATCGGCCATAAACTGCATTTCAATTTTCTGAACACCCTCACCCTGGCAGCTCTCACACCGCCCGCCCGGAACGTTGAAGGAAAAATGGCCGGGAGTGTAGCCCATAATTTTGGCCTGGCGGCTGTTGGAAAACAGATCACGGATTCCGTCGAACGATTTGGTGTAGGTGGCAGGATTGGATCGGGTGGATCGGCCGATCGGGCTTTGATCCACCATCTCCACCGCCTCAACATTCCGCACGCCGTCGATCCCCCGGTTACGGCCGACTTTCTCTTTCCAGGTTCCGAGCTGTTTCTGGATATGAGCGTAGAGGGTGTCATGAACAAGCGTGGACTTGCCGGACCCGGAAACGCCTGTTACACACACCAGCTTGCCGAGCGGAAACTCCACGTCAATACTCTTCAGATTGTGCTCCGATGCCCCTTTCACCGTGATTGATTTCCCATTACCTTTGCGCCTCTTTTCAGGAACGGCGATCTCCATCCGTCCGCTCAGATATTTACCTGTCAAAGATTTTGCTTCAAGAAGTTGTTCATATGGCCCGCTGAATACAATCTCGCCTCCGTGTGATCCTGCAAAGGGACCAATATCAATAATGTTATCGGCCGCTTTCATCATTTCAGGATCGTGCTCCACCACGAGCACTGTATTGCCTATATCACGGAGTGATTTCAAAATGCTGATCAGCCGGCCGTTATCGCGCGGATGAAGACCGATGGTGGGCTCGTCGAGCACATAGAGACTGCCAATCAGCGAGCTGCCCAGTGAATTGGCCAGACTAATCCGCTGCGATTCCCCTCCGCTGAGAGTATTTGTGAGGCGGTCGAGAGTAAGATAATCCAGCCCCACTTCGTCGAGGTATTTGAGGCGTTTGCGGATCTCATAAAGAATTTGTTCTGCAACATCCTTTTCAAAATCACTCAGTATAAGCTCATCGAAAAACCCCCGGGCGTGGCCGATGGTCATTTCCGTAACTTCCCCAATGTGCAGATCTCCCACCTTCACATAGAGAGCATCTTTTCGTACACGATATCCTTCGCATTCCGGGCAGCGGCTATATCCGCGATAGCGCGAGTAGAATACCCGCATATGAACTTTGTAAAACTGGCTCTTCACCTGCTTAAAAAATCCGCGAATCCCCACGTACTGATCTTTCCCGTTCCAGATAATTTTCTTCGTCTCCTTATCCAGATCCTTGTACGGCACATCGATCGGCAGCTGGTGCTTAGCCGCCACCTTAATAAAATCCCTTAGATTTTTACTGAACTTGGGCGAGTTGAACGGGGCGATGGCACCGCCGCGGATCGTTTGGTCGTGATCGGGGATCACAAGGTCTTCATCAATTCCCGAAACTTTCCCGAATCCTTCGCAGGAATCGCACGCGCCAAACGGGTTATTGAAGGAGAACATTTGCGGAGTCGGTTCCAGAAACTCTATGCCGTCGCGTTCAAACCGCTCGCTGAACTGAAGTTCGTCGCCGCCCCTTATCATTACGGTACATCGTCCGCTTCCCTCCCGGAATGCTGTTTCCAGAGAATCGGCTATGCGGCTTCGTGTGCTGTCATCCTGCTTCAGAACAAGCCGATCGATCAGTACCCGGTGGGTTTTCGGTTTGATAGTTTTGGGATCCACTTCATCCCGCGTCAGGTCGGTCATCGATTCATCTTCTACATTCAGCAGCCTCGTCAGTCCTTTCTCTTTCAGTACGGCAAGCTGCTCCTTCATTTTGCGCCCCTCGCGCAGGTCGATCGGAAACAGCACGTAAAACCTGGTGCCCTCTTCAAACCGTTCGAATAATTCCGCGATTATAGAACGTGTGGAATCTTTCTGAACCTGTTTGCCCGATATGGGGGAGATCGTTTTTCCGATCCGCGCAAACAGCAGCCTTACATAGTCGTAAATCTCAGTAGTGGTTCCCACGGTGGATCTTGGATTCGAAGATGTGGTTTTCTGCTGGATCGCCATTGCGGGAGAAATTCCCTGCATAAAATCAACATCTGGCTTATCCATCCGCTCGAGGAACTGGCGGGCGTAGCTCGACAAGCTTTCCACATATCGACGCTGACCTTCGGCGTAGATCGTATCGAACGCCAGGCTCGATTTGCCAGATCCGGATACTCCGGTGATGACGGTTAGTTTATTTCTGGGGATTTCTACATCTATATTTTTCAGATTGTGAACTCGCGCTCCCTTAATTACAATTGGGCGGTCATGGGCAGGGGTTCCGTTTGATGAAATAGAGGCAGTTTCGGGGGTAGATTTACTCATGCAGCGAATAAATTAGAAAATTGTCTAAACAGATTAAGATACGAAATAAATAGGCGATCCTGAACAATTATACGCCATAAAAATCTACGAACCTGAGTTCGATTAATATCGAGGTATCATTATTGTCATGCCGTGCTTAGACACGGCATCCCCCATTCTTGCTCGTCTAAAAGATTTCGATCTTTGGCATACCTTTTCTGGGGCTCAATTGGGAGATCGCGGATCGGGGTCCGCGATGACGAGGTGCTTAAATGGTTCACAGAATAAGTATCTTATTAATCGAACTCAGGTT
>CAYOLE010000132.1:0-9248 GCA_964404705.1 uncultured Rhodohalobacter sp. | reverse complement strand
GTTGATTTAACCATTTAACCAAATGATCCCCAAAGCCTGCCAAATAATTACAAATTTAATTCCAAGAATCTGCATCCCGCCAAACTTAACAAAGTGATAAAAGCAACTATTTGAACTCAGTCACCTCCAGGTATCTGCAAACAAGGATTCTATATCAACGACAGAAAATTATTTAAAGAATTCTTTTTAAACCAAAAAACAGTAGATGTCGATTTGCTGTGTCTCTTTATTTTTTCAGAGCAGAAATTTTTGAAAGTATTTATTCAAATTACTTTGCACAGAATGAGATTACACAAAAAAACAAGATAGATTTATTTACATTATGATAAATCAGTAGTCCTTTGGTGGTGAAGTTCAGGTCAGCCAGTAAAGATTCCATTAATCATTTTTTCCCTTTTTATCGGACTCACTGTTAACGATATCATAAACAAATGTAAGAATTCAGTATACCTGTTTTTTTTAATTGAATTGATGAAGCGCTTTTGATTTTTAAAAAACATAAATCCTAAAAACATTAGTTTTTTCCAGCTCAATATTTTTAATCAAAACCCGAAGCCAGATCTATGAAATACATATATAATTACCACAAGTGCTTATTTTCTAAACGAACGGCCTTGCAAGCCGGGCGTTTTACGGTTTTTATGCTTGGACTGTTATTGCTTAGCGGTATAGCCTACGCGCAGGATCAAGTAGTAACTGGTACTGTAACCGATGCTGCAACCGGTGAAACACTACCCAGTGTTAACATCCTGATAGTCGATACAGATCTCGGAACAACTACAAATCTCGATGGAGAATATTCAATTACTGTTCCAAATTTAGAAGTATCTCTCCGGTTCTCATATATCGGTTACCAGTCGATAACCATTCCAGTAGAGGGTCAAACTGAGATAAATGTTGAAATGCAAACGGAAGGAGTGGTAGGCCAGGAGGTTGTTGTTACCGGATATGGCACAGTTCGAAACCGTGAAACAATCAGTGGCTCTGTAAGTGCAGTAGAAGGGGAACGCCTGGAATCAGTGCCGACCTCTAATCTTTCAAATACACTTGCAGGTCGGGTCTCGGGACTGGCTGGCTTAAACACTGCTGGTGAGCCAGGATTTGACGGGTCACAAATTAGAATCCGTGGAAATGCCACTCTTGGAAATAATGAACCGCTTATCGTTATAGATGGAGTGCCGGCAAGACAGGGTGGTCTTGATCGTATTAATCCAAATGACGTAGAGAATGTCAGTGTTTTAAAAGATGCTTCAGCAGCTATTTATGGATCAAGAGCTGCCAATGGTGTGATTCTTATTACAACAAAAAGAGGGCGGGAAGGTGCACCTGAAGTTACAGTGGATGTAACTCAGGGTTTTAACCAGCCCACGGTTATTCCCGATATGGCTGATGCAGCCACCTATCTGACCATGCTCAATGAGATTGACAGATATCGGGGTGATTCGCCAAGAAGATCAGAAGAAGAAATTGACCGGTACAGAAATATTGAAGATCAGGATCCATGGGTCTATCATGATACCGATTGGTATGATGAGGGTCTGAAGCGATTTTCCAACGAATCTGAAGCCACAATTTCAATTAGTGGTGGTACTGAATCAATTCGTTATCGTGTATCAGGACGGGGTCTTACAGAAGATGCCTATTACGAAGATAGTGCTACCCGTTATAACCAGGGAGAATTTAGAAGTAACCTGGATATTGATGTCACCGATAATATCCGGATGGGTGCAGACCTTGCAGGACGTTTCGAAGATCGTAATTTCCCAACCCAGTCGGCCGGAGCTCAGTTTCGGTTTCTGATGCGCGGCAAGCCACATGAACCTGCCCGCTGGCCGGATGGCAGCCCAGGGCCTGATATTGAAAACGGGACAAATCCTGTTGTTTCAGCGACAAATGCTACCGGGTATCATGATATTAATGATTATTACCTGCAAAGCAGTGTTTATCTCAATGCTGAAATTCCCGCCATAGAAGGATTATCTTTCAGGGGAAATTTCACCTACGACAGACGTTTTAATGAAAATGAATTATGGGCCACTCCCTGGATACTCAACAGCTGGGATGGCTCAAGAGATGCTGATGGTAATCCTGTATTAAGTCCCGGACAACGGGGCCCGGGTACACCGGAACTAACTCGCCAGCGGGAAAACCAACAGGATATTACATTTAACCTGATTGGTAATTACCAGCAAAATTATGAGGATCATAATTTTGCCTTTATGGCAGGTACTGAGCGTGAAACGTTTAACGGTCAGAACTTAGGTGCCTATCGCGAAGGATTCCTTTCTGATGAATTTCCTCAACTGGATCTGGGGGCTGCAGAAAACAGAAATAATTGGGGTAATTCCTGGCATGGTGCAAGACAAAACTTCTTCAGCCGGGTGAACTATGATTATGCCCAGACCTACCTGCTGGAAGTTATAGGACGGTTAGATGGTTCATACATTTTTCCTGAAGGCGACCGCTATGGATTTTTCCCCTCCGCATCCATCGGCTGGAGACTCTCCAATGAAAACTGGTTTCAAAATTTTAGCGGAGATGTATTCGATAATTTCACTTTGCGTACTTCCTATGGCCAGACCGGAAATGATCAGGTAGACCCTTATCAGTTTTTAGGTACATACGCTTTCGGGAGCGGCTATATATTTGATGGTTCCATACAATCCACGCTAAGTGAGGCGCGTATCCCCAATCCAAATATTACGTGGGAAGTAGCCAACCAATTTAATGTAGGCATGGATATGACTTTATGGAATAACAGACTTCAATTTGAAGTAGATTACTTCGATTATAACAGGGAAGGCATTCTCTGGCAAAGAAATGCGGCCCTGCCTCTAATGGCCGGTTTTGATTTGCCGGATGAAAATATTGGTGAGGTCAGAAGCTATGGTTTTGATGCCACAACAAGTTATCTGCATGGTATTAGTGAAGATCTTTTTCTGAGTTCTACTTTCACTCTGAGTTATGCAGAAAATGAGATTTTGTTCTTTGATGAACCTGATGGAATCCCTGCCTGGCAGCGCAACGAAGGCAAGCCGATGAATACCAGTTTATACTATAGTGTTATCGGAGTTTTTCAGGATGAAGAGCAAATTGCAAATACTCCCAGCTGGGATGGAGCCCAACCAGGTGATCTGATTTTCGAGGATATCAATGATGATGGCACAATTGATGCTGATGACAGGGTTAGGGATGACCGCACACAATTTCCGAAGTGGACCGGGGGTCTGCAACTCGCGGTGAGTTTCAGGAACTGGGACATCTCAACTTTCTGGCAAGGTGCAGCCGGGGCTGCAGTATATACACAAACTGAGTCTGGTGAGATTGGTAATTTTCGGCAGAGTTTTGCTGAAAATCGCTGGACACCAGAAAATCCCAGTGAAGATCATCCCAGAACATGGAACCGGAGTGATGAGTATTGGGCAGCAAATGCAAACACCTATTTCCTTGAAAGTACCGATTACATCCGCCTTAAATCTTTCGAAGTTGCATACACCCTTCCAGCAGCATTATCGACAAGACTGGGATTGCAGCGAACACAGTTCAGTATTACTGGTTTAAATCTGCTGACCTTTACCGGACTGGAAGATCTTGATCCGGAAGCTGCCTCCGGAGCGGGGCAATACTACCCGCAAAGAAGGAGCTTACGAGCAGGTTTGTCTGTAACATTTTAATCAAAAGATCTTATGAAGATGAATAAAATATATAAATACTTTACACTGATAATTGTAATGCTGGTGATGTATACAGCATGTGATTCGGTACTCAATCTTGATCCCCTTGACCAGCCATCAGATGCTGCAGTATGGGAGGATCCTGCAATGACCCAGGCATTTATCAATGACATTTATGGAGACCTGCCACATGGTTTCAATGAGGTAATGATGAGCCTTCACACAGATGAAGCAGCATTCACCCATATTGGTTCTTCAGAAGCCGCACAGGGTATTATAAACCCATCGAATGTATATAATACAACCTGGGGAACAGCTTGGTGGACAGGCCCTCCGGGATCGGGTAATTATATGTGGGAACATATCTATGGTACAATTCGAAAAACAAATCTCTTTTTCGAAAATTTTGAACCGGAATTATTCGAAGATCAGCAGCTTGCAGAGCAGTTAATCGGTGAAGTTCATTTTCTTCGTGCAATGAAATACCAGGATCTCCTGAGATTATTTGGGGGCGTACCCATAGTTGATGAAGTATTTGGACTGGATTCTGATATGGAATTACCCAGAGATTCATATGAAGATGTCTTAAATTTTATACTGTCTGATGCACAAGAAGCCGCCGACAGGTTAGAGTGGACTCCTCGTGAATCAGGACGCGCAAGCAGGGGTTCTGCACTGGCTCTTCAAAGCAGAATTCTTACGCACGCTGCAAGTGATCTTTTTCACAACACTGACCAGTGGGCAGGTGGATATAGTAATCCTGAACTAATCGGCTTCACTCAAACTGGCAGGCAACAGGAATTATGGGAACAAGCCCGCGATGTTGCGCAGCAGATAATAAATGAAGGTCCTTATTCGCTGTACAATCAGGATGCTGATCCTACCTTAAATTTCCAGAATATCTGGCTGCAGGGAGGTGGCTCTGAAGGTATCCTCACCAGGTATCACCTTGAAGAATTTAGCCCTTCCGGTCACCAGGATAACTGGGGAATGATAGAGTTCGGCCAGTGGGCGGGTCCAAACGGTTACTTCTTATGGGGAGGCAGTACTCCGCAGCAGGCATTGGTAGATGATTTTGAAACTATAGATGGCGAAGAATTCGACTGGTCCAATCCTGAGCATGCGGAAGATCCTTTTTCAAACAGGGATCCTCGATTTGAAGCTACAATAATGTATAACGGATATGAGTGGAGGGAACGCCCAGAAGGTCCCCGTGCCACAGATCCAGTTGGCAGAATTGAAACTTTTCTGACTATACGCTGTACAGGATCAGATCAATGCCCGGAGCAACGTACTGGTTTGGATTCTCGTCGCAGCCCCGTTGAGGACTGGAATGGTTCGCGTACCGGTTACCTGCTCAACAAATTTGTCGACCCTACAGTTGAACACTGGAATAGCCACCAGGAGGTTCCATGGCACTTTTTCCGCTATGCTGAAGTATTGCTGAATTATGCAGAAGCCCAGATCAATCTCAATAATGAAGCCGAAGCACGAACTGCAATAAACCAGGTCAGAGAAAGAGCCGGCATGCCCGAAATAAATGATTCCGGACAAGATCTGGTTGATCGATATCGAAATGAACGCCGTATTGAACTCGCGTTTGAAGATCACCGCTACTTTGATGTGCGCCGGTGGATGATTGCCCCCGAAACAGAAGACCGGGATGCATATGGCATTTATCTGCATGCTGAGTATGAATACGATCCCGATGCTCCTATGAACGGAATGTACAATTACGAATATGTTGAACCTCCTGCCGATGAAGATGTACCCTCGGAAGTTGAACTGGCTCCTGGCAACACCAATATTGGAGTTCGTCCGGTCTGGGCCCGCAGCTGGAATCCGGCAACATATCTGCTGCCGATCCAGAGAGACGAGATGAACAGAAATCCTGCATTAGTACAGAATCCTAATTACTAATCAGGCAGGTATTCGCCTAATTATTTTTAACCTTCTGTGAAAATATTGGTGATTTTGGGTATGTTCTTCATGCCCGGAATCACCATATTTTTTTGTTTGCAATTTTTTCAGCACTTATCAGCACTTATTTGAACCATGCAATTCGTCGGATGGCGCGAATTTTATGAGTTCTATGAAGAATGGTCATTAGAAGCCTTCAAAATGTATGTCGTTTTTAACCGGCAATAACTGAATCAATCATACCTAAGAAATAAATTAGAAAGAAAAATATGCCGGTCAGATTTTTTACCGTGGTTGCTATTTTTGTATGTGTTCTTGGACTAATGACTGGTTGTAACTCTGATGGTGAATTGATCTGGACACAGGAAGATGGCTACAGATGGGCGGAACTAAGAACAGGGTTTTTTGGTAATCCTGGATTTAAACAAATAAACTCATCGCAGACCGGAATTAATTTCAGAAATGATGTAAGTGATGAAATCATCCAGAAAAACCGTCATTATGCCAATGGATCTGGTGTGGCAGTGGGTGATGTAACAGGGAACGGATTTCCTGATATCTATTTTGCAAGCCTGGAAGGCCCCAATAAGTTATATAAAAATCATGGTGGATTTCAGTTCGAAGATATCACAGAAAAAGCCGGCGTTGCACACGAAGGATATAATTCCACAGGTGTTGCATTTGTTGACGTAAACGGAAACGGGCTTCTCGATTTACTCATCACTACCCTGTCGGATAGAAATTCCCTGTACCTTAATAATGGAGACGGAAGCTTTGAACTGAAAGAAAACAGTGGACTTGGTGAAAGTAAAGGAGCCCATTCAATGGCATTAGCCGATATTAATGGAAACGGGCTTCTCGATTTGTATATCGCCAATTACAGGTTACAATCTGTCCGCGATGTATTCGGGCCGGATGATCTGTCTATGAGTAATACTGTAAGAGAAGAAAATGGCAGATTAACAGTTTTACCGGAATTCGAGAAGTTTTATGAAATCATTGAAATTGATGGAAGAGAATTTCGCCAGGAATCTGGAGAATACGATGAATTGTATATCAACCAGGGAAATGGATATTTTGAGAAAGCCGATCCCTTTACGTATTTCCCTGCCAACGATATCAACGAAGCGGGTTTGTTTCAGGATTGGGGATTTACACCGGCTTTCAGGGATATAACCGGAAATGGCCTCCCCGATCTTTATGTGACCAATGACTTTTGGACACCGGACAGACTCTGGATCAATACGGGAGATGGAACGTTTCAGGCTGCTGATTCCAATGCTATCCGTAATCAGAGTTTCTCTTCCATGGGACTAGATTTTACAGATCTAAATAAAAATGGAATGACCGATTTTGTGGTAACTGAGATGCTGAGCAGCAAACACGAGCGGCGAATCCGACAATATTCTGATTACATGGGATTATATCAGGGAAGTACCCATCATAATCGTAATTCAGTTTATCTAAATCGCGGAGATACGACTTTTGCCCAAATTGCATATTACAGCGGCCTTCAGGCTACGGAGTGGTCGTGGGCTACAACTTTTCTGGATGTTAATTTGGATGGATATGAAGACTTGATTGTAGCTACCGGCTTTTACAGAGATTATCTTGATATGGACGCCCAACAGGAAATACACCGGCGATATCAACAAATGGGCGACAGGATCCTGGAAGAAGGTGAATTTCTTCAATTTCCCACCCTTGCACTGAGCAATAAATTTTTCCAGAACAATGGTGATTTGACCTTTACCGATAAAAGCCGGGATTGGGGATTTACAGTCGAAGATATTTCAATGGGTATGGCCACCGGCGATCTCAATAATGATGGAACACCGGACCTCATTATCAACCGGTTTAATGAAGAAGCAGTACTCTATGAAAATACAACAAACAGACCCCGAATTGCCGTTCGGCTTAATGGAGAGAATCCCAATACATATGGAATTGGTGCTAAAATAGAACTGATTGGTGGTCCAGTTAAACAAAGTAAAGAAATGGCATCAGGCGGAGTTTATTTATCCGATTCTCAAAAGCAGGTTGTATTTGCGGCAGATGATAATAACAACGACCATACCATTGTTGTCACCTGGAGAAATGGAACACAAAGCCGGATTGAAAATGTAAAAGCCAATCGAATTTATGAAATTGATGAATTGGCAACTGCTGAAAAGATCAACAGAGACTCACAAGAACAGGAGACTGTTCCCTCATTGTTTGAGGATATTTCGGATGCGATTAATCATTATCATCATGAAAGTTCTTATAACGATTTTCAGCGTGTACAGCCTTTGCTGCCTAAAGAATTAAGCAGGCAAGGTCCAGGAGTGGCGTGGATTGATTATAATAATAACGGGTATGATGATCTTCTGATAACATCCGGTAAAGGAGGAGCTCTTGATATATTTAAAAATTTGGGCAACGGTGATTTTCAATCTGTGTCAATAGAGGGATTACAAAATGAGGCGCCCGGAGATCAGACCGCAATTACAGGCTGGTACAAGGGAAATCAGGTCAAACTGATCATTGGCAGTTCTAACTACGAACAAGGAAATCCCCGGGTACCTTCTGCATATATCTACACCCTTGAAAATGGCGAAATAGCCCACGCAGATAGCTTACCCGGAATTTTGTCCACTACGGGCCCGGTTGCCGCAGCTGATTATAGTGGAAATGGGTCGGTTGACCTGTTTATCGGGGGAAGTTTTCTGCCGGGCGGATATCCACGGGATGCTTCATCCCGGTTATTCTTGAACCAGGATGGTAATCTGGTATTCGACGAAACAAATTCCCGAATTCTGTCAGATATAGGTTTGGTAAGCAGTGCCCTATTCGCTGATTTCACGCAGAATGGCCGGCAGGATCTGTTGATCAGTACTGAGTGGGGATCTTTGAAACTTTTCGAAAACCGGGACGGACGATTTCATGAGATAACCCGGGAGATGGGTCTTGATCAGTGGAAGGGATGGTGGAATGGGGTGGCCTCAGGCGATTTCACCAATAATGGTTTAACTGATTTCGCGGCTACAAATATAGGCATGAACAGCCCCTATCGAACCAGTTCAGAATATCCTATCCGGCTGTTTTATGATGATTTTAACCTTAATAACCAGCTGGATATTGTAGACTCATACTATCATGAAAAGCTGGAAGCATATGTGCCACGACGTAAGCTTCTCGATTTCAGATCAGTACCCACTATACTTCAAAATGTAAGGAGTCATGAAGAGTTCGCCAATGCACCAGCTGACAAAATTTTCGGTATGAGTTTTAACCAGGTACCCTATCATGAAATTAATACGCTTGAACATATGGTGTTCATTAACACAGGAAATGGATTTGAAGCTCACCCTCTTCCGCCCGAAGCTCAATTTTCCACTGCTTATTTTGCGGGAGTCGCAGATTTTGACAACGACGGTAATGAGGACCTTTTCCTGAGTCAAAATTCATTCGAGTTTCCACCAGAAATAACCAGACAGGATGCCGGCACGGGTCTCATATTGCAAGGTAACGGTAAGGGTAATTTTGAGGTACTGTCTGGTAATGAAAGCGGAATAAAAATTTATGGTGAACAGCGCGGAGCTGCACTTGCAGATTTTAATCAAAATGGGAAAACTGACCTGGTGGTAACCCAGAACGGTGGCCAGACAAGAC
>CAYOLE010000131.1:0-9278 GCA_964404705.1 uncultured Rhodohalobacter sp. | reverse complement strand
GCCAGCCCGCGCTTGCCGCCGGGAAAGTTCCCCACCTGTTATCTGTTCCAAACCTTGACGAACCATCTCTGCGAACAGTAAAGCTGAGGTGGTACCGGTCGTCGAAGTTATAGTCTACTTTACCAAAAAAGGAGAGTAGTGTACTTTCGCTTCCGCTTGTGCTCGTGTTTTTAGTATCCGGATCGCCCAATGCATCCTGTATGTACCTGGAGTTCAGGCTTGTGTTGATAAGGTCGTTAAACGAACTTGTTATAAAACGGGATTCTGCTTTTGTTACTTCCTGCCCGGCCAATACCGTTACATTGTGGCTTTGAGCAAATGTATTGATATAGTTCAGGGTGTTGCTCCATGTCCACTCCTGGAACTCATTTCGCCCTTCAGAAAACCCATTAACAAAATTGGGTTCCGAATTTTCGGGAGTAATGGGAGCAAAACCTGTAAATGATGAGTTGCCCAGGTTGAAACCAAACCGTGAAGTTGCCAATAGTTGTCCCTCAATCAGTTCGCCTCTCGCAAAGGCGTTCCCGAAAATCCGGTTATTTGCATTCACATCATCTTTGTTAGAGTCGGCAACTTTAACAGGATTCGTGTTATTCCCGAGTCCATTGGCTTTTCCGGATGCAAAATTACCTCCAACATCTCTTACCGGCACGACCGGCTGTGAAAGTACATTTTTACCAATTATGGTATTTTCAGCAGCTCCGCCAAGATCAAGTCCTCCGTAACTTTCATCACGTGCCAATGACAGGTTTTCACCAATGGTTATTCTACCGATGTCAAATTCTGTATTTACACGGATCGTACCGCGCTGGAACCGGTTATCGCGTGCAGTACCTTCCTGGTCAAAATAATTAAAAGAGACATTGTAGCGATTATCATCTCCTCCGCCTGAGACAGCGAGATTCAGATCTGAGGATATACCTGTACCGAATACTTCATCCCACCAGTTGGTACCCCTGCTGGCCGGCATAAACTGTTGATTAATGTTGTCCGGATCACCATAAATATAATCACTCTCCGTGAAACCAAACTGCCCTAAATCGTTGGTCTGATTTTCTCCGTCATTTGGCCAGATATAGTTTGGTATAGAAGGATTGTTGGGATCGCCATAAATATTTGTAGGAACATCTTCTCCTGCATTCAAATTGCTTCTCCTGACTACTTCGTGATATTCCAGTGCGTCTAAAATCAGGAAATCGTCATATCCGCCAACAGGTGATGCTACACCGGTTTTCAGATCAACTGAAACCTGAGGGGCGCCTGCCTGGCCTTTTTTGGTTTCAATGATAATCACACCGTTATTTGCACGTGAGCCATAGATGGAAGCGGCCGATGCATCTTTAAGAACCTGTATCGATTCGATATCCTTAGGGTTTAACCAGTTCGCAAAATCATCCTGCACAGGTGTTCCATCTACTATATACAGAGGGTCGTTGTTCTGGAATGAACTTATTCCCCTGATGCGTACCGTACTTCTTGCACCGGGAGACCCACTGGTTTGAACCGTAACACCTGAAACAGAGCCTTCCAGATTCTGTATTGCACTCGAAGAAGTTTGACTGGATATATTATCAACATTGGCAGATGAGACGGAGCCGGTAATATCTCCGCGCCGCTGTACGGAATAACCTGTAACAATTAATTCATCGAGTTCAGCAACTCTTTCAGTTAACTGAACATCAATTTCAGTACGGCCTTCTATTTCTATTTCTCTGCCCACAAAACCAACTATGGAGAAAACAAGCACACCATCCGGCGGAGCCGTGATAGAATACGTTCCATCCAGACTTGTTGTAGTTCCTCTGTCTGATCCTTGCAGCAGAATTGTGACTCCCGGAAGAGTTTCACCTTCATCCGAGGTTACCGTACCGGTGACTTCAATATCTTGTCCCAATACAGTCCCGCAGAAGAGTAGCAACAGGAGGAAACCTGTTCCTGATTTATTTACGAAAGACAGGTAGGGGGAGATCCTGTCACGTAAGTGAAAGCTTTGTACCCGTATTGACATATTTACCTTCTGTTTAGTGTTAAATGTTCTGATTTAGAATTATATAAGTGGTTAAAATTGTATCATTTTTAAAAAGCGCTTCCGTGTTGCAAATAAAATTTACAGCGTTTTCAGCGCTTGCAGATCTCATAGTAAATTGTGTGCGTAATCAACTGATTTATGGCGACAATAACTTCTTTATTAAAAGCATAAAATCGAACCAATTTTTCCTCCAAAAGAGTATTTATGCTTGTAATAAAAGGATTCATAAATAGGCACACCGATTATTGCACAGTAGTTGTTAAATAATATTAATTTATGCAACCTCAAGTAAAATCTTTTTGCTCAATAAAGCAAATAGTGAAACAGAATTTCTGTTTTTAAAAAAAGAACCTATCATTTTTTAGTCGTAAAGAACTGTTTTTATTGCATGTGTATATTTATCAAATTGTGAACAAAAATTTCCTCACATGTGTATATTTTGCAGGATGTTAATACATGAGATAGAAAAGATTAAATGAAAAAATATATTAAACTCTTGATTTTTTGTGATTTATTGAAATAACACACTAATTGTCAATTTCTTTTTTCCCGGTTGAGGGTTAGCCTTAAGATTCCTAACATCCCTGCCGGTTCTGTTCTATTTATTCTCAGATTAGATCATCTGCAAAAAACGTACTCCCCATATTGAATAAAAAAATATTATCTATATATCTTTGCCTGCTACTCCTTTTGATTGGGTGTTCTCACGAAAAAATAGAACTCACCTGGATTGATGAGAATGGATACCGCTGGGCGGAACTAACTGAATTACCAGATTCTCAGCCTGGATTCGAGCCGCTATCAACATCTGAAACAAATATTACTATAAAAAATGAACTAACAGATGAACAGATCGATGAGAACAGGGTTTTGTTGAATGGTTCGGGAGTGGCGGCCGGAGATGTTGACGGCGATGGTCTGCCCGATCTTTATTTCACTCAGCTGTATGGAAATAACAGACTCTATAAAAATCTTGGTGGTTATCAATTCGAGGATATTACGGACCGGGCAGGCGTGGCTCACGAAGATTATTTATCAACCGGAACTCTTTTTGCCGATGTAAATGGCAATGGCTATCTCGACCTGTTAGTTACATCTCTTGATAAAGAAAATACTCTCTATTTAAATGATGGCAACGGAAATTTTGAACTGAAGGAGAACAGTGGATTGGGTCCATCCAACGGCAGTATGAGCATGGCCGTAGCAGATATAAATGGCAGCGGATATCCGGATCTTTATATCGTTAATTATAAAAAGAAGTCTGTGAGGGATATCTATTCATTCACAGATCTTGCCAGGGAGAATATGATGTTTCGTGATTCTCTTATTGCACCGTATAACGAAGACTTTCTGTTGATTAATCGTGACGACCTCCCCTCCGATCCGCGCGAGCTTGGTGAGAAGGATGAACTGTACTTCAATAACGGAGATGGAACTTTCAACAGGGTGGAAGATGAAGAAAATCATTTTAAAAGAAGTGATGGTACCCCCGGCGGACTACACAGAGACTGGGGACTTACGGCGCGATTTCAGGATATAAACGGAAATGGTCTTCCCGATCTATATGTGGCTAACGATTTTTGGACACCTGACAGGATTTGGCTTAACCTGGGTGATGGCACCTTCCAGTCGCTGGATACGCTTGCCATTCGCAACTCCAGCTTTTCTTCTATGGCGGTAGACTTTTCGGATATTAACCGAAATGGCCTGACAGATATTTTTATTGTGGAGATGCTTAGCACCCAGCACCAAAAGCGTCTCATACAGATGGATACAGAGTTTCCATATCCGCTGCGGTTGGGGGAATACATAAATCGTCCCCAGTACAACCGGAATTCTCTTTTTGTAAACAGGGGAGACAACACATACTCCGAAACCTCCTACTTTAGCGGGCTTCAGGCCAGTGAATGGTCCTGGGCAACCCGGTTTATGGATGTTACGCTGGATGGCTACGAAGATATTCTTGTTAACACAGGATTCAAGCTTGATCTCCAGGATCTTGATGCTCAGCTTAGCTATGTCAGCCGGGCCATATCAAATCAATCGTCTTCAGAACCCTCCTTGCTTTTGTACCCCGAATTGCGGCAGGCAAACATGGGATTTAAAAACAATGGGAATTTAACCTTTACGGATGCAAGCAGCGATTGGGGTTTTTCCGGGGATGATATCTCACTCGGGATGGCCGTAGCCGATCTGAATAATGATGGGTTGCTCGATCTTGCCGTCAGCCGCATGGATGATGAAGGCGTTGTTTATCGAAACACCGCATCAGCCCCCCGAATTGCCGTTCGGTTAAAAGGTGCATCGCCAAACACACAAGCCATAGGTGCAAAAATTGAGCTTCAGGGCGGTCCAGTTAAAAGCCAAACCAAGCAAGTTTTTACAAGTGGAGAATATCTATCTGGGTCCGATGCTCTGGCTGTATTTGCAGCAGACCCCTCCAATTCAGATCATAAATTGTTCATTAACTGGCCGGATGGTACCAGCAGCCGTCTCGACAGTCTTCAGGCAAATCGCATTTACGAAATCAACCAGTCCGATTACCCGGTAATAGATTCTGAGAATGCCTCACAATTAGGTCAGGAACAAAATGCTGCAGATTTATCCGAAAACATTGCTCCGATATTCAGTGACATCTCTCATCAAATCAACCACAAGCATCATGAAGAATCGTATGATGATTATGCCGTACAGCCTCTGCTGCCTTATAAACTGAGCCAGCTTGGTCCTGGTTTGGCCTGGATAGATGTTACCTCAGATGGACGCGATGAGCTGATCATCGGCACTGGACGGGGAGGTGAAGCGTCTGTTTTTCAGTTTGATGAGTCAGAAAATGCTGTGCCTCTCGACTTTGTGGAACTAACAGACAGAGTATCGGGTGATCAGGCCGGAATGGCCGGATGGACGGCCAACGGGCGAACTCACATAATCGTAGGTATGGCAAATTATGAACAGGGGACTGCAAGAGTACCCTCAGCTGTACATTACCAGATTGAGAATGGCAATATAGTTGCAATCGATTATCTGCCAGGTGTACTTTCTACGACCGGACCCATTGCCGCCGCTGATTACAACGCCGATGGTCAGATTGATCTTTTCATCGGTGGACGATTTATCCCGGGGCAATTTCCGGAAGATGCTTCTTCCAGATTGCTTCAGTTTATAGAAGGAGACTGGGTGCCGGATCAAACCAATAGTGAGGTTTTCAATGATATTGGCTTAATAACGGATGCTGTGTTTGTTGACTTGAACAAAAATGGGGCCCAGGATTTAATCCTTGCTACAGAATGGGGAGCTGTTCAGGTGTTCGAAAACGAAAATGGCAGGTTTATAAACCAAACGGAAAAGTGGGGTCTTCATAGGTTTAGCGGACTTTGGCAGGGTATTGCAACAGGTGATTTTACCGGCAACGGTTTCCCTGATCTTGTAGTAACGAACCGGGGAGAAAACAGCCCTTATCAGATAGATGATCAAAATTACCCGCTAAAACTGTTCTATCGTGATTTTAACCAGAATCAACAATTGGATATTATAGACGCCTATTACGATGAAGCAACCGGCGGATACGTTCCCCGCAGAAAATATCTCGACTTTACACCGCTTCACGAAAACATGCTCTTAAATATCAGTTCTCACAGGGAATTTGCAAGTTCCACGATCGGGGATCTAACCCATATGGATCCGGAGGATATTCCTTCCAAGTCAGTCAACACGTTGCAGCATATGGTGTTTATCAATCACGAAGGAGAGGGATTCACTGCCGTGCCATTGCCGGACGAAACCCAGCTTACAGCCGGTTTCTTTGCAGGCGTGGCAGACATGGATAATGATGGAAATGAGGACATTTTTATAAGTCAGAACTTCTATCCGGTATACAATCCGGAAAGTAATCCTCGTTTAGATGCAGGGCGTGGCTTGTGGCTCAGGGGAGATGGAGAGGGGAATTTTGGACCGGTCTCCGGCCACATTGCCGGTATTGAAGTATACGGTGACCAGAGGGGTGCCGCACTTGGCGATCTTGACCGGGACGGCAGGGTAGATGTTGCCGTCTCGCAAAATGCGGCGGAAACCCGCCTGTTCAAAAACGAAACTGAGAAACGCGGAATTCTCGTAACTTTGACAGATGGCCCTAACGGCAACTCGTCCGGTATTGGTTCCTCTATTCGCCTGCTTTATGAAAATGAACGGAAAGGACCCGCCCGATACATCCAGGCCGGATCAGGCTATTGGTCTCAAAATAGTTTTACCCAGGTGATGGGTTTTGACGTTATGCCAATTGCAATAGAGGTTACCTGGTTTGATGGAACCGTACAAACAATTGAGATCAATGAAGATCAAACCGACTACCGGGTCACCTATCCGGAATGATAAGGGAAGTTAAAACAGGCGGTTCAAAAATTATCAAAATATCGCGGTGCCATGAACGAAAACCCACACGGTGAAATTCGAATCCTGCCTTCAATTCTACTTTTTCTACCACTTTTCTTTTCCATTGCATTTGGCTGTCAATCTGACCGGGGCCCCATGGATAACCAATTTGAAAAAATTTGGGAGCGGCAATTTACCGAAATTAGTACCCACTCTTCTCCCAGGGCTGCCGCTGATCTGAATGGTGATGGTGTTACGGATATTGTTTTAGGTTCCGGAATGGCAGAAATGGAGAACTCTCACATAGGAGTGATTGCCGTCAGTGGTGCAACGGGAGATACTCTCTGGACGCTGCCTGCGCGGGATCAGGTGTTTGGATCTCCAACTTTTTTAGATATCACAGGAGACGGAAACAAAGATATTATCATCAACGGAAGAGCCGGAATTCTGATCGCGATTGAGGGTGCATCAGGTTCTGTAATATGGGAATTTTTGCCGGATGTCACGTTCAATGAAGCTCGTGAATTGGGAATCTTCAATTTTTACAATCCGCAGATTATACCGGATCAAAATGAAGACGGATTGCCGGACCTTCTAATTGCAAATGGTGGAGATTATACCGTGCCGCCGTATGACGAAAACCGGCCAGAAGGTAAACTGATGATCATCTCTGCCGCAGAGGGAGAAGTACTTGCTGAAGCAACTGTTCCCGACCGCAAAGAAACGTACATGTCTGCCGTTGTTGCAAAACTGCATGAATCGGACAGTTATTCGATAATTTACGGAACCGGTGGTGAAACCATTGGGGGCAATCTTTACCTGGCAACCTTAGAGGACATACTGCAAGAAGATCTGTCAGATTCCATTGAACTGGCGTCTGGCGGGGAAAAAGGATTTATTGCTCCACCATTGCTTGCAGACCTGAACGGAAATGGCTACTTGGATATCATAGCAAATGCAGTTGATGGAAGAACTCTCGCTTTCAGCGGAAAAGATTATTCCCTGCTCTGGAGTGTTGAGTTCGAAAATACCGAAGTGTACGGATCCCTTTCAGCAGGTGCTTTTATGACGGATTCCCGAACCGATATTTTTACTACGTATTCGATTGGAATCTGGCCTGACCTGCGGGATAACTATCACATCATGATTCACGGAAGAACCGGTGAAATTTTGTCGCAGGATACTCTGGGCGTGTATCAAACCGCCTCACCCGTTGCCGCTGATCTATCCGGTAACGGTAATCCTGAAACCCTCCTGAGCGTAAATGTTGGTTATGAACAGTTTGACGGCTCCTATCACTACAACCACATGTTGGTTGCAAACGACTTCAGGAGCCAGAGACAATTTACCGTCGATGAACTACAGCCCGGTGCAAACCTTTCCTCTACACCCTGGACCGGGGACCTTGATGATAATGGACGGCTTGATATCATTTATGTGGTCACTAATGACCAGGAAGATATATTTGGCGTAAATGGTTTTACGCTCTACCGGCTGCAGACCCGGCATAACACTGCAACCGGAACTCTGTGGGGTTCGTACATGGGAAGTGACTTTGATGGTGTTTTTAAAGATTAAGTTTCAATCCTGTCAGGCTTCATAAATAGAATTTATCCCTTATGGGATTTACGGATTGGCAAATGAATAGTGCAAGATTAATTAACAAACGTCCTCACTGACTATTAGCACTATCATTATTTTCGGATACCAGATTATGTGAGCATACTATGGCTTAATCGATGTCGTTACGACATATCGGAATGGTTATAGCGGATGTTCATGTACAGACGGTACATTAAGAGAACATAAATATGCCTGCTAAAACATTGTTCCGGATTTCTTAATTAAAAAAGATCTGACAGCTACCTCTATAAATGCATAAAATAATGATGAAGACCGTTTTTCTATTTCTATCCCTGATTCATCTCACCACTATACTTCCCTGGCATGATATACTTGAAGAGAAGATTCAAACCATTGACGATGGTTTTTCAGGTAACATTGGTATTTACATTAAAGATTTGGGTAGTGGTGAAGTAATCAATCACAACACTGAACGAAACTGGTACCTGGCAAGCACCATTAAAATACCATTGGGTATTGCCATCCTGCAGAAAGTTGAGGAAGGCGAACTGTCGCTGGACGACACATTGGTGCTCCGGGAATCCGATTTCGTTGATGGGAGCGGCGATCTGATGTATCAGCAGCCAGGCACAGAATATACTGTTCTTGAACTTCTGCGCCGAACCATTCGGGAAAGTGACAGCACTGCAACCGATATGCTTATTCGATTGTTAGGCGAAGATACGTTTAACCACCAGGTTGCCGGCGAGATTGCCGGACAAGATATGGGTTATATAACCACCATCATGCAAGTTCGGTATGATGCATACAGTGAAATCCATCGAAATGCTAAAAATTTATCTAATCTCGATATTGTTGCCCTTAAAGAAATCACTCCGTTAACGGCTCGTTATAATGAACTATTGAAACTACTTGCGATTGATCCGCTCGAAACTACCGTGCAAAGCATTCCTGCAGCGCTGGAACGCTACTACGAACGCGGCTTCAATTCCGGCAGCTTGAAAACCATGGGTACTATTCTTGAACGGCTCCAAAATGGCGACTATCTGAACAGCGAACATACCGATCTTCTGATTGATATTATGAAAGGTGTTTCAACGGGTGACAGGCGTATTAAAGCAGGTTTGCCCGATCAGGCGGAATGGGCTCATAAAACCGGTACCCAGATTGGCCGTTCATGTAATGTGGGGATCGTTTATCCACAAAATCATGGCCCCGTAGTAATTGCCGCATGTGCAGAAAAATATAACGAACTTCGAGAAGCAGAGGAAGCCTTCCAAAAAATCGGGCGCCTGGT
>CAYOLE010000130.1:0-9318 GCA_964404705.1 uncultured Rhodohalobacter sp. | reverse complement strand
CTCTTTATCTTTTTTAACCTTAACGCCATTTACCACCTTTGAGGCTACAGATAGTTCCTCATCATCCAGCTGATACATCGCCAGTAACGAGAGCAGCCAGGCAAGCGTAGATTCTGCACCCTCATTCTGATTTACACCATCTGCCTGCAACCCATCGCGGCAGCCTCCGGTTTCTTCATTATACAGAGGCAGATTCAAGTCATTATGGCCTAAAAACCAGGTAAAGCATAATTTTGTCTGATCAAGCCAGTATTTTTTCTTTTCTGTTTGATAGGCAGATATCGAGGCTTCAATCAAAGCGTTAGCTTCCAGGGGCTGTTGGTCAAAACGGGCTTTGATACCCTCTCTTTTGTACCACCCATGATTTCCGATAGGAGCAAGGCGATTATTTTCAATCTGTATTTCCAGTAACCATCTTAATGATCTGAGCCCCATTTTTGTTATATCATCACGCTTTAGAGTTTTACCTGCCAAAATAAGAGCATGAGGTAATTTTGCATTAGAATATGCCAGGAGATCTTCAAGCCAGGGCCAGTCATCACTGGCATTTTCGCTAAACTGATTATAAAGTCTCTCCGCAAGAACTGTGTAAATTCGCCGGGCCTTGGAATCTCCCGAGAAAGTTTCCAGGTACGCATCAAGCCCCAGAATGGTGAATGCCAGAGCTCTTGGAGATTGAAAGGATTCAACCACCGGCAGGCTTCGCATAAACAATTTTGTAGCCAGGGAAACATCAGATGATTGGATTGACGTGGATATAGTAGTACCCAGAGCCCATAGTGCCCGCCCGTGCGAATCTTCTGAACCGGCAGATTCTTCAAGCCATTCTCTTGAATAGCTCATAAAATTATGAAACCGGCCGGTTTCTGTATTGAAAGCATGAAATAAAAAAGAAAGATATTTATTTGCCAACTTTTTTAATCGATAAGAATCCTTTTGCGTTATAGTAAATGTTTGTTGTGCCTTTAAGGCAGCAATTAAAGCCCGTGCATTATCATCCGTGCAATAACCGTGATCGCGGTTTGAAACAGAAAAAGTGGCATGCTGCAGTAAACCGGTGCTGTCTGTCAGAGTTTCCAGATGATTGATGTTAAATCGCGGAAGTTTTACGTTCGTGTCATTTAGCAAATGATTGTCTGCAGATGATGCATTCTGAGGTTGGGGATTATGAGTTCGATTCGCTCTTACCTCGGTGAAAACCTCTGCATATTGATGTCCCACTTCTTTCCATGTTGCCTGACGATTATAATCATACGATCGTTTACGCATCTTATGCAGTAAAGCTTCATCTTCAAACAAATTCAAAATAGAATCAGCTATGGCGTCTTCATTTTTGAAAGGAACCAATTGACCCCGCCCATCTGCAAGCATTTCTTTAGCATGCCAATAGGGGGTGGAAATAATTGCTTTTCCTAATCCCGCGGCATAAGCCAAAGTGCCAGATGTAATTTGCTCTGGATGAACATATGGTGTGATATACACATCAGAAGCCGATAAGTATTTACAAAGATCGTCGAAAGGCACAAATTCATTTTTAAAAATCACGTGATCTTTCAAATTTAGATTTTCTACAAGTTTGTATAATTCCCTGCGGTATTTTTCTCCTTCTGTTTTTAACACATTTGGATGGGTGGCACCAAGAACTATATATGTCAGGTCAGGAAATCGTTCCACTACTTCCGGCAAGGCTTTAATAACATATTCTATGCCCTTGTTTTGTGAAAGAAGGCCGAAAGTCAATAATACTTTATTACCCAGCAAATCAAATTGATCTTTATAATAATTCGGATCTTCAAATGGCATATCGGGTATGCCGTGCGGGATATAAGTCACTTTCTCCCTGGGGATATCATATAGAGTATGTAGAATATCGATGGCGGTCTTACTCATCACCACAAATCTATCGGTAAGTTCTGTCAAACGCTTCATCACCTGCTCTTGCTTACGGGTAGGATTTGTTAAAACTGTATGAAGCGTGGTAACTACCGGCATGTTAAGCTTTTGAAGTAAGGGCAGTATATACTCACCTGAGTCGCCCCCGAAAATGCCGAATTCATGCTGCAGCAATACCAAATCTACTTCATGAATATTCAAAAAGTCGGCAGCCGTATAATAATCATTAATATTGTCCTGATAAATTTCAAACTGAACCTCTGACGGGTAGTTATACCCCTCAGTTTTGTCATTCATAGCAAGGGTGATACATTCACCAATGTTATCTTTCAAAGAATGAACGATATCTGTTGTAAACGTTGCAATGCCACATTTTCGGGGCAGAAAGTTTCCAATAACACTAACAGAATTGATATTTTGATATAATTTTTCCAATTACTTTCTCACTCTTTTTTTGAATTTAATCTTGATATATTTTTAATAGAGAACTGGATATTTGAAGTAGGATATATAAACCGTGCCCAGCCTTATTACTACCTTACCACACTATGAGTTCCTGTACAGATGTTTAAATTTGTTAATCTGATATAAAAGGAGCACGTCTTCTTGTTTGTCTCTTCTATCTCTCAGAATGCATATTAAGAAAGTGTAAGTTCTATGTAAAGTCATATCTGATGTACAGAAATTATTCAGAAAGCTTTTAAAACTGTTCTTTTCTCAAATCTCTGCGTTTTATTTGCAAAATTGAAATCCTCACGCAGGCAAGATACTCTTCGGTTACAATTTTACTTTGGCGTTTAACTGAGACTAAATCCCTGGTTTTTTGCATAGCATTCAATCATTCACAATTTACGATCTGGGGAGCTGGCCGTTATTTAATACGCACTCAAATTTATTCCTTTAATACCGCGTGTTCAGAGGGTTCTATTTTTACACCATGCCGTCGAGCATAAACCCTTGTAAACTCAGCACCAAAAAGTAATATCAAAGCATTATAGGTTGTCCAAAGCATGATAAGGATGATACCGCCTGCCGCACCATACATTGAGCCGGGATTTCCCATTCCAAAGTAAAGACCAAGAAAGAATTTTGCGATTGTAAATAATAGTGCAGCTACAAAAGCGCCTACCCAAACATCTTTCCATCTGATTTTAACATCCGGTAGAAACTTATATATGGCAGCAAAAAGAACCGTTATCACTGTTAAAGATAATAATATATCGGCTATACTCAGCACCACATCAATCAATCCAAAAAAGCTTTCGGTTAACCATTGACCTAAACCGCTTATCAAAGAAGAAAGTAGCAGGGATACCAGCAGTAAAAACCCTATAACTAAAATCATTCCAAAAGAAAATAATCGATCCATCAAAAACTTAAGTATTTGCTGTTCCGGTCTGGGTTCTACCTGCCACATGAAATTGAGCGATTGTTGAACCTGATAAAATACGCCGGTTGCTCCAAACAAAAGTACTGCAATACTGATAAAAGAGGAGACTGTAAATCCCTGATTGGTATAGGCGTTTGCAATAATTCTTTCTACAGTTTCTGCGGTATCCTGATCAATCATATCGCCGACTTGAGCAGAAATCTGATTCGTCATCGCTTCGGTACCATAAAAATATCCCGCCAGATTGATGACGATCAGTCCCAGACCCGGCAGAGAAAAAATTGTGTAGTAGGAAATTACGGTACTGCTCCTGAATGGATCACGCGACCACCAGCTGCTGAGACTTATTTTTAATAATGTCCATACTTCTCTGAAAAAAGAGCTGATTCTCCTCACAATTCTCCTGAATACGTCTTCTGATTTTCTCTTAAGATAGTTAAACACACAGGAAAGAGAAACTCTGCCCGCAAACCGGATTTTAAGAAAGTTCTAAAAAAACGCTGCGTTATCAGCAACGGATTGTTTCAGTATCCGAGATTTCTGACCCAGTTTTCTTTTTCGCGCCACTTTTCGCGTACCTTTACATGCAGATCCAGAAAAACCTTTTTACCGATAAACTTCTCAATGGACTCTCTCGATTTGATTCCCAAATTTTTGATGGCAGTTCCGCCTTTACCGATCAGCATTCCTTTCTGAGATTTTCGATTCACGATAATTTCGGCGCTGATTCTGTCGATATCCACATCGGCATCATATGATATCACCTCAACTGTGCAGGAATAGGGAATTTCTTCCTGAAATTGAAGGTACACCTGTTCACGAATCAGTTCTGATACAAAAAATCGGACAGGATGTTCACTGAGATCCTCTTTTGGATAGTAGGGCGGGCCAGGCATAAGAATTGACCGGATAGATTTCATCAGCTCCTCAACACCTGTTCCCTGGATAGCCGATACATAGTGAATGGATTTAAATTTCAGTTTATCCTTAAGCTGAGATACTTTTTTTTCGGCTTTTCCCTGATCGATTGCATCAATTTTGTTTACAACCAGTAAAATTGGTTTGTTGATCGACCGCAGAAGTTCAATAACCTCGTCTGTGGGATGAGTATCGGTGGGATCAAAAATAAACAGAATTACATCGGCATCGGTGCGGGCGCGTTCTACAGTTTTCATCATCGCTTTTTGTAACTCATATTTGGGGGAGATTACGCCGGGGGTATCAAGGAAAACAATCTGTGTATCATCATCGGAATAGATGCCCACTACCTGGTGCCGGGTGGTTTGCGCTTTATGTGTGGTGATGGAAATCTTGCTGCCAAGAATCCGGTTCATCAGCGTGGATTTACCCGCATTGGGTTTGCCAATGATAGCCGCATAGCCTGATTTATGTAAATTTTCTGTGATCAAAGTTTTTCCGGCTACATTTGTTGGTAATATCGTTTACTCATTTATAATCTTCAGATACTCCCTTACCGTTCGGTCCAGACCCCAAAAAATAGATTTGGAGATTAGCGCGTGGCCAATACTGATGTCTGCCAGATGGGGTACATTTTCAGTCAACAGTGGAAGATTATTCAGATTAAGACCGTGACCCGCATTTACAGTCATACCCGCTTCATGAATCAATTCTGCAGCCCTTGCCAGGCGTTTTAATTCATACAATTGATCTTCACTATTTTTTGCATTGGCAAAAGTTCCTGTGTGAAGTTCCACGGCATCTGTGCCGAGCTTTTGTGCCAGTTCTATATCTTTCGGGTTGGGATCAAGAAAAAGAGAGATTTTTATATCGGTTTTGCTAAAGGCAGGGAATACCCGGGATTCGAAATCATCGTACACCGTGTGCATATTTAACCCGCCCTCGGTGGTTAACTCTTCCCGGCCTTCAGGCACCAGTGTTATTAACTCCGGATTGGTTTCAAGGCTGATTTCTATCATTTCGTCGGATGCTGCCATCTCAAAATCGAGCATTCCGGTCACACTTTTTTTTAGCCTGTAGACATCATCATCACGGATATGCCGGCGATCTCCCCGCAAGTGGAACACAATTCCCGCAGCGCCGGCTTTTTCGCATACAGTTGCGGCTTCCACCGGATCAGGAAATCCTTCCCCCCGGGCATTACGAAGTGTGGCAACATGGTCGATATTTACCAGTAATCTCATCATATTATCAATTGTTTTATTAACAAGATACAAACTACAGCTAAAAATGTTCACTCTTGCGGCTAACGAATCCGGCCACATCCTATTAGTGGCTTCTTTAATCGTGATGATGTTCCTATCCTCGTGTGGCGTGGCTACGCGGGATGTGTCGCAGCAGCAACGACAGACCGCCGATCACAGGGTTGTTTTGGATGCGCTGAACCGTGCATATGAAGACTGGAAGGGCACACCCTATATTTTAGGCGGCTCAGGACTGGGAGGGGTAGATTGTTCGTCATTTACACAGAATGTTTTCAAAGATTATTTCGGAAAAACATTGCCGAGGATTACACGGCAGCAGCTGCAGGTGGGCAATGGTGTTCGAAGAAAGCACATAAATCCCGGAGATTTGATTTTTTTTCGTACCGGGCGTGATCTATTGCATGTAGGTATTGCAATGGAAAATGGAAAATTTTTGCACGCCTCCGTATCATCAGGGGTGATGATTTCTAATCTCAATCAGAGATACTGGTCCTCCCGATATCTGGCTTCACGCCGCTTGCTTTAAATTCACCATGCCTTTTTAGCAATTCATAATTTTTTACTTGCAGAAGGAACTATAATTCTTAATGTTAATCTGATGTTAAAATTATATAAAGTTAACGTTATTATTCTGATAATTATGTTTACTTAAGTATCAATAATAGCTTTAAGTTCGGGAGCTTTAAGGTTTGAGTAATCGTCTGCAGGAACAAAGATTTGAAATTAAATATCGGTTAAGTGAGTACAGGGCGGTGGAAATTCGCCACTTTGTGAATCGCTACCTGGCAATAGATCCGTTTGGAGCTACTCAATCCGATCTTTCTTATCCGGTTCATAGCCTCTACATTGATTCGCCTTCCATGAAGACGTTTCATGATACCATAAACGGAAATCGGAATCGATATAAACTACGGATCCGGTACTATGAAAATGGTCACAACAACCCGGTTTTTTTTGAAATTAAAAGACGTTTTGATAAAGTAATTACCAAAAAAAGAGCAAGCGTTCACAGGAATTATGTAAGAAACCTGCTGAATGGTCAAATGCCTGTTATGGATCACGTGGTAAATTCCACTGCCAAAGAACTTGAAGCTCTTGAACATTTCTGCTTTCTTGTGAACCAGTTACAGGCGCGGCCGAAAATTCATGTTTCTTACCAAAGAGAAGCCTATGAACTTGAAGATTCTAATGCAGTGAGGGTAACTTTTGATAGAAATGTCCAATCCCAGCGGGAATCTGGCTTTGCACTTAAAACGCAACTTGACCGGCCCACAGATGTTTTTGGAAATCAAGTCATTATGGAAATTAAGTTCACAAGCCGATATCCAATGTGGCTTCAAGAACTTACGGAACGATTTCACCTTCGGCAGGATTCCGCTGCAAAGTATGTGGACGGAATTGTAAAAATTGGACCAAGAAGGTTGGCAAAAAAGATATATTAAGTATTAAACAGACTATAGATGAACGACTGGTTACACTTTGGAGATACGGCTCCGCTGCCTACTGATTTATCAACCTTATTAATGGGGTTGTTACTTGCTTTTTTGTGTGGACAGCTGATTGCCTGGGTTTATATGTTTACTCATACCGGCTTGTCTTATTCGCGAACATTTGTGAGCTCGCTCATTATTATACCGATCACTGTAGCATTGGTGATGATGGTTTTGGATAATAACCTTGTTACTGCGTTCAGTCTTTTGGCTGTTTTTGCCATTGTACGATTCCGAAACATTTTACGGGACACACTCGATACAGTTTATATTCTTTCATTGATTGTGATCGGGATGGCTTGCGGTACCCAAAAATTTACGACAGCAATTATGGGTGTGGGGATTGTATCGATAGCGCTGACCTATATCTGGTATACAAATTTCGGGTCCAGGCAACGTTATGATCTGATTCTGAATCTGAACTGGAATCAGCCCCTGGCTCATATCAAGCGCTTTGAAAAATTCTTAAAGAAGCACTCTATCAATTTTAAGCTGGCATCACAAAGTTCGGGCGGTGATGTCGAAACCGCTCACCTTTCATATCGGCTGAGATTGAGAGATCCGGACAGGGTGGACGAACTCCTGGATGAGGTAAAAACTTTTGAAGGCGTTTCGCAGGTAAGCAGTTTAAGAGCCGAAGACGAATCCGAGGTATAGCATGGAAGAATTTAAACCAATCAGAATACCGTGGAAACAGCGATTTCGTGAAATAAGGGTCCGACTTCTTCCATTACTTGTGTTTCTGTCTATCTCAGGGGTGGTATTTTTTCTTTGGGAAGAACGAATAAAATCGCCCGGAATGATTGGTGAAGTAGTAGCAGAGACATCTGTTATATCAAGTCCTGATCAGGGATTGCTGTCCGGGTTTTCCATCAACCGTTTTGATGAAGTGAGGGCCGGTGAGGTCATAGGGGAGGTTGTGATCGCAGATCCTGAACGAGTACAGGCCCAGATAGACATCATCTTAAGTGAAATAGAAGTCATTAAACAAAGTTTAGATCCAGTAATTAATGAGGAGAGAAATCGCCTGAATATACAAAACCTGATAGTAGATCAGATGCAGCAGAGGATTTCGCTTGCCGAAGCACGACTTACCAACCGGCAATCGCAGGCTGATTTTAATCGATCAGAACAACTGTTTGAACAGGGCCTAATTTCGGAACAAGAATATGAACTCGCCCAAATGGAACTGGAGACCAGCCAGGTAAGAGTTGAACAAAAGGAAGAATTGATACAATCTATTGAGGAATCACTATCATCAATTCGTGATTTTGGAGATTATAGAACCGATGCTGAACGAGATCCGATTGCAGCATCCATACAAATGCAGGAGAGAAGACTTGAATCTTTGGAAAAAGAGCTGGAACCCCGGCTGCTCCAATCACCTGCGAGTGGAGTAGTAAGCCAGGTGTATCACAGATCAGGGGAGTTTATAGAATCGGGAACCAGCATCATTGAAATAGAAGCCAGGGAACCCTCCTATATTATCGGCTATCTTAGGCAGCCATTTACTATTCAGCCTGAGGTGGGAATGCAGGTGGAAATCAGGCCCCGGAAACCAGGACGGAATTTTGTGATATCTCATATCTCAAAGCTTGGAGGCCATATCACCTTGATCGATAATCACCTTCAAAGGCCCGGAGCGTTCTCCGAAAGCGGCCTTCCGGTACAAATTGCATTGGCTGAAGATGATGATATCCAGTTTACACCGGGCGAAATAGTGGATATTGTGATGCATAGAAGATGAGGAGTGTACCCGCTTTGCGTGTGTAGAATTTTGATCGTATGAAAGATACCGTTAACAGAGGACGGCGATCCGGAATTTCCCCGCTGATTTATTTCTTTCTTTTTAATGTTCAATCTTCTGTCATCTTGTTGAAGGTTTAGTTTCTTAGTTTATAAACCTATTATTCTTCCTTATTTTTGAATCTTGTAGTATAAAAAGTTGAATATTGCATCATATAAAACATCTAATTTTTTACCTCTTTTTTTTAAATGAATAGTTAAAATGAAACAAAAAAAAATCTATATTGCCGGTCACCGTGGAATGGTTGGCTCTGCGATTAAGCTGAAACTGGAATCAGAGGGCTACTCAAATCTCGTATACAAAACCAGTTCACAACTTGATCTGACCAACCAGCAGAAGACATCTCAATTTATAGAAACGGAAAAACCGGACGTGGTGATTATTGCTGCTGCAAGAGTTGGAGGTATATTGGCAAATGATCAATATCCGTATCCATTTATTTATGATAATCTGCAGATACAAAACAACCTGATCAACGCATCGCATCAGAATGATGTGGAGAAAGTCATATTTCTTGGCAGTTCGTGCATCTATCCAAAGCTGGCAGATCAGCCA
>CAYOLE010000129.1:0-9337 GCA_964404705.1 uncultured Rhodohalobacter sp. | reverse complement strand
GGGCATATCTGAAAGAAAATGGTGGGCTTTTAGGTCCTCTCATTGTATGCAGCTTTTATACCTTTCTGTAGGTATGATAAATCCTGTCTCGCCTCTCCCTTTGTTACAAATTTGGTGAAATAAAGAGTAAATATATTTGCCGATAGAATGAAGCTGGTGCTGCTGTTAAAAATTCATATAGTGGATTTTCAAAGCATTTTTAACTCAGCGTAAAAAAACTATTTGCCTGTCCACACGCTCCTACAGCCTTTCCTGGAAAAAATTTCAATCCTGTCTAATACTTTTACTCTTCAATTGTGTAGTACCAGTATAAGTGATCAAATTCGTATCGAAAAACTATGGATTTAAATAGTGTCGAGAAATTCTTTGCAAATCAGACCTCTCCCTCTCAAACACGCAGGGTGCTGGAATGGTTTGAAACCCAAAATGGCAAAAACTATCTGAAAAAAAGGATAGACAAGGATTATGACTTATTAAATAATCATAATCTGCACTCACAGGTGCCTGAACTTGATTCTGAGATGCTCTACAAATCTATACAGAATCAAATACAGAAGCAGAGTTGCGTGCTTTCTTTTAAACGAACTGACTGGCTGGGATATGCCGTAAAGGCAGTCGCAGCAGTTTTGGTGATTTTCACAGCCTCTGTGTTTACAGTTACCCATCAACAGTATGTGGAGGAACAGGTAGTTGAACCAGAGCCGGTGGTATTTCAGACAGAAGATGAACAACATCGTGAGATTACACTGGGAGATGGAACCGTAGTTCGTATGAACAGCAATTCCCAAATTTCAGTATCCCCGGAATTCATGCAAGGCACCAGGGAAGTTACCCTTTCAGGTGAAGCTTATTTTGATGTAGAGCATGATACAGAACAACCCTTTATAATTCATGCTAACCAGTCAAGTGTAGAAGTACTTGGCACAGCATTTAATGTCCGTTCTCTTTCTGGGGAAGATAATGTGCAGGTTGCTGTAATGGATGGAAGTGTTTCATTTAATGATGTTTCACAAGAAAAAACTCAACAACATTCGATTATACTTTCCAAAGGTCAGTACGGATTTATGGATATCAATGAAAAATCCATAAGTGTGGATGACTTGGCTGTAGAGAACTACCTGGCCTGGAAAAGTGGACGATTTGTTTTTGAGGAGTTAACTCTTCAGCAGGTATGTACTCAATTGAATCGCATTTACAATGTAAAGTGCAGTTTCAAAGAGGAAGGAATTAGGGATCTACATTTAACAGCTAATTTCTCCAAGGAATCATTGGGAAAAACATTGTCGGTTATCGCACTGTCACTTAATATAGGATTTGAGAAAGATGGGGATCAGGTAATGTGGAGAAAGCTCTCATGAAGATTCTATCAAAAACAAAGATGAGTAAAAAAAAGGAGTAATTGAGATTACCAGCCAAATGAATAATAATAGTCACATAAATTCTAAACATATGTCTACAATAATTACAATTCGATGCTTTTTATGGAAGCGGTTTCTGACATCAAGTACGGCTCTGTTTTTAGGGTTATTGGTATTTTTTTCCGCGTTTGATGTAGCAAAAAGCCAAAGCGAGTCCAATTTGGATGATGATTCCCTATTGGTTCAGATACTGTCTGATTATCGCGAATCTGACGATAATTTGATGTCGATCCAATTCACAAATGTATCACTCGAAGAAGCGCTGGAGATATTAGCCGAAAGAATAAATGTTGGATTTTCGTACAATCCGGATGCTATTCCAAATCGTAAAGTTAGTTTTGGCATGAGAAATGCTCCCACTCACGAAGTTATTTACAGGCTTCTTGAAGGGACTAATCTTGAGCCGGTGCTTCCTCCAAGTAAGGATGTGATTATTCTTAGGGAAAAAAACAACAATATTGAAATGGATGCATTCCAGGAAACTGTTATCGGTCGGGTGGTTGATGCTCAATCCGGTGAACCACTGCCTGGTGTAAATATTGTTGTACAGGGCGAGAACGTGGGTACCACAACAGATATGGATGGATACTATGAGCTTACCGGTCGTTCTTTAGATGAGACACTCGTCTTTTCTTATATAGGATATGTAGAACAGGAAATTGCAATTGATGGCCGCTCTGAGATTAACGTTCAGTTAGATCCTCAGTTCATTTCTGGTGATGAGTTAGTAGTTACTGCGCTCGGTCTTGCACGCGAAAGCCGTTCTGTGGGTTATTCGACCTCTACTGTAGAATCGGATCAATTTGCTGTAAACAGAACAGGTAATTTTATGAATGCCCTGCAGGGACAAGTTGCCGGTGTGAATATAGAATCGGTTGCATCGGGCGCAGGTGGGTCAAGCCGGGTTCGTATCCGGGGCCTATCGAGTTTTGGTGGCGATAATTCACCACTGATAGTTGTGGATGGAGTGCCTATTTCCAATCAAGGCCATCATGCCGCCATTGGTGCAGACGGTGAAATAGACAGCGGTGATGGACTGAATAGTATCAGTCAAGACGCCATAGAGTCGATGACTGTGTTAAAAGGCGGAGCTGCTGCTGCTCTTTATGGATCCAGAGCAAAAGATGGTGCGGTTATTATAACTACTAAGCGCCATGCCGGAAACCGGGGCGTTGGAGTTACATTCAACAGTAACGTTCAGATAGCAGCACCCTATGATGATCGTAATATCCAGACTGAATATGGACAGGGCGAAGGAGGCAACCGTCCTACCTCTTCCTTCCCGGGAAGTGGTGTATGGAGTTTTGGCGAGAGAATTGAGCCCGGCATGACTCAAATTTTGTATGACGGGCAGGAAGTACCTTATGAAGTACAGCCAAGCCATGTTGATAACTTTATGCGTAATGCAATGAGCGTAAATAATTCAATCAATTTATCAACGGGTGGATCGACAGGCGGACTCAATATTTCTGTTTCACAATTAAACCAGGAAAGTATTGTACCTAACTCCAATTTTGAAAGAAATAATTTGAGTTTAGGATTTACGCAGAATGTACTGGATAATCTCAATGTGTCTGGTAATATCAATTACAGTTACGAGAAAAATAATATGCCTGTAGTTATGAATAATCAGGTACTGAATGTTCCTACCGTAATCTATACCTTGTCGAATACCCTTCCACTGGACTTAGTTAGGGAAAATGCTTACGACGAAGAAGGAAATGAGATTTTCTATTCACGTTTTGCCCACAGAACCAATCCATATATCTCAACGGATCCGGATAGACGGATTAATGATTCTCAGCGAGACCGGATTTACGGTAATGTGGCATTGCGTTATGATGTAAGTGACTGGTTATATCTGCAGGGACGAATAGGTCAGGATTATTTCACCCGCCATACCGAGATAAACGAACCTACCGGGCTTGCTTTTGCCGGACCGGCACCCGAAGGATTTTTTAACGGAAGCTACAACGAAAATCTGTACAGGTTTCGCGAAGTGAATGCCGATTTATTGATAGGAATTGAGCAGCAACTAAATGAGCAATTAGCGTTAAGTGGAACGGTTGGAGGTAATATTATGAACCGGCGATCTGATTCGAACGACCAGTCTGCCGATGATTTTATAGTTAGAGATCTATATACACTGGAAAATGCCCGCCAAATTGGTGCATCCTACGGTTATTCCGAGCGCCAGGTAAATTCTTTATTTGGAGAGGTTTCGCTTGACTATAACAATTATCTGTATTTAACTGTTACTGCCAGAAATGATTGGTTTTCAACTCTTGATCCGGATCAGCGAAGTATTTTATATCCTTCTGTTTCAAGCAGTTTTGTTTTTAGTGATGTAATTGACGGACTGCCAGGCTGGTTTACGCAAGGTACATTGCGTGCGGCATATTCAGAAGTTGGAAGCGATTCTGATGTGGGTTTTGCAGCAGGCCAGTTAACCTATAACACAGCTTCCAACCTTTATCCAGGCCGTGACGGAGGAATGCGGACTATAGGAGGCATATCAGGGACAACACTTCCTGTTTCTGGTTTAAAACCGATGCGAGTTAAAGAGTATGAAGTTGGATTTAATCTTCAATTTTTAGAAAGATTAAATCTTGATTTAACATACTATAACAAGCGAAGTTTTGATCAAATTTTAAGCCAATCCATTTCTACGGCAACCGGTTTTTCTCAGCGTCCTATTAATATTGGTGAAAGTGAAAACCGAGGTTTTGAATTACTGTTTAGTGCCGCTGCGGTCCAAACAAATAATTTCATATGGAACTTCAGTGTAAACGGTTCTTACAATCAATCTGAAGTTATAAATCTGGGTGATGAGATTGATGAGCTTCCCGTAGGTGGAGGTGACTGGCAAACAGCAGGGGGTTCAATTCGTCACGTCGAAGGAAATCCAATGGCTGAGATTTGGGTAACCGGATATCTGAGAGATGATCAAGGCCGTAAAATCATTAATCAGAACAATGGATTACCGATGAATACTTCTGAACCCATTAATTTCGGGACAGCAATTCCTAAATGGGTGGGAGGTATTAATAATTCCTTTCGCTACAATAAGTTAGGGCTTTCGTTTCTGATCGATTTCAAACTCGGTCACAATCTCTTGTCTGCATTGGGCCACAATTTATATCGTCACGGCTTGGATCCTCGAACCTTGCCCGGAAGAGATACGGGTCGAATTGTAGTAGAGGGGGTTGCACCAGATGGGTCTGAAAATACGGTTGATGCTAATGTTTATTCCTTATATGGCTCTTATGGCTCATTGCGGGAACACATGATATATAATGCCGGATTCTGGAAACTTCGTCAGGTAACATTAGACTATAACCTGACCAGCCTTGTATCTGATTTCATGCCCGTGCAGAATCTTGTACTGAGTTTAGTAGGTAACCACCTGTTAGTATTTAAGAAGTGGACCGAACAACATGATCCAGAACAGGTAAGTTTTACTGGAGATAACAACATTGGTATTTCCGGAGCCGCTTTACCCATGACCAGAAATTTTGGATTTAACCTGAAATTAGAACTCTGAGGGTAGTACACGAAAAATTAGATCAAAATTTAAAAATATTAAATCCACGAATATGATGAAGAAATTAAATATTAGTTCTTTTAGGACAGTGTGCAGTGTTCTGGGACTCTTAAGTATGAGTGTGTTATTTACCAGCTGCGATTCAGGGTTTGATTCAATGAACATTGATGAAACAGCAGTTAATGAACTGGAACCTATGACGATTCTTAATAATCAGATTCAAGCGACTCCGAATTCTGGTATTTACGGTCATCTTCTTTATGATGCAGCTATTGTGCAACAGATAATTGCACCTTATGGCCAGACTTTAGCAGGAGGTAACTTTAATCAGGATAACCAGACGGCTTGGGTTATTGACTATTTTGATAACGACTATTCCATAATTAGTCACGCTGTAGATGTGATAGAAAATACAGAAGGGGATGATTTCTATCATAATGTTCATCAAAAAGCTAAAATTTGGAAAGCCTTTGTAGGATTATTAGCAACCGATACAATAGGGGATACTCCGTATTCGGAGGCAGGAATGGGATATCATGAAGGAATTTTCAATCCTGCATATGATAGCCAGGAATCTATTTATGAGGCTGCCCTGCAGGATATACTGGAGGCAACTGAGGCTCTGGATCCGAATAGACGTATTGAAAACAACGATATTTTATATGGTGGTGATATTTCCAAGTGGAAACGTTTTGGTTACTCGCTATTACTTCGTTATGGAATGCGTCTCAGCGAAGTGGCTCCGAATACAGCAGAACAGTATGTACAGGAAGCCTACAACGGCGGAGTGTTTCAGTCCAATGAAGACAACGCCATTATAGTTCGCGATAATAATTATAATTTTTCTCTGTCTGGAACTTTCAACGGAGGTGAAAGACATAACTTTTACTTGACCGATGTATTTGTCGATCATTTGAAGGAAACTAATGATCCCCGGCTGAGCTCAATTGCTGTCAGATATGTGGGTGCAGATGGTAGCGGTGATCAGGACGACCGTTTAAACAGAAGTACCGATCCTGATGACCAAATCGGAATGCCGCTTGGTCATGATCAAACAACGATTCACGATCAAGCCGAATCAGAAGGACTTGAATCCATGTGGGCTTACTCACAGGTAGATAGAGACCGAATGGTAGCTCAGTTAGCTCCGGATTTCCTGATCACTTATGCACAGACACAACTGTTATTGGCCGAAGCAGCAGAAAGGGACTGGATTTCAGGAACAGGAGTGGATTACTTTACTGAGGGAGTACGGGCTCACCTCGAACAGATGGAACAACATCATCCCGAAATGGCCATTCCCGAATCTGAAATTGATGACTATGTATCAGCTCAGAGAGCGTCCTATCTTGATGGAAACCCATATGAACATATTCATAACCAGTATTGGATTGCCGGATTCGTTATAACTCCTCGTGAAGTATTTTCAAATTGGAGACGCACCGATTATCCTCAGCTTGATCCTAATCCATATCCTGATCAGGAAATTAGTGGAGATTTTATTAGGCGCAGAGAATATCTTGAACGTGAGATTTCGATAAATGGCGAAAATGTTCAGTCTGCAATTAATAACCAGGGCTGGAGTGGTAATTTATTGGATGAAAGAGTATGGTGGGATACAGAATCCTATAATCCAAACTGATTGGGATTTGTGGAAAATGGAAGCTGATTTTATAGATTCCGGCAGGTTTTGTAAAAAGACATTGCCGGAACTTATAATCCTTTGTAAAAAAACATAAGTTCCATCCCTTTCTTATAACATCTGTGACTTTGAAATTTATTGAATCAATCCTATAACTTATATCTAAGATGATGAAAACCGGTAGAAACTGTTTCCTTTTATTACTTTCACTATTTCTATGTCTTCCAGTATCGATGATAGCTCAAGAAGTTCAGTTTTCTGAAGAAGCGTTGATTGAGTTAACAGCTGAATGGGAAGGTGAACGTTACGAAGATGGCCGGCCTAAAGTACCAGACGAAATTTTAGAACGAATGAAGCTGGTAACTCTCGAAGAGGCCTGGGCGGTTTTAAGAAATGAGAATTTCAATCACCAGTATGCTGAAGACTGGGAAACAATTAATCCTGATAGCGTATTGGTAGGCAGAGCATTAACAGCCACATTCATGCCCGGCCGGCCTGATGTGCAGAGAATTGTGCAAAGAGTAGGCGAAGAAGAAGCTGGCCGTACCGGTTCACAGAATTCGTGGCCGGTAAATATGCTTCAACAGGGAGATGTATATGTAGCCGATCAGTTTGGCGCTCATATAGATGGACCCACTATCGGCGATAATGTGGGTACTGCAATTTATACGAACTCTGGCAATGGCATTGTTTATAATGGGGCGCTCCGGGATGTGGCAGGCCTGAAAGAAATCGGTGGGTTCACTTCTTATTTTAAAAGTTATCATCCTTCCCATCATCTTAATAATCCAGATGGTGCCTTAAACACAACGTTGGTATCTATCAATGCTCCTACCCGAATTGGAAAAGTAATGGTGGTGCCGGGAGATGTGGTTTTGGGCCGGGATGGGGGCGTGATTTTTATACCACCCCATTTAGCAGAACGTGTAGTTACAACTTCAGAGATTGTACGACTTCGGGATATGTTTGGGCAGCAGCGAATACGGGAAGGTGTTTATGGGGCCGATCAGATCGATACCCGCTGGACAGAAGAGATTGAAAGAGATTTCTCCCAATGGCTCGAAGACCACATCGATGAATTGCCTGTGCCAAGAGAGCAGATACAGGAGCTTCTTGAACAGCGAACCTGGTAATTTTATCCCCTAAAAGTAATTACATATTTAAAGACAGAACCCAACTAAATTTTAATAAATAACTATGGAAAAAAAGAAAAAAGAATTGTCCCGTCGTTCATTTTTATCAAAGAGTGCAATGGGTGCAGGCGTTTTTGCCGCAGCATCTCTTACGGGAGTAGGTAAAGAACTTGAAGCGGCCGTAAGTAAAACCAAGCCATATTCCCGTCCTTCTGATTTGGAGATTACCGGTATACAAGTTGGGTTTACCCGCGGTGCAAATCACTTATATGTTAAGGTAAATACCAATCAAGGCATACATGGATGGGCGGAAGGGGCTGATTCTGTACCTGAACAATATCATTTGGCTCACAGGTTTGGCCGGATGATTACAGGGAGAAATCCTTTGGATCCACACCGGATATTTGAAGACCTTCGAAGAGCCGGTCTATTTCGAGGTGGGCAATCAGCAATTTATATATCAGTTGCCGGAACCGTCGTAAATGCCTTGTGGGATCTTTGCGGGAAAGCCTTGGATGTTCCATTGTATCAGTTGCTTGGCGGTAAATTTCGAGACAGAATCAGGACATATTTTGATATCGTTGGTTATGCAATAAGAAATCCGACCCCGGAGAATATTGCGGACAATGTTTCAACAGCAGTTAATGAGTATGGGGCGAATGCAGTTAAAATTGATCTCGATTATGGTGATGATACTCACAAATATGATCAGTACAACTGGACGGCCAGTCCCGGAGAGCGTCAGCGCATGCAAGATACAGTTGCTGCCGTCAGGGAAGCTGTTGGACCCTTAGTAGATATAGGTGTAGATTTGCATGGTCGATATGATATGACAACAGGAAAAAGAGTGGCCAAACTTATGGAACCGTACGATCTGATGTGGCTTGAAGAAGTGGTTCCTCCTGAAAATGAAGATGCATTGAAACTTATCACGGATAGTACGTCTACACCAATATGTGTTGGAGAACATCACTATACAGCTTATGAATTTCGCCGCATATTCGAAATCGGTGCCTGTGATATCATCATGCCCGATCTGCAAAAAAGCGGTGATTTTGGTGAATCTCAGCGAATCGCCAACTTGGCAAATATATATGAAATACCATTTGCTCCACATATGGTAAGCTCCTATCTGGGTGCAATGGCTTCCTGCCATGTCTGTGCGTCTGTTCCCAATTTCATGATCCTGGAATGGCAGGAATATTTTCATGAAGATGAAATGTTCCAGGAAATCATTGAGTACGATGGAAATCAAATTGATGATGATGGGTTCATAACGCTATCTGAAGCTCCGGGGGTAGGGGTGGATATAAATGAAGAAGCTCTGGCAAAATATAAAACAGATCATTTGCCATTTGACTTTGATGCATAGGTATAAATAGAAATAGAATTGATTTATAGATCAGAAATGTAAAGCTATGTAGTGTAGATAAGCTAATTTTATCAGCTACATGGTACTACATAGTCTCAGTAATTAATGGATAATACCTTGATTAAGCCGGATGAATTTACTGGTTTAGTAAGGTAACCCGGCAATTTTAACTTCCATTTATTTATATAAAATAGTAGTAGCACAATTTTGACATGAATTGTGCAGAGT
>CAYOLE010000128.1:6535-9507 GCA_964404705.1 uncultured Rhodohalobacter sp. | reverse complement strand
AAATACTGAATAAATTAAAATAAAAGATAATCGACTGAGGTTTTAGAGCGGCCTGACGAAAATTATTCCATCCCGCTGAAAGCCCCCATAAACAATATGGTATTCGAACTGTTTTCGCGGATAAAAAAGACAAAGGGACGGTCAAGTCGAATGGTTTTATACGATTGGTCTCCGCCTGCGGATGTTTCTGAAAATTCGATTACGGTAACAGCTGCCGCCTCGCTACCTTCTTCGTCAAGTTTAATGACTGCCCGGTGCATTACATCCGAAATGTAGAGATATTTGTCTTTGTTTATTCTCGAAAAATCGGTGTCGGGTTCACCAAATGGCAGCGTCAGTTCCATTTCTTTGAGCATCTCGGGAAAGCCGTCAATTTCATAGTCAAGCTCAAATTTTGGTACAAAAACATTGATCGTATCCTGTTCGAGCTGGCCTGTGATGGATGAAAACCTGCTTTCTGTTAGTTCAGGCAGTTGTTCTTCCAGCATTTTGTTGCCGGTGGGAATCAAGGCTGTAAATGAAAAGCCAGCGTTACCGTACCACATATCCAGAGCTGTCCATTCTGAATCTTCATAATAACGGAAATTTTGGCGGGCCTGCATCATGGGCACTTCGGTTTGGGAGCCGTCGGCCAGGTTAAAGGGAGCGTCGCGGGTCTCTTCGGAATCGAACTGAATCGTCCAGTCGCCATTAAAATAGATGGCATTGATCAGGTACATCACTACAAGCGGGTCAATTTCTTCTATCATTTCTTCAATCAATCCGTTGGTTTTTTCATCAATCCAACCATTGATAATATCCGGCGCCTGGGGAGAACTGAAATCGAGTTCGCTAATCTCTGCATTGAAATACTCGCTGTTGCTGTTCAGAAAATCATCCAGAACCGGGTAACCTTCCCTGATCCAGATGGAGTTGGCAATATTCATCACCACCTGTGGATCGAGGGTAGTAAGCAGCGCGATCAGATCTTTGTATGCCTGATTTATTTCGTTGTTGGTCATTCCGGCATAACCGAAAAAATCCCGCATCTGCTCATAGGTTTCTCCTTCCGCTCCATTCAGGGCCATCGCAAAAGCAGTGGAGATGCTAAGCGGTGAGGCAAAAAACGATTGATCTCCCTCTTTTTCCATCAGTCTGTGCAGAAGCCGAAAACTAAAATCATTTGAAGCTTCAGAAATCATCAACTCCTGAACAGACAATTCACGAGGTAATTCCCGGCTGGGTTCATCTGTATGTTCCGCCGAACTAAAAAAATCGCAGCCTGTTAACAGCACAATTGCACAAAAAATGACAGAAATGGAAATTATCCGATTAATCATAGGAATAGAATTGGTTAGGATAACATTACACTTTTACTACACCCCAAAGTCCGGCAATACCTATTTTTAAAAAAATTTCTATGATATCACTTTCCACTACTTTGAATCAATTGGCTCCAATCCATCCAGCACATACGGCATCAGTTCTGATACCGTAGGATGAACCAGCACTACTTTTCGGTATTCATGGCATGGAATTTTGCTGCGCATGATGGCTGCAAACATGTTGATGATCTCGTCGCCACCCGGCCCCAGGATAGATGCCCCGAGAATGAGATCGGTTTCCGCATCAACCAGCAGTTTGGCAAATCCATTGGTCTCACCCATCTCTTTAGCCCGGCTGATCTCGCTCATCGGCATCGTTGATTTCATCACTTTCTTTCCTGACTCAACCGCTTCTTTTTCGTTCATTCCCACCCGTCCTAACGGCGGATCAGTAAACAGGGCAAAAATTCTTTCTCGCTGAGAAATAGTACGGTCACCTCCGTTCAAAAAATCCAGCACAATTTCCGCATCATTAACTGAGGTATGCGTGAAAGCTCCTTCTCCATTCACATCACCCAGAGCAAACACATCGTCAACGCCAGTACGACAGTGATCATCAACCTGAATATAACCCCGCTTATCCAATTTTAAGCCAATCACTTCCGGATTAATTTTGTCGCTGTTGGGACGTCGTCCTGCGGCTACCAGTAAGTGGGTTCCTTTGATGAACGTGCCCGAATTCAACTTCAATTCGATTTTTCCTTCACTTCCCATAACTTCCTCGGCTTTGGAGTTGCAAAGGATATTAACTCCCTCATCACCCAGGAACTTCTGTATCGATTCGGCAACATCCGAATCTTCCCGCGGCATCAGCTGTTCCCCTCTTTGAATAATTGTTACCCTACTGCCAAACCGCCTAAAGATCTGACTGAACTCTACTCCTATATATCCGCCGCCGATGATGATCAGATGATCAGGCAATTCTTCCAGATCAAGCAGGCGGGCGCTGTCCATCCAGGGCACAGATTCCAGTCCTTTTATTGGCGGCGCAACCGCACGTGCTCCGGTGTTGATGTAGATTTTTTCTCCCTTTATCTCATCATCACCCACCTGAACTGTTTTTGGACCGGAAAATGATCCCCAATCCCTTATCAGTGACACATTCTCAGAATCCTCCATCCATTTTTCCAATCCTTCCATTGAGTTATATCGGACCGTATTCATCCGTTGCCGAACTCTTGAATAATCGACCTCAAATTTACCTATGCTAAATCCATACGTTTCTCCCTGCCGGGCCATATGAATTGCCCTGGCACTGGCAACCATTGTTTTGGTTGGGGTGCACCCATAATTAATACAACTCCCCCCCACCTTCCCTGCTTCAATAACAGCAATTGAATCGCCGGTAGGTATAAGTTTTCCTAAAAGTGTTCCTGCCGCCTGACCTGTACCAAGTATAATATGATCATATGTTTTCATCTGTCTCCCTGAAATTGATTTCACAGCAATAAATATTTTGAATTAATAGTTAATTCACTTCAGAAAAAATATGATAATAATCTGCCCAATATCCTCACAGATATGTAATAACCAGGGCCAAGCCTTCTAATAAAATAAATTAAAATCCTCTATACCTGATATTATTTTGATCACATTGTTTCTGACTTC
>CAYOLE010000128.1:0-6435 GCA_964404705.1 uncultured Rhodohalobacter sp. | reverse complement strand
CACCCTCAGGATCTTTCGCCGACAAGACGCCAGGTATAATGCTACTCTTTATCGTGGTTGAGACGCTCCACAACCTCCCCCGCCACTTCCATTCCGATGGCAATTCCCATACCACTGAGTCCAACCGCTGCCCAAACGTTTGGGCTGATCTCTTTAATGATCGGCTCCTTGTTTTCGGTCATCCCCATAATGCCGCTCCACTCCTGTTCGATTTTCCAGCCGGCCGGCAGCCTTAATGTGTCTGTCGCAAACTGAATGAGATGCTCTTTTATCTTTTGATTCACACCAAAGCGATCGGTTTCCTCTTCATCAATCGCTATATCGCGTCCCCCGCCAAGCAGTAACCGATTATTCACATTTCTGAAGTAAATGTATCCTTGATTGAAGTGAAAACTACCCCTCCATTTCAGGTCGTTGATTGGTTGTGTGATAAAAACATAACCCCGCGCCGGCTGTACCGGCAGACCTGTCAATCTGTTGGTGAAACCATTGGTTGCGAGCACAACTTTAGAAGCTGTCAGATTCTGGCCATTTTTTAATATCACGGTTGTTCCTCTCACAGATTTCACAGCGCAGTTCCATACCGTTCTGACGCCCGCCTCTGAAAGTCGTTGATGCAAAACTTTCATCAGCTTGCCGCTGTTAATTGCTCCCTCCACCCGGTTAAATATTGCCTGATACCCTTCGTATTCAGTGGCCCTGTAAACATGACTCAACCCAATTTGCTTCTCCAGCTGTCGGTTAATAGCTGATATCTGATCATGACACTTTTCAAAGATCTTCTCATCTGTAAAAATCTCATGACCGCCTGTATGTTCGTACCCGATGGCTTTCTCTCCCATTGTTTCTTTGAGAAGATTCAGACCCTTCCATCGCCGCTTAATTCGGCCATATACTACATCTTTGCCGGAAAATTCCATATCTGCCAGATGTTCCGAAACCGACCCGATACAGGCAAACCCTGCGTTGCGTGTGCTTGCTCCTTCAGGCATCATTCCCTTGTCCAGAATCCGTACATCATGATCTGGAAATTTTTTTTTGTAAAACAGAGCTGTGGATGCTCCCACAATTCCACCGCCCACAATCAGCAGATCAACCGGCTGCAGCCATTCGGTGATTTCCCAGTATGAATACGTTTGGGGCCGACTCATTTGCCGATTTCCTCCATATAGTGATTCGCTTCTTCATCTCCCTCTTCGGGAGCCCATTTTGCAAATATTTTGTCTGTATTCGCGCTATACGGTCCTTTCTTGCATTCAAAGATGATGGTATCCGGTTCAAGCACCAGGAACGTATGCCACACCCGTGATTCAATATCAATCACAGAAGGAATCGGGGCGGATGTAAGCTTCTGATCGGTAAGCACGCTGCCATCATCATCCAGGGTAAAAAAGCGGATCGATCCCTTCAGAACCACGATTGATTCCGTGGCATGTGGCAGCGGATGATGATGAGGACGAATATAGGTTCCCGGCTGCAGAAAGTTAATCAGTCGCTGCACCTCCGCCTCCTGTTTTCGATGGATGGGCAGAATCATTCGCCTGCGGCTGCTTTTCCGGGAGGCGGTGAGACCGTTTTCGATCTGTTCTTTAGATAGATTGAAGAGATCGCCGGATGGATTTTGAAATGCTGTTTTAGTCATTATAGCGAAGCTTTTCCGGGTCTTGACGTGCATCCCAGAATCTTAGTATGGTAATCTGATCTTGTTTAAACTTGTAGAATAGTTTAAAGTGTTCGTCAATAATATGATATCTAATCTGTTCCCGATCAGTTTGCAATCCGGATTCGGGAAATGCTTTTAGAATATGAACCTTATCATTTATTTCTTTATTCAGTTTTCGTGAATTTTCATTTGATTGTGTTCGCTCATTCCAATACCTGAATATTTTTTCCCGGTCATTTTGTGCGACGACTGTCTAAATTACTCTCAAAGCCATTTTTTTATTTTTTCTTCGGCTTCCTCTTCGCTTAAAAGTTTGCCTTCCTCAATGTCTTTTTCAGCTCTGTCCAGTGCTTCATGTTCCTGTGCTGTTAATTCTACAGGCTCATTTATAACATCATATTCTGAAGTAAGACTATATAGTTTCAGAAGAAGTTTTTTATCCTCAACCCAACGGATTTCATCAATTATGCAACGTTTTAGTTTATCCATAATAATCTACTTATTTGTATTGAAATTTGTCTTGTTCAGAATTTCCTCCAACCATAAATAATGGTACATGTTAACTAAAAACGTCAACTGTATTTAGGCATCTACAATCTACAACTCATCACTAAAAACTAATAACTCAAACACTATCCCTTCCCCAAAACCAATCCCGCCATTAGCGCTGAACCGGTCAGCATGCATTTTTCATCTACATTGTATCGCGGATGATGCCAGCTCCACTGCGAGTCTGCCTCTTTACTGCCGCTGCCCAACAAGAAAAATGCGCCGGGAAAATGCTGCTGATAAAACGCAAAGTCCTCCCCTGCCATCAGCGGTTTCGGCATTTCCTTCACTGCATCTCTGCCAAGATACGCTTCAGATGTTTTGATGAGGTTTTCTACAAGCTTTCCGTCATTCACCACGGCGGGATATCCTTCATTAAAATTAAACTCATATCCGCCGCCTGCTGCCGATGTAATTCCTTTCAAAATCGCCTCCATCCTGTCGCGTATCAGGTATGCATTCTCCTCCGAAAAAGTCCGGACTGTGCCGATAAGTTCCGCTTTCGCTGGAATTACGTTGTAGGTTGATCCGGCCCTCACCCGGCCTATTGTCACCACCGCCGGATCCGCGGGATCCACCGAGCGACTCACAATTGTCTGAAACTGAGTGATCACCTGGCCAAGCAGCACAATCGGATCTACGGTCAGATGCGGAGATGCCGCATGTCCGCCCTTCCCTTTAAGGGTGATTTCAAACTCGTCCGGCCGTGCCATCAGTGGTCCCGGTTTTGTGGCGATGGTTCCCGGTTCATGAATCGGGCTGGTATGCAGTCCGTATATCTCCTGAACTCCCAGATTCTGCAGAAAGCCTGTTTCGCAAAGCAAACGCCCGCCGCCGGGCAAAGACTCCTCAGCCGGCTGGAATATGAGCACGATTTTTCCTTCAATCTCCTCCTGCATCTCAGTCAGAATATTGGCAGCCCCTAACAGGTTGGCCGTATGCGCATCATGTCCACAGCAATGAGCCGCGCCATGCCTCTCCGACGTAAAGTCCTTCTTGGCATCTCCCTCTTCTTCCATGGCAAGAGCATCAATATCCGCCCGGAGAGCAATCACACGGTCCGATTTTTTCCCGCCATCAATTATGCCCACACATCCTGTCTCCATCGGGCGGTGTGTTTCAATCCCCAGCTTCTTCAGTTCATGAACAATATAGTCTGTTGTTTCATACTCCTTAAAACTGACTTCAGGATTTTTATGCAGGTATCGCCGGGTCTGCACCATATAGTCGAAATGATTCTTCGCTTTTTCCTGTATCACTTTTTTAAAATCGGACATGTAGAGAACGTCTTTTTATGTGCTTGTGTTTGTTTTACCAAATAGAAACTAATACGACATGCGTTAATTTTTCTGTAAACACGGGGATAACGCAGCCGGTATAACTAAATATACTATTTTATGAACCCCTTTGAACTCCATATTCCAACGCGGTTATTTTTTGGCAAAGAAAAAACAGACGCCTTTTTTAAACACCTACCTGCTTACGGCAGTAAAGCTCTGCTTGTTATTGGCGGCGGAAGTGTAAGAAAAACGGGATATCTGAAACAGGTTGAAAAACATTTAAAGAAAAATCAAATCCAGTCTGTTCTTTTTGAGGGTATCGAACCCAATCCACACTCAGAAACTATTAACAAAGCCGCATCAATCGGTAAAAATGAGAAAGTGGATTTTGTACTTGCACTTGGCGGAGGTTCAGTGATGGATGCATCCAAAGCCATAGCCGGAATGATTCATGATGACCTGGATGATATCTGGCCGTATACAAAGGGTGGTACCAAACACCGGCAAATAAAAGGCGCTATTCCAATAGCATGTATCCCAACAACGGCCGCAACCGCATCAGAAGTTAGCGCCAGTGCCGTCATCTCCAAACCTGCAGTGAAAGGAAAATCTCCAATCAATTATCCATTTATGAAACCGGCAGCATCGTGGCTGAACCCTGCGTTTCACACCTCTATTCCCAAAACAACAACCCGCAATGGGGCATCCGACATTCTGAGCCACGTGTTCGAAAACTACCTGTTGGGAGGCAACGATTCAGACCTGGCCGATCGTTACAGTGAGGGTGTGATGGAGACTGTACTCGATACACTTCCAAAACTGGAGCTTGACCCTGGAAATGAACATCTGCGTGGCCAGATGATGTGGGCCTCTACGCTGGCACTGAATGGAATCCAGATTGCGGGCCGTGATAAATCAGCCTTTATCATGCATAATTTAGAGCACGCGCTCAGCGGGCAAAATCCGGATCTTGCCCATGGCCGCGGACTCGCTGTAATCTACCCTGCTTATTTCAGATGGTTGCTTGAGAACGAAAGGGTTATCGATCGCATGGCACTGCTCGCAAAACGGCTATTTGGAATATCACACCAGGATCAAAAACAAAATGCGCTTGCATTTATTGAGAAATTTGAAGGCTGGCTGAAGCAGAATCATCTTTATGAACGTTTGTCTGACGTGGGGATATCCGAAGACTCATACGGCTCAGTAGCTGATTACGCCATCGAAACATACGGCGGCGGAGACAATAAACTCTCAGCTGCCGGACCGCTTACACGGGATAATATTATTGAGATATTCAAAATGACGGAGAATCAGAAAGCGGAAGCTGTTCACGCTGAATAATTTTAAATATAATCCAATTTTGGTCAACCAAATTAAAAAAACCGGGGATGGCTCCACCACCTTTATTTCCGCACAGTTCGATCAGCCCTACCACAGTTTAGGGGGTGCTGTATCGGAGAGCAGGTACGTCTATTTTGAAGCCACCAGTCTAAATGACCGCATTTTATCGCCAAAAACCGACAGGCTGAACATCCTGGAAATTGGTTTTGGCAGCGGAATGAATTTGGTTCTTCTGATGGATTACCTCAAAAAATCAGCGACAGAAATCGATGTTACATTTACTTCTGTTGAAGCCTATCCCCTTTTGGCAGATATTGTGGATGAGATTGATTTTGGTGACCAGCTCGGGTACCTGAACTATCACACTCTTCTTCACGATATATTTTCAAAACTAACTCCGGGATGGAACAAATATCAAATCTCATCAAAAATCACGCTTAATCTTTTTGTGGGATTTTTTGATGAGCTGACCAACCCCGGCAATCTGGCATTTGATTATATTATGCACGATCCTTTCTCGCCCGATTCAAACCCCGCCGGGTGGACAGCTGATCTGTTTGCAAAGCTGGCCGGATGGAGCAGTGATAATACGATGCTCTCGACATACAGTGCGGCAACATCCGCCCGTGCAGAAATGGCCGCCGGCGGCTGGAAAATTGCCCATGCTCCAGGGGCACTGGGAAAACGGGAAATGACGGTAGCCTCTATGGATCCAGAAAAGCTGTCGCACCTTAAACGGGTAAATGAAAAACGGTTAATTGAACGACTCAATAACGGGGAGTTTGGGTAACTTGTGCGAAGTATCAGGCAGAATGCATCCTCTTTTTTAAAACAACTCGGGGATTTATTGCCATCATTTGGTGTTGAAATTCGTATAATCAACCAGCAATTTTTTTCTTCAACTACTATTTATAAATGCAGGATTTCGACAAGTTAGCCACAGCCCTTCAGCCACATTACTCTCATTTTAATGTAGCCAACCGTCTGCTGTTTACCGGTCACTCGCACCAGGCGTGGCCTGATGTTGCGTTTGCGGGAATCCAGGATTATATGCGGATTGTCGCTGAACGGGTGGATACAAAATGGGATACCGGTTTTGAGAAGACGGAAATACTGCGAAATTATCTCAGAGACTATTATGATGATCCTGAGGGTCGTTATTGTCGTGAGCAGAACACACACGTTTTGCTCGTTTCATGGCTATCTTCCCTGGATCTGAAAAACAAACCAAAAATCATCACCACTTCCGGTGAGTTCCATTCCATGCGCCGACAATTAAAACGGCTTATTGAAGAGGGCCTCAATATTGTTGAAATTTCTCACCAAAGCGACGAGATGTTGCTGGAAGAAATCAAAAATGAACTGGATAGCCAGACGGCAGCCGTAATGATCTCCCGTGTTTATTTCGAAACAGCCGAAATCAATACGAAACTTTCTGAAATTGCCGCGGCTTGTAAAAAAGCAGATGTTCCGCTTATGATCGACGATTACCACGGCACCAATGTTGTTCCGCTATCCATTCGTGATACGGGGCTTGAAGAGTGCTACATTTTGATTGGTGGGTACAAATATTTGCAGTGGGGCGAAGCGAACTGCTTT
>CAYOLE010000127.1:0-9536 GCA_964404705.1 uncultured Rhodohalobacter sp. | reverse complement strand
GAAGCATATCCAGTACAAATATATCAGCCCATCCGTCATTATTAATATCTGCAATATCGGAACCCATTGAGAAATAGGAGGTGAGCTGAGTTCTGGATTGTATTTGTTCGCTGAAAGTCCCGTCCCCCTGGTTTACATAGAGATAGTCTTTCTCGATAAAATCGTTGGTGACAAAAATATCCGGCCAGCCGTCTTTGTTAACATCAGATACAGTAGCACTTAATCCGAATCCAATAGGATTTTGTTCTATTCCCGCTTCGGACGAAACATCCGTAAAACCCCCATTGTCATTTCTGTAGAGTTTATCACCGGCTTCAGTATCAACCTGTTCCCGAATGGTCGTCAGATCAAAACCCGAGAGCGGTTTAACGGAGTAATTCACAATAAACAGATCTAAATCTCCATCGCGGTCATAATCAAAAAAGTTAGCCTGGGTACAGTACCCGGAATCATCCAGGTTGTACTCAGCTGCGCTCTCGGTAAAAGTGAGGTCGCCATTGTTGATATAAAGTTTATTTCTGCGGTCTTCTTCTTCAACTTTTCCGGCCTTGCAGACATAAATATCCAGATTCCCATCCCCATTGATATCAGCCATCGTTGTTCCGGCAGACCAGCCGTCTTCATCAGCCAGGCCGGCAGACTCTGTTATATTTTCAAACTGATAATCACCCTGGTTCAGGTAGAGGGCATTCTCTCCGCGGTTTGCAGTAAAATAGAGATCGGGAAGTCCGTCGTTGTTGATATCACCAACAGCTACTCCTCCACCGTTATAAAAAAATTCAGTTTCAAGAATATTACTTCCGGGTCCTTCCGGCAGGCTGTTTTCAAAATCAATACCGGACTGATCAGAAGGAACCAGTTCAAACAGGGAAGGAGTTTCATTCTGACAACCCAGAATCACTGAAAATGGAATAAATACAATAATATAAATGATGGCTTTAATAGATACGATTCGTTTCATTTTAAATTCCAATTTTCATGGCCTTTTTTATTACAAAATTGTTAAACCATTTAATGCCAAATCCACACTTTTGAATTAAAATCTAACCGTAAAACGCGTTTTTTAAACATACCTAAAAAGGGCTTTGCAAAACCATACATTTGTTTTCGACTTCCTTCGTCGTGCCTCCTCATTGCGCTCAAACTGAAGTCTTAGCTCTCCTAAAATAATACCATCTTAAGAGTTCTGCTTTTACCTTCAAATGCTAGTGAATCGAACGTTTACTTATCACAAATAGGATGGTTATTCTATGTCAAAATCCAAAATAGTATGATTGTAAATATAATGACAATTTACTGGAAGTAACGGATTACATAGTAAAGATTGATTGAAATTTACGGAACCCCATATTTTCCAGTCCGTGATAATTTAAATAGTCGATCCTTAATAACTTGCCAACTGGATTTTTCTTTGAGAGATCTGAAGTGGAAGGGCAATCTGGTCTGGGAGGCATTAATACCTGACTTATTGATGTTTTACAAACGAATGATATATATGTAGCAGATGGATATGGTAAAATTAAAGATGGCACATTAATCGGCTCAAGTTTAGGAAATTCAATTTATGGTAAAAGTGGAAAAGGAGTAATATTCTATGGCTCTGTAAGAGACATGGAAGAACTAAGAGCAACGGGGATTTTTGGGCTAAAAAAATGCCAGCAAAGCAGTTAATAACATTGGTTTTGCGTCTCCTTTTCCATGTTAATAAACCTGCATTACCCTTACCAAATCTGATCTGATTAAACGGCTGGCTGCCGAGCAAAATACGGCTCAATCCTGCCTGGAGAAGATCACCGAATTGCAGCAGCGTCACGGAATTTTATAAAGAACCGTCCTTTTCATTTAACAGACAGAAGTAAGTTGTAGATCAGGGAATGGATATGATCAAGAGCCGGGAGGTCACCCTAAAAAATAATACGTCACTCCTCTGTTTTATGTTGATTTTTTCCCAATTATATATTATGTACAATTAAAACAAATTCCGGATGCCAAAGAACGCTTACCGCCTGAGATTTAGAGAGATGACCGTGCTCACTTTTATATAAAACAGATCAAAAAATTCACGAAACAGTCAAAACTTGTTATATAAGTGATGGTTTCTTAAAAGGCGGGAGATAAAGCAAGCAGGTGGCATTTTCGGAATAAGGGGAAACGGAAAAGTCAATCAAATTCAGGGATCATGCCAACAAAAGATCAAACCAAAAGAGGAAAGTTCCAGCCGCTGGAATCAGGTGAACTTGTCGTAATATTTAAAGAAGGTGCAGGTATAAAAGCATCGAAGAAAAAAGAAGTTACATCCACGAAAAGGGCGAAAGTGGCGCCAATTAACAAGCTGTTCAAGCGATTCGAATCGGATATCAATCCCATTTTTGACAGAAAACAGCGAATAGAAAAAATGCCGAAAGAAATCATGGCTTCGCTGAAACGATCAAAAGTAAATCCAGGATCTTTTTTTTCTGTTATCAGCAGGAAGGATCCGGAAAAACTCAGGCTTGAACTTCTGAAAGATCCATCCGTTGAAGCCGCCTATTATAAACCACCAGCCGAGGAACCTGCAAATCCTGCCGATTGGCAGACATCCGACTTTACCTCCAACCAGGGATATCTCGATGCAGCTCCCGGTGGCGTGGATGCTCGTTTTGCCTGGAATATGGTGGGCGGAAAAGGAAACGGGGTTCGTGTGATTGATATGGAGAGAGGTTTTAACCTGACACACGAAGATATCCGCAGCAATTTCGACGGACTGATTTCCGGGTCGAACCGGGCAGGCTCCAGGAATCACGGAACGGCCGTACTGGGAGTCATAGGCGGGGATGAAAACAGTTTTGGAATTACGGGCATCTCGCCGGGTGCAAACCTCAGAGCCATTTCCTATCATGGGTCATCCACGTCTCAGACTATCATTGATGCGGCCGATGAATTGAATGCCGGAGATATATTGCTCCTGGAAGTGCACCGGAAAGGTCCTGCCGATGACTATATTGCCATCGAGTGGTGGCCCGATGACTTTGCAGCCATTGTCTACGCCACATCCAAAGGGATTATCGTGGTCGAAGCAGCCGGAAACGGTTCGGAAGATTTCGATGCGGATTTCTATAATACACCTCAGAACGGTTTTCCTTCATCCTGGGAAAACCCGTTTAATCCGAATAATCCACAATCCGGTGCAGTAATTGTAGGCGCCGGCGCCTCACCTTCCTCCGGAAGTGACCGTACGATCCTGAGTTTTTCGAATTGGGGGAGGAGAGTGGATGCCCAGGGATGGGGGCACAACGTAACTACGGCCGGTTATGGAAGTCTGCAGGGCGATAAGTTTGTCAGTGTGGATCCGAACAACGGATGGCATGTTGAAGAGAACTACCCAAAATCACTCGCCAGCAGTGGACCCGGTTTTCCAAACGGTGTGGGGAATGGTGCAAATGCCGCCTTATGGAGTGAACCCAACCAAAAAGTCTATATTTTTAAAGGAGATGAATATTACAGGTTTGATCCGGGCAATAACTGGAATATGGATGCTGACTATCCCAAACCCATCGAAGACAACTGGCCGGGGTTTCCGGATGATTTTGCCAATGGTGTAGATGCCGCCCTGTGGAGTGATACTAACAACAAAATCTACTTCTTCAAAGAAAGCCAGTATATCCGGGTGGATCCGGCAAATGGCTGGAAGGTAGATTCAGGTTATCCGAAACCCATAACAGGCAACTGGCCCGGGGTACCCGGCAATTTTGCCAACGGGATAAACGCAGCTCTATGGAGCGATACCAATAAAAAAATTTACTTCTTTAAAGACAGCCAGTATATCCGTATAGATCCGGCTAACAGCTGGAATATGGATTCAGGTTATCCGAAGCCCATAGCAGGCAACTGGCCTGGTTTTCCCGAAACCTTCAGAAATGGAGTCGCTTCGGCATTATGGAATAAACCCGATCAGAAAATCCTGTTTCTGAAATCGGAAGATATCTGGTACACAAGCGGATTCAATGGGACATCGAGTGCATCTCCGGTGGTAACGGGCGCACTGGCATGCATTCAGGCGAGACTGAAAGCCAGGGGAAAACCAATTTTGAACCCGGCTTCGGCGCAAAATATTTTGAGAAGCACCGGATCACCCCAATTGAGATTCAGCGGCAGCCCCGAACAGGATGAGCTCTCCAACTGGCGCGGCATTAATGCAACCTTTGGCAGAGGATTTGATGCAGCACTGTGGAATGGCAAAAGCAACCGGATTTATTTTTTCAGGGGAAGCCAGTATGTGCGGGTTGATCCGTCTAAGAACTGGAATGTGGATCCTGCCTATCCCAAACCGATCAATGGAAACTGGCCGGGTTTTCCCTCTGATTTTGCCAATGGAGTAGATGCAGCGTTATGGAGCGAGACCAATCAAAAGGTATATTTCTTTAAAGGCAGCGAGTATATACGGGTTGATCCCAACAACGGTTGGGAGGTTGATTCAGGTTATCCGAAATCCATCGAAGGAAACTGGCCGGGGTTTCCGGATGATTTTACCCAGGGAGTAGATTCTGTGCTGTGGAGCGATACAAATCAAAAGATCTACTTCTTTAAAGACAGCGAATATATCCGGGTAGACCCCAACAACAGCTGGAATGTGGATTCGGGATATCCCAAACCTATTACAGGAAACTGGCCGGGTTTTCCCTCTGATTTTGCCAATAATGGTTTGGATGCCGCCTTATGGAGTGGAACCAACAACAAAATATACTTCTTTCAAGGTGAAAATTATATCCGGACAGATCCCAATAACAACTGGAATGTTGATCCCGGTTATCCGAAAATTATTGCCAGGCAGCGTATCGGAAACCGTCCCGATATTAAACAAGCATATCAATCTTTGGGCATCGCGTCAAACTGGCCCGGTTTCCCGGCCTCTTTCGGGCAAGATTTGGATGCGTCGTTGTGGAGCCAGACCAATCAAAAGGTTTACTTTTTTAAAGGAGATCAGTTCATAAGGGTGGATCCAAATAACAACTGGGAAATGGATCCGGGTTATCCTAAACCGATCACACCGAGCTGGCCGGGATTTCCTTCGCAGTTTGCAAGCGGAGTGGATGCGGCTCTTTGGAGCGAGCCCAATCAAAAGATTTATTTCTTTAAAGGGGACAAGTTCATAAGGGTTGATCCTAACAACGGCTGGCAGATAGATCCGGGTTATCCCAAAACCATCACACCGAGCTGGCCGGGATTCCCGTCCAACTTCAGTTCAGGAGTCGACGGAGCCATTTGGAGCGGTACAAATCAGAAAATCTATTTCTTCAAAGATAACCAGTACATCCGGGTAGATCCTGCCAACAATTGGAATGTGGATCCGGGGTATCCAAATCCGATTCAAGGAAACTGGAAGGAGCTTGACTCTGCATTTACAGCAGGGATAGATGCCGGACTGTGGAACGGCAAAAGTCAAAAAATCTACTTTTTCAAAGGCAGCGAGTACGTACGCATTAATCCCGCTGATGGGTGGAAAATGGAGAGTGATTATCCTCTGCCAATTATCTCCTGAAAATTTCGTTAGTAACTGAGCGAATGAAGCAGGCAGATAAAATATGAAATCTATTATTACGCATAAAAACATGCCCATCCTGGCAGCATTAGTCTTGTTGTCAGGATGGAGTTTTACTTTTTTTACTGCACCTTTTAATTCTCATGAAATCATGGCCTCAGTACAATCTATGCAAAATACAGATAATACAGACAATGGCGACCAGCTCGTCATGATTTTAAAGGCTGAATCAGGTATTACATTCAGTTCAGGATCTTTTATATCGACAACAGGTGCTTCGGCAGATTCTCTCAATAATCTGCTGAGTGGTTATCAAGCCAAAGTAGTTCCCATGCTGGTGAAAAAAGAAAACGGAAAGGACAACCGTGCTTCATCCACTTTAGCAAACACCTATTTTATCTACCTGGAAGAGAAGGAGTTGCTGGAAGAAGCTGCCGATAAACTTAGAAAACTGGATGTGGTCGATGCTGCGTATATCAAACCGCCCTCAGAAGAACCGGATCTGTAGGGATTGGGGGATAGAAATTTCAGCTTACCCGTTGTTAATGGAAATCTGACAGCTGACGCTTAAACGCCAATCTTTCGTAACTGATGAATACACCTCAAACAGCCTTCCTGCCAGTAGTGCCGGTCACTGAAAACAAATCAGAGACGGGTGTTAACCATTTGGGGGTGCTGGTGGGTGATCCGGGAGCAGACAGGATTATTGCCGTTTCCACATCTGCCGTCTTCCGGGACCAATCTTTGATTCAAAACTTCTGGGGAAAGGACAGCTCAACTCTTGACAGCGGGTTTCAGGGGCATCTGTATACCAGGCCAAATGATATCCTGGTGGTACGCTCACCTGTTTGTGAGGGTAATATACCGGAGATGATCAGAAGTGCGATCGGTGTTAATTATGATATCTGGAATTCACTTACGGGCATCCGTCTGGCTTCGACAGAAAGCCGGATCATCATTGTTTCCGATCATCAGGCTGATCAGAAATCTTTGTTGCCAGGTCATTTCATATGGAGAACAGGAAGCCTGCAGGATGCAGCCGTTTCCTATTGTCAGGATACCGGAGAATCTTTCCTGGCATTTGTGCCGGACTGCAGACTTGAGGATCTTTCTTTTTTTCATGAAAAAATGAATAATGAAATGGCTGCCTGGTTTCAGACTGCATCCCTGATGATGGATAAGAACCACGCAATGGAGTTACTTCAGAAACAAAATATTCAATGTGCAACTACTTATCCGTTCAATGGGGCAGTAGATTTTGATAGCCGGTTGCGAGAAATTCCTGAATCCGGACGTTATATGTTCAAACCAGCCGGTGGAGCCGCCGGGATTAGTCTCTTCCCCGGAAATAATAGAAGCGGCGCAAGAATAGAACAAATAGCCCGGCATATAAAGACACTATTGCTTGATAACAAGTTGCCAGAGCGGTTTCAGATCCAGGAATTTCTGCCGGGTCAGCCTTATGGCGTTTCGGCGGGATTTGATGGCAAAGGAGGATTCGAAATATTTGAAATCCATCAGCAGAATATCAACAACGCCGGAAAATTTACCGGCGGCAGATGGACGCCCGCCATCGAAGAGGAACAGATGGAAAATGTGTATTCAATATATGAACAAATGGCCATCAACGGGAAAAATTACTTGTTTGGTCTCTTCTGCCTGGATATAATTGATGGAAAAGTGATCGAAGTGAATCCCAGGCTTACAGCGGCAGCGCCCATTGCACACATCCTTCGCCGCAGAGAGCAAATTGAAAACCATGTGCAGGGCAATTTTGAAATCAGGCAGATTGATCTCCATACCGGGGTTCGGATTTCTTATGAATCTGTCAGAAACGGAAAACTAAAAAAGCTGATCGAAACCTTTTGGCAGGATGAAAAAGTTCTCGTCCTCCCCCAGGGATTGGATCCATTTGGAACCTCACGGTTAATTTTCATAAACGACAACCTTGAAGCAGAAGCTCAGAAAAGATTCCTCCGGAAGATTGAATAGCTGCTCTTAGAGCCAGCACCTTCCCGGCTTCAACAAATGTTGAGTTCTTTACAGCCCCTGATGTGTCAGCCTACATAATAAAGTTGATTATAGAAGAATGATTTCAAATACCGGATGGGGTAATCTATATCAGTTTCTTTATATTAATAGCTATTCTAAACACACAGCTACAAGTGATATATTATGGACCGAAAAAAATTTCTCGCATTAGGATCAGCTGGAATTACCGGTTCAGTTTTCCCCTTTACACATTCAGGTCAACCCGGAAAAAAAGCCCAGGGTAAGCGATGGCAGGACGGTGCAAGCCCCTGGCCGATTTGCCTGGATACGGCAACCATACGACCGGCCTCACTCGAAGAAAAAGTTAACATCGCAGCAGAAGCGGGTTACGATGCCATTGAACCGTGGGATGGTGAGCTGGCCGATTACGAAGAAGCGGGTGGCGATCTCGAAGAGCTCGGGGCACGGATCAAAGAGCTGGGTCTGTTTGTGCCGAGTGTGATTGGCCTGTGGAATGCCCTGCCCCCTGCCGACACAGATTTTGAGGAGTCCCTGGAAGGTACGCGAAACAGAATGCGTATGGCAAAAGCCATTGGATCCGAACATATTCAAACCATTCCGAATACCGTTGGCGACGGATACGAAGTACAACAAATTGCAAAACGATACCGACAGGTTATTGAAATCGGACAAGAGGAGTTTGGGATTGATCCGGCCCTGGTATTTGTGAAGTTTTTTCCGCTGAAAACCATGGGTCAGGCGATGGCGGTGGCGCTGGATGCTAACCATCCCGATGCGCTGATTATCCCCGACACATTTCACATGTACATCAGTGAAGGAGGCTTTGAAGGACTGAAACTCATGAAAGGCGATGCCATCGCCATTTTCCAGTTTGCCGATGCACCCGATACCAAGCCGCCGGCCGACCTCGTAGATGAAGACCGTGTATTTCCGGGAGACGGAATTTTGCCTCTTCCCGATATTCTGAAAGACCTCTACGAAACAGGATTTACAGGCTGCGTTTCCCTGGAGCTGTATAACCCCGGGTATCACGAACGCAATCTGCTTGAAGTGGCTCAGGAAGGTTTACAAAAAACCCTGGCTGTAATTAAAGAGGCAGGCGTTTAATTTTTTATCCGGATCCCGGTCTTATGAGAGGAAAATCTGCCTAAGAAACATTGCATTTACCTGCCTATTGCAGTATTTTTTAAGTCTTGAAAAAATAACGCTCGGTGCATTCAAAGGTATTTTTGATAAAGAGTGAAAAACAACTGCTTACTTCCGGGCGTACATTTTTTAGTCTTGAATCTTGAGTCCTGAGTCATGAGTAGTGAGAAAAAACCTCAAGACTCAGGACTCAAATCTCACGACTATCTTGCACCCGTAGCTCAACTGGATAGAGTACCTGACTACGAATCAGGCGGTTACAGGTTCGAATCCTGTCGGGTGTACCATTGAAAAGCCTTTGATTAGCAATAAGTTACAAGCTGATCAAAGGCTTTTTTATTTTTATTATTTTACCTGTTTTTTGCTCGGGGACAACATTATCTACTGCTGGTACCTGAATATACTTGATAACGATGGGTTAGATTTTGAGAGTCGATCTTTGCTGTAGTTGATTAGAGATTTTCGTCTCTGTTGCGATATTCCTGCAGGACTTTTTCCAATTCCTTTTCCCTGGCGCGGAGTGGACAAAAAGATCTGTGTGTTATTCAATGTGAACTGTGGAGATGTGAACCTGAATCTGCCGTCAAGAGATTGTCCAACAACCGGAGGGGGTGGCGGAGGCAGGAAAAAGCTTCACCCGAAAGTGAAACTTATTATCGCTGAATGGAGAAAGAAAGGATTTCCGGATCAGGAAGTGAATCCGGGGATGGTGGTTTCGTTTTGGGAGTTTGTGTGGCAGGTGTGTGATTAACTGAGTGCTTTTCATACTCAAAGGTTTGCAAAGTCACCTGAGAAAAAATTTTTAATTCATCTCCGATCTCAATAACCTGTTCTTTTTCATCAATTCAATCAAAATAAA
>CAYOLE010000126.1:0-9571 GCA_964404705.1 uncultured Rhodohalobacter sp. | reverse complement strand
GACAAAATTCTGCAGCCGTTTTTTACCACAAAAAAAGGTACAGCGGGAACAGGACTGGGACTGAGTATTACAAACGATATTATCAAGGCGCATGGGGGTGCTCTTGAGATTGATTCTCAGACCGGCAAGACAATTTTCACTATAAGACTTACAGTTTAATCCGGAAGGTGAAACACGGAAAAACTGTTTTTTTGATCATTAACAAGATACAGGCGGTTATTGGCCATATCCACAGCGATGCCTTCTAACTTATCAGAGGGCAATGTATACGCACGCAGTGGTTTCAATTCAATATCGGTTACTACTATTTTTTTTGAATCATCACTTAGCATCCATAGTTCACCGGTTTCCTGTATATAAAAAAGTCCCGAAAGATCCAGTAAATCAAAAGGAGGCTCGAAATCAATCGGTATGGAACGGACAACTTCAAAATTGCTGTCAAGTTCAATGAACCTATGGGGATTCTTCTCGTTTAATAAAAAAACGTGATTATTTTCCGGATTCCATGCTATACCCTCAGGGCCATCGTTTGTATTGATAATCTCCACCGGCATATCAACAACCTGAAGTACTTCCCCCTCCGTGGTAAGTTGGATCATTTGCCGCAGTTTTTCTTCCACAATCCATAACGTACCGTCATTGGGATTCATCGTGATCCCCTCCATATCATCACCCTCATAACCGGTGATAACGCCCAGCTGTTCGCCTGTAAAACTTATCTTATAGATAGAATCTCCCGGGTTATCACCTACCGTCCATAAAAATTCACCGCTGATGTCCAGGGTGAGGCCTGACGGATCATTTATTCCAAGTGAAAATTTTTCAATAAGATCAGGATCAACCGGTTTTATATCATCTTCTGTTTCAGTAATCGTTTCACACCCTCCCAGCAGAAAGATTAACGATACCAGAAATGATTGAAATGGCTGAAATAAAAACCCCATCATATATTATAGTAATATGTAGTCCGGATCTGTAAAATAATATCGGGAAATTTATAGATCGCAAATTTATGGCAATTCAATCATCGACAGAGACGAATCATTTATTAAATCGGATAAGTAGAATAACCCGAGTGAACTACAGCTTATCATTCAGATTCTACAAATCAGGTGAGTCAATCAGTCAGCAAAACCAGTCATTATTGAATTTTGATAACCCAACCATTTGCGAAATGTTTATCAATAACTCTGTATTAAATAAACTACATTTATCTTAAAATATGGGTAAGACACCTTAAAAAGGTAATATTCGCAAAACTTAAGCGGAAGTCATGCAAAAGGAACTTAAACGTCTCGAAGAGGAAAACAAACGTCTCCGTAGCGCTGTTGACGAATTGGCTGTTCTTAATGATCTTGCCCTGGCAATCAGTGGCAGCCTGGATAGCAAAAAAATTATGCGTTCCATAATCAGTAGGTCAATAAGGGCATTAAATGCCGAGCAGGGAGACATTACCTTGATTGATGAAAATCAGGCCAATCCTACACAGACCCTGGTGCGAAGCATTATCAGGACCAGCGAACACTCTCCTCTTCACCTTAATCAAAATTTGCTTGGATGGATGCAAATAAATAAAAAACCATTGATGATTAATAAGCCGGGTAACGATTCACGTTTCCGGAATGTAGCGTGGGACAGTACCATCAAATCGGTACTTAGCGCACCCCTCATGGCACGTTCAAAACTGATAGGAATCCTCACTGTTTACAATAAACGTTCGGAAACTCATTCCGGCTTTACTGATTCTGATCAACGGCTTTTATCTATTATTTCAGCTCAATCTGCTCAGGTTGTGGAAAATGCCCGTTTATATGAAGAGGAACAGGAATATCTGCTTATGCGCAGAGAGCTGGAACTGGCATCTTCTATTCAGAAAAAGATGCTGCCTGACACGCCTCCACTGATTAATGGTTATGCTATAGCCGGAAAAAATGTGACGGCCCGCGAAGTGGGCGGCGATTATTTCGACTATATTCGAATAGATGAGGATCGATGGGCGATTTCCCTTGGTGATATCAGCGGTAAAGGATTGCCCGCTTCGCTGCTGATGACAAATCTGCAAGCTATACTCCGGGGACAGACATATCACAGCATTGAGCCCGGAGAGATACTCAGGCTGGCAAACACCCAGCTTTATCAAAGCACAAGTTCCGAAAAGTTTGCCACTTTATTTCTCGCCATCTTAAATACATCGAATCATACCATTCATTATTCAAGCGCCGGCCATGAACATCCATTTCTTATACGCAGTGATAATCGTTATATAAGGCTTGAGGCCGGGGGACTGCCTCTTGGAATGATGGATGGCGTGGAGTACGAAGAAGGATTTGTAGATTTAAATGAAGGCGATTTTCTCTTTGTTTTTTCAGATGGTGTGACGGATGCCACCAACATCAACGATGAAATGTTTGGGGAGGAACGTCTTCGTGAATTGCTTCTCGATGCTAATAAAAAAAATATGCCTCCCGATGATTTCATTAAATCCCTGATGGCAACCTGCATAAATCACTCCGGTAAAACAAGACTCTTTGATGACATAACAGCAATTGCATTAAAAAGAACTCTACCTGATTAGGAGGGAATTCCATGTATTAAGAATGGTAGAAGCCATCTTGTGCCTGAGTTCTTTTACACTTAATTGAATTGCACCATTCATTTATCTATTGCCTATAAGACGTAAAATCAACATAATGCGACATATTTATAAATGTCTCTGGTCGATAAAAACTAATTTGTTGCAGATTAATTCCTGGGGTCATATCAGACAGGTTTTAGGGAATTGTGAGTGTTTTATATACATTCCATTCAAATTATCCCAGGTTAGAAGCATCCAGGCTCTCAAACGGATTCCCGATCTTTTAATTTACTCCTATGTCTAAAAAAGAACATATACTCGCCAATCACGATAAACTTCTCGAAGGCATGCTGAATAAAGATGAGGCCTTGCTTAGAAGATTGATCCACCCGGAAGCATCCGTTTTTGGTTCAGCTATTCATGAATTTGAAAAAGGCCTTGAAAACGTGATTAATTACTACACAGAAGCATTAGCCCTTCTGCCGGATGACAAGGATATTAAGTTAAAATCCAGAAATTACACCGATCTGAACGACGGTGCATTAATTGAGCAAGAATTTGAGATTTTTTTTACGCTTGAGGGAAAAGAAATTACGTTGCTAACGCTTCGTCAGTCAGCTATATGGACAAGTCTTAAAAGGCAGAATGAGGAGAATACTTCATGGCTTTTACTGCACGATCACACATCAATGCCGGATCATTTGGGAGCATATGAAACAATTTCATCGAATGAACTGCTTGAAGGAAATTTGAATCTTGAAATAGAATCGGATAAGCTGAAGCAAAAGCTTCAGCAGTCTTTTACGGATCTGAAAAATCTAAAAGAACAACTTATAAAAAAAGAAAAGCTCGCCTCCATTGGCCAGCTTACTGCGGGCATAGCTCACGAGATTAAGAATCCGTTGAATTTTGTAAATAATTTTTCTGAGATAATTATAGAATTGATCGAAGAAGCACGTGAGGAAATAACGAAAATTAATTCAGATTACACTGTTCAAAAATCAGAATTACCCGATATTTTCGATGATATTGAAGCTAATATGCAAAAAATTAATGAACACGGAAAAAGAGCAGACAGCATCGTAAAATCGATGTTGCTGCATAGCCGGGGTAAAAGCGGAGAACCGGTGTCTACCGACCTGAATGCACTTATAGACGAATATTTGAAACTGGCCTATCATGGCATGCGGGCCTCTGATTCCACTTTTAATGTTGATATACAAACTGATTATGATGAACAGGTTCCGCTTATGCAGTTAATACCGCAGGATATAAGCCGGGCATTTTTAAATATTATCAATAATGCCATGTATGCAGCCAGTGAGTTTTCAAAAGAACGTAATGATCACAAACCCCTGATTCACATAACAACGAACTGCAATCAGAGCCACGTAAAGATTACCATTAAAGATAATGGTGCGGGAATACCGGAAGAGATACGCGACAAAATATTTCAGCCCTTTTTTACCACCAAACCATCCGGTGTCGGAACAGGACTCGGCCTTTCCATGACGCATGACATTATTAAAATGCATCAGGGCTCACTGGAAATCGATTCCGAGCCAAATAAGTTCACAGAATTTATTATAAAATTACCCCTAACAAAATCAGACGATTGATCATGAAGTTTTTAATTGTAGATGATGAAAAAGATGTTGAAATGCTGTTTCTGCAAAAGTTCAGAAAAGAGATTCGTAGCGGTGACATTGAAATGATTTTTGCATTTTCCGGCCGGGAAGCCCTTGATATCTTAAAAGACACAGATCCACCTGATGTTGTGTATGTCTTCTCGGATATCAATATGCCCGGTATGTCAGGACTCGAACTGCTTCAGTTGATCAAAACCAAATACCCCCACATAAAAGTAAGCATGATCTCTGCCTATGGTGATAGCGATAATTATCAAAAGGCAATTGAGTCGGGGGCAAAGGAATTTTTCACAAAACCGATCGATTTCACCTCATTAAAGAATGAGATTACAAACATAGTAAATAGCTAATTACTGTAATATGAATTCAGTGCAAAAGATTTTAGTAGTAGATGATGAACCGGATTTACAAATGCTTATGCTGCAAAAGTTCAGGGCAAAAGTAAGGAGTAAGGAATATGAATTTTTATTTGCCGAGGATGGAACTGAAGCCCTGGAAACCATTGCCAGCCATCAGGATCTTTCACTGGTGTTAAGTGACATCAATATGCCAAAAATGGACGGCCTTACAATGCTGACCAAAATTCAGGATCTAAACCGGGCAGATTTAAAAACAATAATCGTATCTGCCTATGGTGATATGGATAATATCCGTATAGCTATGAACCGGGGTGCATACGATTTTGTTACCAAACCGATTGATTTTAAAGACCTTGAAACAACAATAGAGAAAACAATAAAAGAGATTCAGCAGATATCAAAAGTAAGACAAATGGAGGAACAGCTTGAATCTCTGACGTACGATCTGGATATGGCCGCTCGTATTCAGCAAAAGATTCTTCACCAGGAGTTTCCGGTATTCGCCGATGACAACCGCTTTGATATTTACGCCAATATGATTGCCGCCAAACATGTAGGCGGAGATTTTTATGACTTTTTCAAATTTGATGACGATCATCTCTCCTTTTTCATAGGAGATGTGGCGGGAAAAGGTATGCCGGCGGCGATATACATGGCTGTATGCCGCACGATGCTGAAAGCTATCGGCTCGGAGGTTTTTGATCCGGCTGAATGCATTGCAAAAGTAAACAACATGCTGATTCCTGAAAGCGACATTTCGACATTTGTAACCGTCTTCTATGGAGTGTTGAATGTTAAAACCGGTTCCCTGAGTTACTGTAATGGCGGGCACAACCTGCCCTACTTACAGAAAGCAGATGGCACCGTACACGAACTGGAGAATGTGGGCGGTCTTCTGCTCGGAAAATTTGAGGATGCCCCTTATGATAAAAAGGAGATAAAACTATCGCCCAACGATACGATTATCACCTTTACTGACGGGGTAACTGAAGCAGAGAACGACTCCGGTGGTTTCTTTGATGAAGAACGTGTGATCAAATACCTCGAAAAATATCCCTCAAAAGGACTCAATTCACAAGTAAAAGGACTTTTTCTGGAAGTTATGAAGTTTACCGGGGCTGCAATACAGTCTGATGATATCACAGTTTTATCCGTCCGGTACAACAATTCGAAGGAATAGGTAATTAATAAATGATATAAACAGTGTCAGCAATAAGCTTATATAATCCGATACATGTTGGATTGATTTCGATCTCTTATGATAATTTGAAGAGAGAATATCGAAAGATGCAGAAAAGTGCCGTGCCGCTGTTGACAACATCTGCCTGCGTATCATTCCTCCTGAAATGCAGCTACAGCTTCATCCAGCGTTTTATAGTGCTTGAAGACAGTAATCAGCTTCGTGACGATTAGCAGACTTTCGATCCGATCGGAAGCACCGCAGATTTTCAAGTCTCCACCGGCTTTCCTGAGGCTGGTCAGAGATGTAATCAAAATTCCCAGACCTGAAGAGTTCATAAAATTGACCTTGCTCAGGTCGGCTACAACATTTGTTTTCCCTTCCTCGATCAGTGATTTAATATCATCCATATAATCAGATGCAGAAGGACCGCCCATTACTTTACCTTTAAAAGTGAATATCGTTGTTTTGTATCGTTCAGAAATTGTGTATCTCATATTACCCCGGATAAAATATTTGTTACTGAATGGATATGATAAATAGTGAGATTAACCATCGAATGCTTAGTTTGAGGTCGCAAATTATTATACCTGTGTCGCAGTATCTGACACCTCCAATTTTACTAATTGTCATTGAGGCTATCCTGTAGTAAATATATATAACTACGGTTATGTGAAGCAGGTGACACGCTTGCTATACACTTAAACGATTTTTTGTTTCGTAGCCACCGGTTCTTGATCCGGCATAAATTTATTTAATATAAAATATACAGGACAAAATCCGGTAAATGCACTCATAACCTGGAGTATTGCAACCAATCCCGCTAAATAAAGCCACTGAAGATTAATAGTTACAGCAAGAACGATGCTTAAAAGATATAAAAAACCGACAATACCGTCGTGCATTTTTATTTTGGAATGTATTGAATATGCTTTCATAGGATAGTTTTATAGTTATCGTAAACATACCTTTTATGATATATTCTGTCATCAAAATTACATAATAAATTATTATAGTTACAACTCTAAATTTCACAAAAATAGGAAATTGTGACATACTCACTATAAAATGATTAAGATATAAATTAACGTATTTTAAAAAAGGAATGTACTTCTGCATTGATTAATGATATGTACATTGTCCAGAATGTTTTAAAAAAAATGTGTAATTGCAATAATGGTATGAAAGTGGATGTTTGGTTTGTGTAGAAATTCATCTTTGTCATCTGGATTTAATTTCTAATGGAACATGGATCGGAATGATTTTTTCACAGTTAAGAAATAAAAAATAAATCAGCGTGCAACTTTTATAGCATCCAAATAATCAAGACGAGAACGCAAACAAGGAATTATTAGATCAGATGTGATTTGAAAAAATATTAACTCGATAAACACTTTTTTTCTATTTACATTTATTATTACTGCTCTCCTAATAACCGCCGCCATGCCACTATTCATGGATATACATAGAGTTGGTGAAATTTCCGTTGATGACATAAGAAATGCTCCTCTTAGAGACCTGGCTGTGCAAAAAAAATATGGTGTAAAGCATCTCCAATATTGGTTTAATAGAAGGACAAGAACTGTGTATTATTTGATAGAAGGCCCGGATAAGGAGTCGTGTGCTGCTACTCACAGGGAAGCTATGGGCTTTAAGGCGTGTCAAATCGAGGAAGTGGAAGGTGGAACGTACGATTTTTTAAAGGAGGAACATGACGGTTCAGATCATGCCTTGAGTCGTCGTAAACATGCAAGACTCGATGTTGGTTATCGTTTCATTTTTACACTGGATATCATTTCAAAGATCAAAAATGCTGATACAATAGACTTTGAGCAGCTTAAATTACCAACAAACCCAAAATATAGGGCACTGCAGTACATTTCAGATTTCGATGGGAAAGAATACAGAACCGGAGAATTTGACAGGATTATAGCTGTTTTTGAAACACCCGAAAATGCATTACAGTGTGCCCACAAAATTCAAAGTGATTTCTTAGAAGATATCTACAAATCAGAATCTGAAGCCGACGATATCGTCTTTTATATGGGTATAAGTGTGGAGCAACCTATTACAAAGCATAATGGAAAATTGGCTGATTCTATACGGTTGAGTCAACGTTTATGTATGATTGCATGGGATTTTGAAATTATAACATCCAAACTTTTCGAGGATCTATGTGATATAAATCAAATGACCAAGAAAAACATAAGTCTACGTATCATTAATCCTTCGGAACAGGAATTCCTGGATCATCTGGTTGATATTATTGAAAACAATCTCTCTGATCACACCTTTGGTGTGGATTATCTGAGCCGTATTTTGGGAGTCAGCCAGCCTCAGCTCTATAGAAAAGTATTTGCAATTGCCGGCCGGTCTCCGGTTTTTTTCATAAGAGACATTCGTTTAAACAAATCCCTGTCCCTCATTAAAGAGAACAAATATAATTTATCTGAAATTGCTCTCGAAGTTGGATTCAATAGTCCCTCCTACTTTTCTAAGTGTTTTCAGGAAAAATTTGGTGTTAAGGCATCAAAGATTATCGTTTAAAAACCGGCTTTTGCTCCTGCTCATCCAACCCTCGATGAATCAAAATTTATATTCATTGAACGAAAAGTGGTGGAATTCCCCTCCTCACCACTTATACATTGCATTAGAACATTACAACACCACTAACAATACCGGCACCATACGTGCCTAAACTTCAATAGGAGTACTATGAAAACACTAAACGCAATCATTCTTGTAATAGCAGCGGCATCCGTATTGTTAATAAGCCGCGAAGTAACCGCACAATCAGTAGAAACTACCGAAGTTGTAATCGCCAGGGAACTGGGCGTAGATTGTTCATCAAGTAGTATTTCTGAATTTAACACACACCCTCCCGGTACTATAGTTGAAGAAGATTATCCTTACCTGATGAGTATTAAATGTCTTAAGGATGAAAATTTTCTCTATAACCGGGGCTGGAACTGGAAATTCGAAAATATAAATCCTAAAAATGCAAGCCATTTTGCACTTCGGGGAAAAGGAGACGGGATTTCTGTTCATGCTACTTATAACAATGAAGGGAATCTTGTCGAATCATACCTGAAAATAAAGGACACCCGGATTCCACCAGCAATCCGAAGATTTATCAATTCAGATGAGTACGAGGGATGGACAATGGTCGGTAATGAAAAGATCGTCAGAGATTTTGATCCGTATCAAACCGAATACAAAGTCTTTTTATCGAATGGCAAAAGACAACAGGAATTAAATTTCGTAGATGAAGGTACCAGGATCGCATTCATAGATTAGTCATGATTTTAGTATGCGGGTTCGCTCAGGTCATCAACCCATCCTAACCGAGTGCTAAGATGGATGATGACCTGTGTCTTTTCCCGCAATACAGCTACTGTAAATAAAACTTCTAAAAATTAAGTTAAAATTTGATATTCAGTTTTTTTTTCTACATTGAGTCAGACAACACACTTAAAGAGGTAAGATATGCCAATATACATGGATGTTCATCTTCTTGATGAAGGTTTTACTTTAGATGACGCCCGGAAAGCCCATCTGAGGGATTTAGCTGTTCAGGAGAAGTATGGCGTCATCTATCACCAATACTGGGTGAATGAGAAGGCGGGCACGGCATATTGCCTGATTGAGGGGCCGGACAAAGAGTCCTGTGCTGCAACTCACAGAGAAGCTGGATTTGAGGCATGTCAGATTGTGGAAGTTGAGGGCGGTTTATATGATCTTTTCATCGGTAAAAACCAAAAGTTGGATCACGGATTAGTGAGGCATGAAGACGGCAAGCTCGATACCG
>CAYOLE010000125.1:0-9585 GCA_964404705.1 uncultured Rhodohalobacter sp. | reverse complement strand
GGAAAATTTTCGGCTGGAAGTTTGTTCTCTTCGAGCACATGAATTTTAAAGTGCTTTGAAAAAAGGCGCAAAATTTCTGATTCCGTAATGCTAAATGGCGGCCCCGGCATTTGCTCTTGTGCGTACACAAAGTGATGTAATAAAATGAAAGTTGAGCGGCCGGCGAGTTCATATATTTTATTTACATAGCGTTCACGCATATTTGGTGGCAGAGCTGTAAGCGCAGCTTTATCATAAATCAAATCTGGTGGCGGGACTTTGTTAGCCGGAATCTTTAAAAAATCTCCCTGCCAGATTTCAATATGGTTTGATTTTCTGATAATAAAATCTCCATACGTATCTGTTTTGTATGATCGGTTTTGTTCATCCAAAAAATCCAGGATCGCTTTTTCAGATATTTCTACACCTCTAACAGTGGCACCGAAACTTTCCAATTGGACTAAATCTACGCTTTTCCCACATAGCGGCACCAAAACATGAGGATGGTCACCCAGATTCAGATGGTTCCAGTAGTTTTTTAAACCGGGATATCCGCCGGGCATATGAAAACCTGTTTTATCTTTCCTCCACCGGCTTTCCCAATAACTCAGTTCCATTTATATACCTCGGTTTTAATGATGTGGATAATACGGTATTTTCAAAGGTTTTGATGGATGTTCTGCAGAAAGTTAACCCACGTTAAAGAGACAGGGAAACTAATTTTTGAATAAAAAAATTTTAAACCTCGCCATACCCAATGTAATCAGCAACCTGTCGGTTCCGCTGCTGGGTGTGGTGGATACCGCACTTGTGGGGCATCTCGACGAGGTATATTACCTCGGGGCACTTGCGGTGGGCGGAATGATATTTAATTTTTTGTTCTGGGGTTTTGGATTCCTTCGTATGGGTACTACCGGGCTAACCGCCCAGGAATACGGCCGGCGGAGCAGAATCGGAATCATGATGATGTTGGCCCGGGTGCAGTTTCTGGCACTTCTTATCGGTGCTGCACTGATTCTTTTAAAAGAGCCCATTGCCCTGCTAAGCTTCTGGATTATTGAAAGCGGGCCGGAAGTTCAGCATTATACACTCGAATATTATGATATCAGAATATTTACGGCTCCGGCGGTGTTGGCCCTGTATGGTCTGAATGGATGGTTTCTGGGAATGCAAAACGCAAAATTTCCCATGATTATCACCATTATGCTGAACTTGCTCAATCTCGGTTTAAACGTATGGTTTATCTACGGACTTGGTATGCATGTAGACGGAGTTGCCTGGGGCACCGTAATCTCAACCTATCTTGCCCTGGCGCTGGCCATAACATTATTTCTGTATCAATACCGGCGATACATCGGACACTATGTACAAAGTAAGCTGATTGATAAAGTGGAGATTAAGAAATTCTTTTCTGTAAACCGCGATATCTTCATCCGTACGCTGTGCCTCATTTTCACCTTCTCCTTTTTTACGGCAAAATCAGCAGAGCAGGGAGACATGATTTTAGCTGCCAACACTATTTTGCTGCAACTCTGGATGGTGGCGGCATATGGAATTGATGGATTTGCGTATGCCGCGGAAAGCCTGATTGGAAAGTACAAAGGGGCAAAAAATCATATTATGATAAAAAAGGCGGTTTGGTACAATCTTGCGTGGGGCTTGTCAATCGGGCTGGCCGGAAGCCTTGCCTATGGATTATTTAATCAGCAGATTCTCGATATTTTCACAGACAAGCAGGATGTGATTGATCTTGCGCTGAGTGTGATGTTCTGGACCATCATTGCTCCTTTCATTTCAAGTATTTGTTATATCCTTGATGGTGTGTTTATTGGGGCCACAGAAACACAACCGATGAGGAATACAATGCTGGCGGCTACCTTCCTGTTCTTTTTGCCCGCGTATTATTTTGGGACGATACTCTATGGTGTACACGGACTCTGGCTGGCTATGATCCTGTTTATGGCAGTTCGCGGTACGGCACTGGCTTTCTTTCTCCCGCGAACCATTATCAGCATGAAGGATTCCGGCGCAGGGAAAGATACGTGAAAAACGGCTACAATTAATTTCAACATTATTCCAACAGAGTGATCTTATAGCGATCAACGAGCCGGATGATTTTTTTACTATATTCAATTCAGACATTCCAAATAAATCCAGTCTGTTCATCAATATGGCTTACTTGAAAACCATTCTCATCATGCGGCATGCAAAATCATCCTGGGATGATTCATCACTCCGGGATTATGAAAGACCTTTAAACACCCGGGGTAAGCACGATGCTCCTGCTATGGGAATTTATCTGAAGAAAATTGGGGTAGTACCGGACCATATAATTAGCTCACCGGCACACAGGGCCCGTCAAACGGTTTTGCTCCTCTCGAATGCGCTTAACCTGAGCCGCGATGCAATTTCCTGGAATGAAGATTTATACTATCAGGGAATTGAAGCTTATCTAAAATCGATTCGAGGCGCACCAGACAGTGTGAATACGATTTTGATTGCAGGTCATAATCCAGCGGTTGAACATATTATAACGCTTTTCTCTGCTGATCAAATAAAGAAAGATATTACCACGGCAAATATTGCATGCTTTACAACAGGTGTTGAAAACTGGAGAGGTGTTGACCCGGAAAACTGTACATTTAAATGGCTTGTTCGTCCGAATAATCTTGAATGAACAGGTGTAGTAATTGGTAATCCTAAAATCAAAATGGATGACTAAGGTGAAGAATTTTCATTTTAACTGGAAATCTATGGGATGATTTGCAAAATGCCTTATATTTGAACGATCCAAACATCAAAACGAACTGGAAAAAATGATTTACAAGCAAAAGTTTTATTACCTGTGCAAAACTCCCTTAAGTGCTGAAGGCCCATCAGATGTTGAAGTGATTGATCGTGCGGATGACAGTGACCAATTTCCGGAACTGTTCAAAAAATTTGAAAAGTTTCGCTCGCATGCCTTCAATGAAGATAATTTGTATAGTATTGTAAGGGCTGATGATATTTATGAACTTGTGCGAACCGGAACAGATAAGGAAGCAAAAGAGGAAGCCTACGAAAAAGCTGTTCAGGAGATTATCACCAACCTGCAGCATCGCGTAATGCAGAAGAATGATAAAAACGCACAAGCTATATTGAAAGAGGTACACGATATCGAAACCTGAGAAAAACCGGATTATATTCGGTTTCTGGAATGAATTAGCACCTGTAGTTGTAGTATATGATGAAAGAATAAATCATGAATCATTCAACTAAAAAAAGTGAAGAGTTATGAGTCAGGCAACAGTAGTAAACAAACAAAAAGACATGGATATCAACATTGGCATATCTGAATCGGACAGAGAAAAAATTGCATCAGGCCTTTCAAAAGTATTAGCGGATACATATCTGGTGTATTTAAAAACTCATAATTATCACTGGAATGTGACCGGACCGCATTTTCATTCTTTACACGAACAGTTTGAGGAGCAATACACAGAACTTGCAGAAGCAGTTGATGTGATTGCGGAACGAATTCGCGCCGTGGGTCATCGCGCTCCCGGAACATTCAGGGAGTTTAACGAGCTTACATCCATCGAGGAAGACACCGATCAGCCGGATGCCATGGAGATGGTACGGCGGCTGGCTGTTGATAATGAAACGATTTTGAGAACAGCGCGGGAAGCATTGCCTGCTTGTGAAGAAGCAGGTGACGAGGCTTCGATTGACTTGATCACAGAGCGTTTGCACACCCATTCGAAAACGGCCTGGATGCTCAGAAGCCATCTCGAATAACTGGTAAATTTTGTACTTTAAACCCGGCTGGTAAATCTCCGGGTTTTTTTTTGTACAACAACTTTAACATTAAACTTAATTGAATATGGATCTATTAGACGATTTGAACGCGAGTTCAGAAGTGCTGACAGAGATGGTAATTACTCATGGGCTGAACCTTTTGGGGGCGATTACAATATTAATCCTTGGTTTTATTGTGGCTGGATGGGCCGGGAGAAAGGTCAGGGAATCATCTGCCAAATCGGAAAAATTTGATGACACCCTGGTACCCATACTCGCGCAAACCACCCGGATTTTAATATTAATTATTACTGTATTGGCTGTTCTGGGTCAGTTTGGCGTGCAAACCGCAAGTATAATTGCTGTATTGGGTGCTGTAGGTTTAGCTGTTGGCCTTGCATTGCAGGGAACGCTAAGTAATGTAGCGGCAGGAATGATGTTGCTGATATTGCGACCTTTTAAAGTGGGTGATGTTATAAATATAGAGGGAACATTTGGCGTGGTGGATGAAATTGGCCTGTTTATAACCCACTTACACTCCTTTGATAATATTGGTATAGTAATGCCCAATTCTAAAATCTGGGGTAGTGAAATACAAAATCTTTCCAAATTTGAAACCCGGCGGGTAGATCTGGATTTTGGGATATCCTACACCGACGATATGGATAAAGCTATGAGACTTATCAAAGATGTGCTGGAGGCGGATGAGCGAATTCTGCCCGAACCTGAACCGCTTATTGCAATATCTGATCTTGCCGACAGCTCAGTGAATATCCGGGTGCGCCCCTGGACCGAAACCAGTAATGTTTGGCCCTTGCGATATGATCTCATCAAACGGGTAAAAGAAAGTTTTGATGCAAATGATGTGAGCATTCCATTTCCGCAAAGAGATGTTCATATGTTTCAAGAAAATTAATTCATGAGATGTGACTATAAATGTGATAGTTGAAATGAAAAGCCCTGCAATACTTGCGGGGCTTTCTTGTTAGCCTAATACATTCTGTTGATAATAGTACTCACTCTTTCAAATCCTGAATGGAGAAAAGTTGCTTCCATACGGAATGTTGATTAAACTTCTGAATTCATGATGCAGGCGATAAGCCGTAATGTGCAACCTATAAAGACACTTTCATTTTGTCTGACGAAAAACAAACTTCAAATACCGAATCTGCCCCCCTTTTTGAGAATAAATATGTGATCGTAACCAGTGAAGGAGAGATCATACTAAAAGAAACATCTCATTTCGAACAGCGTACGCTTACATCTGTTGATCCCGATTCTGTTGAAGCCCAGATTGAAGAATTTGAAACCACATTTGAAAATCTTCGGGTAAGGGCTGATAAGTTCCTTGGGGAACTTAAAGAAAAAGCAGATTTTGATACTGATGAAGCTACAAAAATGTTAGAGGACCTAAAGAAAGAGATTCTCTCAACAGATGCCGTTGGGGATTTTGAGGCACTTATCGACGAAGCCAGTGAACGTTTTAAAGCTGTTGTTACTTCTGCGACAGATGTTAGTGGTAACCAGGAAAATGATAAAAATGAAGATGCAACCGGGGGACAGGAGTCAAAGAATACTGATCCTGAACCTGACGATGAAACTGAAATTGAAGATGAAATAGCCGAGAAAACCGCGGCAGTTACAAATGAGCCGGCTGAAGAGGAAGCCAGGGCGAAAAAAGCTGATAAGCCAAAAAAAGAAGCTGATAAAGCAAAATCGGATTCAGAATCCAGCTCCGGCCGTAACTTAGAGACGGAATCTGAAGCTCTGGAGGAAACTGAAGATGCAGTAAGTTCTGCTGATCCAGAGAAGGCGGAGGCAGAAGAAGAAACGAAAGAAACGGCTGATGACGACGAACTGCCGGAAGAGGTAAAATACTATAAAAGCCTTGCCGATAAAGCAGAACAGCTCGTTGATGTGAGTGACTGGGCGTATGTGTCGATGGAGTTCGACAACATCGATAAAATGTGGGCTGAAGGTCCCGAGACGGAAGAGTCAGATATCTCAGCTTACCAGGAGCAGATTGATCAGCTTCGAAAAGAGTTTGAGGAGAAGAAACAGGCCCATTACGAAGAACAGAAGCGCAGAAGACAGGAAAACCTCGAAAAAAAGAATGCTATTCTCGAATCCATGAAAAAAATTGTGGATGAAGAACAATGGACTGCAACCAAAGAGGTGGGTAAACTGAGAGGAAGATGGGAGCGAGTTAAAGCTGTTCCTGCTGAATATGCCGAGGATCTTGAAAAAAAATTCAACGACCTGCTGCGTACGTTTGACGATCACAAAGTAGATCGCCTGGTGAAAAAAAAGCAAAAAGAGGCCGATAATCTTACCGGCAAACTGGTGATTCTTGAAAAAATGGAATCCTTTTTAGGAAAGCTCGATGAATCGTCTAATTGGGCTGAAATGGAAGAGAGTTTTGAGCAGCTGGCAAAACAGTTTCGAAAAATTGGTCGTGTGCCGGTGGAAAAAAATCAGGAAGTTTGGAATACATATCATCAATTGCAGGATACATTCCATTCCATGCGTTTTAAGCACGATAAAGAATACCGCAATACGATTGAGAAATATCTGAGCCGCAAGAAAAAATTAATTGATGAAGCAGAAGCGCTTATAGATGCCGATGACCTGGCAGATGCAGCGAGGAAAGTAAATAAACTGCACCGGCGCTGGAAAAAAGCAGGCAATCTGCCTCAAAAAGATGAGAACGAATTGTGGGATCGGTTCAAAGCGGCAACCGATGCGTTTAACGATAAGAAATCTGAAAATATTGATGTTCTGAGAGATCAGGAGCAACAAAATCTTGAAGAAAAGCATGCTTTGATTGAAAAAGCTGAAGCACTGAAAGATTCAGACGACTGGGAACAGACCCACAGGGATCTGCAAAGCCTGATGGATAAATGGAAAAATGTGGGGCCGGTGCCTAAACGCAGTTCAGGAAAGATCTGGAAGAAGTTTAAAGGCGCGATGGACCATTTTTATAACAGGCGCCGGGAGCATTTCAAGGAGGTAAAAGAAGAACGGAAAGATAACCTGAAGGAAAAAGAGGAAGTGCTCAGTAAACTCAGGAAACTCAGAGATCATGATGATCCTATCGAAGCTGTAAATATAGCCAAACCATTGCAGGCAGAGTTTAAGAAAGCCGGATATGTGCCGATTAAACATAAGAACAGAATGTGGAAAGAATATCGTGAAATTTGCGATGTGATCTATGACAGGTTCAGGGCTGCAAAAGCTGCTGTTGATGTGGTTGGCAGAGAAAATGTAGAAAACTTCTCCATTGATGATATTGCCGATATTCGCAAAATGAACAGCAAAGCGTCTTCGCTGCGTAAGCAGATATCAAAAATGGAGCAGGAGCTCATTCAGAAAAAGGAATCGTTGAGTTACTTTAAACCTACGGGTAAGAGTAACCCGCTGCTCGATGAAGTGAAACAAAAGATCGAAAAAGCGGAAGAAGAGATGGCGTCAAAGGAAGAGCAGCTGGCTGAGTTAGAGAAAAAAATTGATCAGATAAAAAAAGAAGGGGAATGATTTGCACTGTACGTGCACAGCAATCATTTTCTGACAGGAGTTATGATTGGCTAAAGGATATGCGCATAAAGTTTTCCTGACAAAGGTACACCAGCGAAACAGTTTTGAGCAGCTTAAAGCCTCTATCGGGGCGGAAAAACTGGAATTCTTTGCCACAACCGTACATCTTGCAAAAATGCTGAATTCAGAATTGCCCGCAGCGGTGATTTTGGATGAAGATCATGTACAAAATTTGTCCGAATTTATAGACCTTACCTTTATACAGAAGCCGGGCCGGAGGTTTATTCCACTTGCTATCATTACGGATGATCCTGAACAAACGGAAACAGATCTCAGAAAATGTCATTACCTTCCTACGCTCATTAAACGCGAATCGACAGAGCAAATTCTTCAGTTTATAATTAATGCGTTATCTCCATCGATACGTGTTAAGTTTTGGGGGGTCCGTGGTTCTACACCCTGTGCAAACAGCGAAAATATTTTTTTCGGTGGAAATACCAGTTGTGTGCAAATAGAAATTCCAGGTTATAATAATCTTCTAATTCTGGATTCGGGCACTGGCATACGTAACCTGGGAAATTTTATACAGCAGTATTCAAACGGGCCCATTATGGGAGATCTGTACATTACCCACCCTCATTGGGATCATATACAGGGATTCCCTTTTTTTACACCATTCTACCAAAAAAAGAATCTTTTTCGTGTTCATCTTCCCGGTCAGTATCGTGGCGGGGCTGAGGAAATACTCTCAGGGCATTTAACAAAAACGTTTTTCCCCGTTACACTCGATATGCTGGGCGCTGACTTGATGTATGAAACTCAGCAGGAAGAACCAGAAGATGCCGGAGCTTATAAAGTAGATTATCTTGTTGCTAATCATTCTACTAAAACTGCTATCTACAGGTTTAAGATTCAGGGATATACCATTATCTACGCACCGGATAATGAGCTGCCGCTTAAAACGTCGCCGCTGCGTTATATTGACAGGTTTTGTGATTTTATTAAAGATTGCGACCTGCTTATACACGATGGGCAATATGATCTTACTATGTTTAAAAAACGGGAGGGATGGGGCCATTCAGCACGGGAACGCGTACTTGAACTGGCAAAAAAAAGCGGTGTTAAAAGGCTGTATCTTACGCATCACGATCCAGATTCCAGCGATGCACAGCTAAAGAAAATATCTGAAGAACTGCATGCCTACAGAAAAAATCCTTTCATGGATATTGGACTTGCAAGGGAAGGCCAGGTTGTATCATTGCCGGCAGAGAAATAAATATGGTGTTTGTTTCTCTCTCCTGCCAGTGTTTCTCTGGTTCCGATAGTTTTATTTCGGGGAGGGGGCCCACTACAGGACGCAAATCGAGGAACGAATACCGAATCCTGAAGGAATCAGGGGTTTCCACCTCTCCCGGCTAAAGCCGGACTTCCCTCAAAGGGGAGATCTGTTCTGTTACAGGATGACCGTTGCAATCCGGGAGTCAGGGTTACTGCGTATAAGTATCGGAGGTGTGCATTACCCGGAGTTCTTTAAATCACAGCCTCATAAAAAGATTCTTATCCCGAGCCCGCCATTTACATCGAACGTTGTGCTGGGAATCAGATCAAGTAGCGGGGCGACTTCAAAAAATGCGGTAAGTCTCGTATCGGGAATGTTGAATTGCAGTCCCACAGGTATCCTGGCACCAAGCCGCGGATCATCAGCGAGCAATACGCGGGCACCGGGGCCATAGTACATGGCAAGACTGCCGGTTTCGACTTCGAGCCAATTGTGGCGCAGGTAATCTGCATGCATATGTATTGTACCCCTCCCGCTGAAAGACCAGGCAAATCCCGCCCCAAACGCTGTTCTGTCGGATTGCCACGACTTAAGACTTATGCCAGTGGGTTCACCTAAAATTATGCCGAGTTCAGTATTGCTGTATCGGTCCTGAGCCTCAGCATTTGAGATGAACGAAAATGTCAGAATCATGGATAATACTACTGAACAGACAACAAAATTTTTCATTGATAAAAAGATAATTAGTTTGGGTTGAAGGTAAATGGTAGTAAAATCAGAATAGAAAGTTCCGTATTCAGTGTTCAAAATGGGGTTTAAAGCATTTTATAAAGCCTTCTTTGATCTATCTTTTAAAGTACAGAAGGTACACAGTTTTATTTTATCATATCAATCAGGAAAGCGTATAATTGATATCACTACTGTCCAAAACAATCAAGGAAAATGAAAGAAGTTTACAACCTCGAATGACCACTGTTCCTAATCTCGCAGAGTCTCGCTGAGTTCACCGCAGATTT
>CAYOLE010000124.1:0-9605 GCA_964404705.1 uncultured Rhodohalobacter sp. | reverse complement strand
CATCACAATTTTATAATAATCTCATTTTTTCGAAAAAACTCATCCGATGACTATTCCCTGCAATTAAACTTTTACAGTTGACATAACACCAGGTGTAATAGTAGCGTGGGTGAAGTGGGGCACCCCCCCGAAAAATTTTCAATATAAATGGAGTAGAAATCTCGCTTTTCTTTCTTTCCAGGATATTCTTTCCTCAGCATAAAATGCCCTGCTCTGCGTAGTGGGGACATTTTACTTCTAATCCTTATCGAACTCACCCAAATATAGCCCCGCAACTAAGGTAAGATGTCACTTTTTTTATTCTTAACTCATTGGTGGAAATAGAGATAGTAAATAAAAAAAGACTTTTTTTGCCTAAACATTCATACTATACTATTACATATTAAAAACTTAGTTAAAAGCAGGGATGCCAGATAATTCTAAAAGATCAGATAAAGAAGATTCCGATTCCTTTAATAAATCACAGAAAGAGCAAAAACGTCTATTGCAGGAGAAGATAGCTGACCTGGAAAGATCAATGGAAGAGCTGAACAGAAGCAATGAGCATTTACAGCAATTGATCCGGAATGCAGGGCAGATCATTACCATTGTGAACCAGAAAGGAACCATTCTCTATTCAGGTCCATCCTTAAAACGTATTCTGGAATATAATCCAGGAGATGTAACCGGCACTTATTTATTCAATTATATCCATCCCGATGATAAAAAAGGTGTAAAACAGAATCTAAAGGGTATCTTTGAATCAGGTGCTTCCGGTGCATTTGAATTTCGCCATAAGCACAGGGATGATTCCTGGCGGCATTTAGAGTGCTTTGCGACAAATGTGCAGGATAAAATTTACGGGCGTTGCGTTTATCTCAGTTTATGGGATGTTACCAACCACGCAGATTCCCTGAAAAAAGTAAAAAACCAGATGACTTTTGCACAGCGAATAGGCCGTATAGGAAGCTGGGAGTGGGATGTAGAAAGGGATCAGTTAACATGGACGAAGGAACTGGGTAGAATATTTGGCATCGACAAAAATGAATATCCCTCCACACTACAAGAATACCTTCAGCTTCTATATCCTGAGGACCGTTCTGAAGCAGAAGAACTACTGAAGCAGACCATTGAAAGTGGAAATGAGTACGGCTATGAGTTCAGGATTAAAAGGCCTGATGGAGACGTGCGTTTTTTGTATGGCAGAGGGGAGATGGTTCCTGATGAAGAAGGAGGTGTTGTTAAAATGATCGGAACCATCCAGGATTTAACTGAAATAAAAGCGACAAATCAAAAATTACACAGATTTGACCGGAAAGTTAAAAGACTGGAAAGTGAAAAGGATAAAGTCCAGGAGAATGAACGAATCAGAATAGCACGCGAAATTCATGACGAACTGGGGCAATTGCTAACTGTTTTAAAAATTGATGTGTCGCTGGCGATTAAAAGAAATAAAAAAGTACAGGGAGATAAACCCCTGACCCGGTTTTCGGAAGAAATGTCTCAGGTTACAGGAAGAATTGACAGTATTATACAGACAGTGCAGCGCATAGCAACTGAACTCAGACCCGAAATACTTGTAGACTTCGGCCTTATTGAAGCGATCGAATGGCAGGCCGCCAAATTTCAGAAAAGAACAGGAATAAACCTGGAGCTTATTCATCTGCAAAGTTCATTTGATCAGCTTGATAATGAACAGGCATCTTCTGTTTTTCGAATATTTCAGGAAATACTGACGAATATTATGAAGCATTCGAAGGCATCCGGCGTCCGGGTTCTTCTAAAACAGGATGAGAGCCACCTGATATTGAGAGTCAGTGATGACGGAACGGGAATAAATCTGAAAGAGATGGAGCGTTCAGAATCTCTTGGCATTATCGGTATGCGTGAACGCAGTGATGCCCTGGGCGGAAGTATCGCAATTAAAAGTGAGCCTGACGAGGGAACAACAATTACGCTCAAAATCCCCTGGACACGCAGATAACAAATTTCCTCTGGTACAGACGGCGGTGAGGCGGTTTACCCTGCTGATGTTGATTTAATTAAGGTGGTTATCGCTGACGATCATCCCATGTTTCGTGAAGGATTAAAAAAAGTTGTATCGGAAGAATCAAAAGATATCAGTGTTGTACATGAGGTATCAACAGGATCTGAGTTGCTGGAAATTCTGTCTGTGGAGATACCTCATATAGTAGTACTGGATATTATTCTGCCAGACATAAATGGGCTGGATTTGTTAAAAAAAATCCGGGATCTGTATCCCAATCTGCCTGTTCTGGTTTTAACCATTCAGCCTGAGCAGGGATATGCCAAAGCGATGAAGGCAGGTGCAGCTGGCTATTTAAATAAATCGGTAGTCGCAGATGAGCTGGTGACTGCTATTAGTGAAATCGTTAAGAAAAAGAAGCGATATTTAAAACCCTCTTTATCTGAAAAGCACGCTGATGATAAATGACGTGTTTTTTGATTATCTGCATTCAGTAAGTTGAATGATGCTCCCCGAAAAAAATGCCGTCAGGCATGATTCACAATGGGTTAAGGCCGGGGCTGTGAAATTAATTTAGAAACAGTTCCGGGTCCGGCGTGCCGTCCACTGCCGCGGACTCTTTTACTGTGTACATCTGACTGCCCCGCAATGAATTGCGGGTCTACATTCTGCCGTCCCTTTCGGGACTTTTATTTCTGTGCACATCTGCAAACGCCGCAATGAATTATGGGTCTACATTCTGTCGTCCCTCCGGGACTTTTATTTCTGTGCACATCTGACTGCCCCGCAATGAATAGCGGTCTTCTTTCTGTCATCCCTTCGGGATTTTGATCTCCTGTGCATATTTCTTAACCCGGTATAAATTGCAAGTCTGCAATATGTCGTCGTTTCGGGACTTTGATCTCATTGTACATCACAGTCCCGCCAGGGACGGCAGGCTGTAGCCCGATGCCTTTCTCAAAGATCCCCTTGGGAAGCGTCGGGTAGTGAACGGAATAATAATGATAGAGTCACGGCTGCGTGGCGGCACTATGATTCATGAATTCATGCAATATTTTTAATCTGGTAAAAACCTCAAATATTTTCACTTCTTTAAAAAATCAGCTTTCACTTGGCAGGATTGAATATTAGATTATCTGAATGGGATCACGATTATCGAAAATTTTCATACTCGCAGAAGAAAGAGAGACCGGGGAAATTATTAATTAACCATCTTTTGTATGGTCCATATCCATCAGACATTATGATTAAAGTTATAATCGCAGACGATCATTCGTTAGTCCGTGAAGGTCTGAAAAAAATAGTTTCTGAAGAATCTGATAATATAAAGATTGTCAATGAAGCTGCGACCGGTGCCGAGTTACTGGAAATTTTATCCGGAACTCTTCCTGATATTGTGGTTCTGGATATAACCTTGTCCGGCAGAAACGGTCTGGACGCTCTGAAAGAGTTGCAGAAATTATATCCCAGACTACCTGTTTTGATTTTAAGCATTCATCCGGAACATCGGTTTGCGGCAAGGGCTATAATGTCGGGCGCCTCGGGGTATCTTACCAAGTCTGTAGTGGCTGATGAGCTGGTTAACGCTATTGAAGTAATTGTAAGAAAAAAGAAACGCTATATAACTCCCGCAGTTGGCGAAGAGCTGGCCAAAAAAATGGATGTGAATTTCGAAAAACCCCTCCACGATAGTCTGTCCGACCGGGAGTTTGAGATCTTGCGAATGATCGCATCGGGGAAAAAAGTCTCTGAAATCGCAACAGAGTATTCTCTGGCTGTACCCACCATACACACTTACCGCAGAAGAGTTTTGAAAAAAATGAATATGAAAACGGATGTAGAGCTCACCAGGTATGCCACCATGCATAATTTAAATGATTAATAGTCAGGCATGAATAATCCCAAAAGGCAAGCCTTGTACGCTCTAAAGAGATAATTTTTTTGACTCCCTCTTCCGAAAAATCGATCCGATCGGATAAAGTGAAGTTTCAGGAAGCTCATCCTGAAACAAATAAAATTTATTACGTGATTTATATCCTATTTCTTACAAGAAATTGATAAGCTCATACACTATTCAAAAGAATAATATTTTATAATTTTTATTTGCCGAAAAAACTATCAGAAAACAGGAGGTTCGAAGAAAGGAGATGTTTACAGGCATTAAATATACACATTGCTTCTCATCTTGGGGCATTTTAAGGGCGGGTGTAAATCAGGCTAATCCTCGTTTAACAGAACATTATTTCTAAAGCTGATTATTACAATTTAATCTTGTAAAAAAATTATCAGTCTTTGAGTGGTTTATTTTTTAATCATTAAATCAAAAAAATGAATTGCGGGGGGTTACACAAATGAAATTGTATATAAAATATATGGTTAGCCTGCGGTGTAAAATGCTCGTGAAAGAGGAGCTGAAAAAGCTCGGGATTGATCAGGCGACCGTAGATCTTGGAATGGTGGAAGTTGACGGCCAGATGACTGAAGATAAGAAAGAGATCTTAAATAAACGGCTAAAAGAGGCGGGCCTCGAAATACTGAAAGACGAGAAAAACATCCTCGTCGAGAAAATCATCAACGTAATTGATGAGATGATCCATTCTGATGAGGCACCAAATATTAATGATTCGGAGTATATCAGCAAAAAATTAGGATACGGTTATAATTATCTTTCGCAAACATTCTCAGAGGTTAAAGGTGTGACTATTCAGCAATATATAATTACACAAAAGATTGAAGCAGTTAAGGAATATCTATTATATGATGAACTAACCCTGACAGAAATTGCCCATAATCTAAACTACAGCAGCGTGGCTCATCTGTCCAATCAGTTCAAAAAAGTTACAGGTCTTACTCCCACATATTTCAAGTTATTAAAAACAAGAAATGGCTGAGCTCAAAGCGAACGGACAGACAATGCACATCGACGATACTGACACTGAGGTAATCAATGATGAGATCCGAGCAGTTGCGGATCGACGAAGGAGCTGTAAAACCAATGGATCACACATCAGTCTATCCGTCTGGTAACAGATCTTTTGTAGTACTCCCCTCCATGTGAAATTTAACAAATCCTGAGAAACGATTTTCAGCGATTCTTCGCAGGGATGACTATGCAAAAGATCTGACGAACTCATGAATTTTCCATCCATCTCTGTTTAGTTACTATAGAAATTTTTTGGGATTCAGAAACCTGTCTGAATTTTATCCTGCATCTTATTGTTTTCCATAATACTTAAAGGAACAAGTCAGGTCTGATATGATATAATTAATTGAGAGAAGATAAATCCCAATCAAACAAGGGGGATTTTAATATGATGAAATCAGGAGATTATACGCCCATTCAAAAAACATTCAACATTTTACTTGCTGAAGATGACGGGGGAGATCGTTTGCTTTTTGAGGAATCGTTATCCGAACTTCCGGTATTTGCAGATTTAACGACAGTTGGCAATGGTGATGAACTAATCGATTGGCTCAACTCAAATAAAAAAAATCTTCCTGATGTTCTGTTTCTTGATCTCCAAATGCCCCGTAAAAATGGGCTTGCAGCCCTGGCAGAAATTAAACAAGACCCGGCATTGCAGGATCTCCCCGTATTTGTTATAACAACAAGTAACAGCGAGGAAATAATCAAGCGAGCCTACAAGGATGCAGCGCATTATTGTATTCAAAAACCCATTCGTTTTAATGAACTTAAGTCCCTTATCTACAAATCTCTGAAGTTAGTGGCTGAAGATAATCTGTCATTACCAGACAGGGAAAAATTTATTCTTACCGTAGAAGAGAGTCATTAACCAGAGAAAATCTGTTGACGTCCAAATATAAGTGGCTGAAAAAACCTTCCCGATGTGTTTTGTAGCAAATATGTAACGGTATCTGTTAATCTTACAATAATAAAAAATGTTATTCGTCATATTTTTTAACAAATTACCACTTAATTTGATTAAAAGAGGGTTTCTATAAAACCAGACCGACAACTGTTTTTGAAATCTGTTTTCGACATGTCCTGCAAAAAATGGGATCGAACGCATAGTATTCATTGTTTAAATTTTATTGAAGAAGGCTTTTCTGAATATATCGGTACGGTTTTCATCAGTACATTGCATTTTTAAAAATTTGCATCATTCTTTTATAAAAGGCTTTGCCCTACGGAGATGCCAACGATGTAAAGTCTTCTAATAAATCATGACTGATTTTCATGAGTTAACTTTAGAAATCTTTAAACAAAAAATGTATCAGCAAGGGAAAATAGCATAATAATTATGGAGAGTAAGGATTATCAAAGAGTATTTAATCAATCCTCGGCGATTATGGTGATAGTGAATACAGATTACACAGTGACGGCTGCATCCGAGGGTTTCTTAAAGGCTACTTTAAATGAGAGAGAAAATATTACAGGGCGCAGAATTTTTGACGTTTTTCCTGAAATCGGAGAAAATATTGAGCAGGTTCTGATTAATACAATGCGGGATTCATTTGATAAGGTACTTAAAGAAAAGAACCCTCATACCACATCTATCGTGCGATTCGATATTCCAAAAGAGGATTCCGGGGAGGATGCATTTGATATCAGATACTGGAAGGCGATTAATACACCCATCTTTGATGAAGAAAATAAAGTTAAGTTTATCAAGCAGATATATGTGGACGTAACAGACAGCAGGGAATTATCTGCGCAGCTTGAGCTGGAAAAGGAAAATCTTGATGAATATAAAACGGCTGAAGAATATATCCGGAGCTCATTTAAACAGGCACCTGTACCTATATGTGTATTGCGGGGGCCTAAGCATCTGTTTGAATTGGTTAACGAAGAATTCCTGCGCATGGCAGGTGAAAAAAAGTATATAGGTAAATCTGTGAGAGAGGCTCTTCCTGAATTAGAAGGACAGGGTTTTTTTGAGATTTTGGATCAGGTATATGAAACTGAAAAACCTTATGTAGGCAATGAAATGCCCATAACATTTAACCAGAATGGACAAACAAACGCAGATATTTATGTAGATATGGTATATCAGATATTGTACGATGCGAAAGGAAATAAAGAGGGTGTTTTTGTTCTTGGAGTTGATGTTACTGACAGGGTTGTTGCACGTAAAAAGCTGGAGGAGAGTGAAACCCGGTTCCGAACACTTATTGAAAAATCAACGGTTGCCACGGCGTTGTATACCGGTCCGGAATTTATTGTTCAATATGCGAATGATAAGATGCTGAATATATTTAACAAAGACGATGCAATATTTGGCAAACCGTTGGGTGAAGCCGTTCCAGATCTAAAGGGTCAGCCGTTTCTCACCTATTTAAAAACTGTATATGAGACAGGAGAAACCTATGTTGGCACTGAAGAAGAAGCGGAACTTTCTATAAATGGGAAGCCTCAAACCTTTTATTTCAATTATACATACACAGCCCTGAGAGACACTAATGGAGAAGTTTATGGCATATTGAATACAGCCATTGATGTAACAGAAGAAGTACTGGCAAAAATGGAATTGGAAAAAAGAGAAAATATCTTGAAACAATTGTTGAACTCCGTACCTCAAAAAATATCTCATACGGACGAAAAAGCGGAAATGACTTTTTTTAATCAACAGTGGATTGAGGAAACAGGATATACGCTCGATGAACTAAAGGGCAACGGGTGGTTAAAAGCAATTCACCCGGAAGACACTGAGGAAGCGAAAGAAAACTGGGACGAAGCGATTCAATCTGGCACATCAGTTGAAGGGGAATACAGAATAATAAACCGGTATAAGGGTTATCGGTGGAATTTAAACAGGGCAGTACCCATCAAAGGGAAAAACGGAGATATCAGTATGTGGGTGGACACAAATACTGATATTCACGATCAGAAGAAACAAGAAGAGATTTTAGAAAAAGCTGTTGCTGAAAGAACCGAAGAACTGAAGCAAGCCAACAATGAACTGATTAAACAAAATAATGAGATAGAAAAACAGAAAAAAGAAATGGAGGCTTTCACATATATATCAAGCCACGATTTGCAGGAACCTCTGCGAAAAATCCAAATTTTTGCAGGACGCATTCGCGATATGGAAAATCAGAATTTTCCAGAGAAGGTGATGGATTATTTTGAGCGCATAGAAGATGCTGCGGAGCGAATGCAAACACTCATAGAGGATTTGCTATCTTTTTTGAGGATGAAAAATGATGACAAAACATACGAAAAAGTTGATCTGAACCACATTATTGAAGATGTTAAATCTGATCTCAGGGAAGTTATTGAAGAGAAAAAAGCTACTGTTGAAGTAGCTGAAACCTGCCAGGCACCCATAAAAGTTTTTCAGTTTCGCCAGCTTATGAAGAACCTTATCAGTAACGCGTTAAAATTTTCAAAACCTGATACTCCGCCAAAAGTTGTGATAACGGGACAGGATTTGATGGGCGAAGATCTTATCAGAGAAATTCCGCCTGATTTAAAAGACAAAATCAGACCGGAAATAAAATATTGTCGTATCAGGATTAAAGATAATGGAATCGGATTCGATCCCAGTTACAGGGAACGTATTTTCGAGGTATTTCAAAGACTGCATACCAGAGATGAATATACGGGTACAGGCATTGGGCTGGCCATTGTAAAGAAAATTGTGGAGAATCATGATGGCGTGATTGTGGCAGACAGTAAACAAAACAAAGGTGCCTGCTTCGATATTTATATACCGTCTGAACGGTGAGTAGACGCAACGGTGCTACGGGGAAACGTACCTATTGGTCAGGTGATGTGTTCAGCCAATCCTCAACCATTTATTCAGTTCACAATCATACGATGAATGATCATGTAAACTTTTGAGTTATAAATTTCAGTGTATTTTTTAGCCTTCGTTAAGTAAAAAAGAGAGATGAATAAAAGTAAATCAATTGAGTCTCCAAAAGAGATTGATAGCTCCGGATGGAAAAAAGTTCTGAAAATGGTAAAGGAACGTATTGTGCAGGATAATATACCGATCGTATCTGCGGGTGTTGCGTTTTATGCATTCCTGGCAATATTTCCCGGTATTATGGCCCTGTTCTCCATTTATGGATTGGCAACAGACGCTCAGTCGGCTGAAGAACAAATCACGAGGCTGGCAGAAGTGATGCCTGAGGAATCCATTTCGATCATCGAAGAGAGAATGGATAATTTGATGGAGACATCAGCAACAGCACTGGGTTGGGGTACTGCATTAAGCATTTTAATAGCTCTTTGGAGTGCCAATCAGGGTACCAAATCCCTGTTTACCGGCCTTGATATTGCCTACAGGGCTGATAACAACAGAAGTTTTATCAAACAAAATGTACTGACCCTGGCATTTACCCTGGGTGCCATTATTGTGATTGTAGTGAGCCTGGCATTAATTGTAATATTTCCTGTATTGGTTAATACGATTGGATTGCCCGATACTGTGAACAGTCTGATAACCTGGCTCAGATGGCCCCTGCTGGGCATAATTGTTATTTCGGCTATGAGTTTAATCTATCAGTATGCTCCGGCACGGAAAACCCCCGGATTTCAATGGGTGGTTTATGGAGCAACAGCAGCGACCTTAGTTTGGTTGATAGCTTCCTGGGGATTTTCTATTTATGTAAGCAATTTCGGAAATTTCAATGAAATGTACGGGTCGTTATCGGCGGTGGTGATTTTATT
>CAYOLE010000123.1:0-9798 GCA_964404705.1 uncultured Rhodohalobacter sp. | reverse complement strand
TAGCCCATGGAACGAAAAACATTGCGGGTTTTACCCGACGTTTTAGCATTGACACGACACAAGTAACTTGAACACAGCAATCATTTAATCAGTAGAAATCAGTGAATGCACTCTCTTTTACCTTGATGAGTTAACACGATGTTAACCGGTTCTATTTCACATGTGAATCATAATCAGAGTTCATCAAATAGACCTGAACTAAACTAACCAACTCTTGATGTCTTTTTTCAATCCCAAATAAATAACAGATAACACCTCGCGCTTTCTCTCATTTAAAGTTATGAAAAAAGACAAACTATCCTGGTTAAATAAACAGCTCGAATCACTTGATGAATATGAGCGTGAACCAGTGCCTGAAAACAAACTAAAAGGCTGGCGCGGTTTTTTGGGCATGTACGCCGGAGAGCACACAGCCGGCACTGAGTTTGTGATCGGCGCATTATTTGTTGCCCACGGCGTTTCTTTTCAGGATCTGGTTATGGGACTGATTATCGGAAACCTGCTGGCTGTGCTGAGCTGGGCATTTCTATGTGCCCCGGTAGCGGTAAAAGCCAGGCTCACCCTGTACTGGCAGTTAAAAAAGATTTGCGGCGATCATCTCGCAAATCTCTACAATGTGGTGAATGCCATTATGTTCTGTTTCCTTGCAGGTGCTATGATTACAGTAGCAGCAACTGCTGTTGGACTACCTTTTCAGATTCCGATGCCGGGACTTGACGATCTTCTCCCTACAAATATTGGGTGGATTTTAACTGTCTTTCTTGTGGGAACGGTCATCACCATTGTTGCAATCGCCGGATATGAATATGTAGCCCGATTTGCCAATATCAGTTTTCCCTGGATGTTTCTTGTTTTTATAGCGGCTGCAATCGCAGTAATGCCAGCGATGGGGGTCCAATCCATGTCCGATTTTTGGACGGCAGCAGATGAGCGTATCTGGACAGGTGTACCGGCTGATGGACTTACAAAATTCACACTATGGCATGTTATCTTTTTTGCCTGGTTTGCTAACATGGCCATGCATATTGGGATGTCTGACATGTCTATATTACGATATGCAAAAAAATGGCAGTATGGGTTTTCATCAGCTGCAGGAATGTTCTTTGGACATTTCCTGGCCTGGATGGCCTCAGGTGTTCTGATGGCAGCCGCCGCTGGAGCCGTTGCTCCGGGACCCATCGCCTTCAACAGCGCTGGGATTGCCGGGGCCGTATGTGTGGTGATTGCAGGATGGACCACAGCAAACCCGACGATTTATAGGGCGGGACTTGCCTTCCAATCGGTTACACCCGACTATAAGAGATGGAAAGTGACGCTGTTTACCGGAATATTTACAACCATTATCGCCTGCTTCCCCGCCCTGGTGATGAACCTGCTCGATTTTGTTGCACTCTACGGACTGGTGCTGATGCCGATGGGAGCCGTTGTTTTCCTGGACGTTCTCTATTTTAAAAAGATGAAACTCATTCCAAATTTTGCAGAGGTGAGCAACATTAATATTAACTGGGCGGCTGGCATCACCTGGTTTTTTACTCTTGGATTTTGCCTGTTCCTTAATATTTATTACGGGATAGAAATTTTCTTCCTTGGCCTGCCGGGTTGGTTTGTCGCTGTTATCATTTACATCTCTCTGAGTATGTATATCCAAAGAAAATTCAAAGACTGAACAAATGAAATTAGAATACTTACAAACACAATATTAATTATTATGGCGCTAAAAAAAGCCGAAAAGAGCACTACGGAACATTATTTCAGACAAGTTGAAAATAAGTGGGACGATAAATACGCCAGTAGCCTGGACCCACTCGGCCGGCTGGTTTACCGTTCAAACCTATTGGGTAGCGATGCATATATTAACAATACAGGTGGTGGAAATACTTCAAGCAAACTTGTGGAAGAAGATCCAATCACAAGTGAGGAAGTGACCGTTCTTTGGGTGAAGGGATCAGGCGGTGATCTGCGAACCGCTAAACGACCAAATTTTGCATCTCTTTATCAGGAGCGCCTGATTTCACTGCAGGAAATCTATGACCAAAAGGAGAATAAAGGCCTCAAAACACCGGCTGAAGATTCAATGGTGCAAATGTACCCGCACTGTACATTTAACCTGAACCCAAGAGCACCCTCTATCGACACTCCTCTCCACAGCTTCATTCCTTATAAATTTGTGGATCACACACATCCCGTTTCCGTAATATCCATTGCAACAGCAGATAATGGGAAAGAGATAATGAAAGAAGTTTATGGAGATGAAGTTGCCTGGGTAGACTGGATGAGGCCAGGGTTTGAGCTGGGACTTGCCCTGCAAAGAACGATTGAAGAAAATCCGGGAATCAAAGGAATCATACTCGGAGGCCATGGCCTGATTAACTGGGCCGATGATGACAAAGAGTGTTACGACCTCAGTTTAGATCTGATTAACAGGGCAGCTGAATATCTTTCAAAACATGAAAAAGGGAAAGATACATTTGGTGGAGAGAAGTTTTCTTCACTGCCCACCAACGAGCGGCATGATGCTATTGCTGAGATTTTCCCGTTTATCCGCGGACTTCTTGGAAAAGAGGACCGGTTTATCGGAACCTACCAGGATGATGATCTTACTCTCCAGTTCATCAACTCAAATGATGCGGAAAGACTTGCCGAACTTGGAACCTCATGTCCTGATCACTTTCTGAGAACCAAAATCAAACCGCTCTATGTCAACTGGAATCCCGACAGTGAAAACCCGGATCAGCTAAAGGAAAGTATCAAGAGCGGTCTGGCTGAATACAGAAAAGATTATGCCGCTTATTATGAGCAGTGTAAACTGGAGGATTCTCCCGACATGCGCGGATCTAATCCCACCGTTCTGTTGATTCCCGGCATCGGGATGATCACCTGGGGTAAATCTAAAAGTGAATCGAGGGTGACGGCTGAATTTTATACAGCTGCCATAGGTGTGATGCGAGGTGCCGAATCAATCGGAAATTATACAGCCCTTCCAAAACAGGAAGCTTTCGATATAGAGTATTGGGCACTCGAGGAGGCCAAACTTCAGCGAATGCCACCAGAGAGCGAACTTTCCCGAAAAGTAGTGCTGGTCATTGGATCAGGAAGCGGAATTGGAAAAGCGCTGGTACCAAAACTAATTGAAGAAGGTGGAACAGTTGCAGGTCTTGATATCGATGAGGAAAATGCCCGTGAAACCGCCGGGGAGATACTGGATGATATCGGTATGGGAATTGGCGTAGCCGGATCGGGAATCAGTGGAAGTGGTGACGTTATAGGCCTGAAGTGCGATATTACCGACAGAGCTTCAGTGAAGGAAGCCCTGAAACAGACTATTCTCGCCTACGGTGGTGTGGATATGGTTGCCGTAACGGCGGGTATTTTCCCAACACCAGATGAAGACGGTCACCTGCCCGATAATGCCTGGGACAAAGCATTTGCAGTGAATGTGAAGGGAATTTTCATTGTTGCAGATGAAATGTCTGACATATGGAAGAAACAGGATATGGACGGCAGTATGGTGGTTACAACCAGTGCCAACGCCGTAGTAGCAAAGAAAGGGAGCATGGCCTACGATACAAGTAAATCAGCAGCCAACCATCTGATTCGTGAACTGGCGATTGAGCACTCTCCTAACATCAGGGTAAATGGCGTAGCTCCTGCTACCGTCGTTGAAGGAAGCAGTATGTTTCCAAGAAACAGGGTGATAGCGTCACTAAAAAAATATGATATTGCGTTCAGTGATGACGACGATACCGAAACACTAAGAAACCGCCTGGCCGGTTTTTATGCTCAACGAACACTAACGAAAAGGGAAATTACTCTTGAGCAGCAAACCGAAGCGATTTACTCTCTGCTGAGTTCCAGGTTCGAAAACACCACGGGCCATGTAATACCTGTAGATGGTGGGTTGACAGATGCCTTTATGAGATAAACATAAATCAAATCATTCATTAACGTATGAACATTTTATTAAAAACCATCTCATTTGCAGGGCTTTGTCTCACGATCCTGCCCTCCATCCTGGTATTCAATGATGTAATCTCTTTTGAAATGCATGCTCAGCTTATGCTTATTGGCATGATCCTTTGGTTTACGACATCCCCATTTTGGATGAAGGAGAAAAAACTATGAGAATTCCGGCAGATAAAATTGAAGATCACAACAAAAAAGTATCATCCGGCCACACGGATTCATTTAATTTTCTTGCCGACCGGCTGTCTGGCATTGGTGTAGATGCCGGGGATTTAATACAGAAACTGACCGACTTTCAGGTGGCCATTCCCAGCTGGGCCCTTGGAGCGGGCGGCACACGTTTTGGAAGATTTCGAATGGGAGGTGAACCGCGAAACCTGGAAGAAAAAATTGAAGATGTGGGATTGCTTCACGCCCTGAACCGGTCCAGCGGCGCAATTTCCCTGCATATTCCGTGGGATATCCCGGATGACCCGGAAGCAATCAAACAAAAAGCAGAATCACTTCATATCCGGTTTGATGCGATAAATTCGAACACATTTCAGGATCAAAAGGACCAGGAACACTCCTATAAGTTTGGATCTCTTTGTCATACGGATAAAGCTGTAAGGCAGCAGGCGATTCAGCACAATATCACCGTCATCAACCATGGCAAGGCGCTCGGTTCCAAAGCACTGACTGTCTGGCTGGCTGACGGTTCCAGCTTTCCTGGCCAGCAAAATTTGAGAAATGCACTTCGGCGTACCCTGAAATCCCTTGAAGAAATTTATACTGAAATTCCTTCAGACTGGAAAATGCTGATTGAATACAAGCCATTTGAGCCCAACTTTTACTCTATGGTGATTCCCGACTGGGGAACATCATTTTTGCTGGCATCCAAACTTGGGGATCGTGCAAAAACTCTTGTTGATCTTGGTCACCATCTGCCAAACACAAATATTGAACAGATTGTGGCTACGCTGATGATGGAGGATAAATTGGGTGGATTTCATTTCAATGACTCGAAATATGCCGACGACGACCTGACTACGGGATCCATCAAGCCGTACCAGCTTTTTCTGATTTTTTGCGAACTAACGGATGAAATCGATAACAGCGAAGATGATACTTTTTCAAACATCAGCTGGATGATTGATGCGAGCCACAACGTGAAGGATCCGCTGGAAGATCTTCTTCAGTCAGTCGAAGCAATCCAGTTGGCTTATGCGCAATCCTTAATTTTAAATCGTTCAGAGCTTCGAAAGGCACAGCAGGTAAATGATGTATCCTGGGCACAGGAAATAATCCAGGATGCATTCCAAACAGATGTTCGTCCTTTGCTCCGTGAAAGCAGAATTCGCAGCGGTGCGGCTGCCAATCCCATTGAGCTTTACAGAGCACTTGGTGTACGCAAACGTCTGATTGATGAACGTGGATCAGATACAGCTGCAACTGGTTTGTGATAATAAAGAATTTAACTTCTGTCAAAAGTATTTATAGAAGGCTTTTCGAAACCGAGTTTTGCCGAATATCAACGTAATATAAAATTGACTAAAAATGTCAGCCCCAATACCGGTTACGGCAATTTTCGACATTGGAAAAACCAATAAAAAGTTTCTTCTTTTTGATGGTCAGCATTCCATTGTTTATAAACGCAGTATGAAGCTTCAGGAAACTGAAGACGATGACGGTTTTCCTTGTGAAGATATCGAAGAACTCACTCGCTGGGTTACTGATGAGTTTGAAAAGGCAATCAATCAAAAGAAATTTGTCATTAAACGCCTCAACTTCTCCACTTACGGGGCAAGTTTGGTGCATCTGGATCAGAAAGGAGAGCTGGCGACTCCTCTTTATAACTATCTAAAACCCTATCCTGAAAAACTCTCCAATCAATTTTATAATACGTATGGAGATAAATCTGCATTTTCTCTGGAAACTGCATCACCGCCGATGGGAATGTTAAATTCGGGACTGCAACTCTATTGGCTTAAGCATAAGAGGCCGGAACAGTTTGAAAAAATTAAAACGACATTGCACCTTCCTCAGTACATCAGTTTTTTGTTTACACGTTCCACGTATGCTGATCTTACCAGCCTGGGGTGCCACACCGCGATGTGGAATTTTCAAAAGAAGAAATACCATTCATGGCTGCAAAACGAAAACTTAATGCATTTACTCCCCACTGTTAAATCGCTAAAAGAAACCTTACAAACTAACTACCGGAACCTAACAATTGATACAGGTATTGGAATACATGACAGTTCCGCTGCACTTGCTCCTTACCTGCTGGCATTTGAAGAATCTTTCATTCAGCTTTCAACCGGTACCTGGAGTATTGCCATGAATCCATTTACCGATTCTCCTTTAACATTTGAGGAGTTAGAGCGCGACTGTCTTCACTACCTGAATATATACGGGAAACCTGTAAAGGCATCGAGGTTACTTCTTGGGGCTGAATACTCCCACCAGATTAAAAAGATGGGAACGTATTTTGGTAAAGATCCGAAACACCTTGATTGTGATGCTGACCCGGAACTCCTTGAAAAACTGGTGAAAAAATCAGATTCTTTACAAAAGTTAATTCTCGAAAAAGCTTCTGCAACCGGGCCACATCCTCACAAGCAGAGGGGAACATGGGATGTTGGGAAATTTAAATCCTATAAAGAAGCAGCTCATCAGTGCATGCTTGATCTTGTCTCCATTCAGGCAGATGCTCTCAGGTTATCAGAAGGGAATAGTAACATAAATCAAGTCATTATTACCGGTGGTTTTGCAAAGAATAATTTTTTCTGCAGATTACTGGCCACTATGTTTCCTGATAAAAAGATATTTGCAGCCAGTACTCCATATGCTTCTGCTCTTGGAGCCGCCCTTGTATTAAAGATGGATTCCCTGAATCAGGATAACGTAAAAAAAATTCTCGGGCTGACTTTAAAAAAACCGTTCCCGGTTTTAAAAATTGATCATTACAGCTGGGCAAAACCGCTAATTGCAGATTAAATTGAACGAATGAAAATATCCCTTTTTTTAACGTGCGTGAATGACACACTTTTTCCCGAATCCGGGAAAGCCGTGGTTCATATTCTTGAAAGACTTGGCCACTCGGTTCACTTCAATTTGGAACAGACCTGCTGCGGCCAGATGCACTACAATACAGGATACCAGGAAGAGACGATTCCCCTTATAAAGCGGTTTGTGAATCAATTTGAAAATTCTGAGGTTGTTGTTATTCCATCCGCATCCTGCGTTGGAATGATTCAAGAGTACTATCCAAAAGTGGCACAACTATCCGGTGATAAATCGCTGATTAAGCGAATTGATGAGTTAATCCCCAGGGTATATGAATTTTCACAGTTTCTTGTGAATAAACTGAACATTGATGATGTAGGCGCATATTATCCTCATCGGGTTACCTATCATCCCACCTGCCATTCTTTGCGAATCATCAGGATTGGAGATGCCCCGTTAAGATTGCTCCGGAATGTAGAAGGACTGGATTTAATTGAGCTTCCCGGTGCATTGGAATGCTGCGGTTTTGGCGGGACTTTTGCCATCAAAAATGCCGATACTTCTGCAGCCATGCTGGGCGACAAGATTCATCACATAAAAGAAACCGGTGCCGAAGTTTGTGTGGCAGCCGACAACTCCTGCCTGATGCATATCGGCGGGGCGATGAGCCGGCAGCGAAGCGGCATAAAAACCGTACACCTGGCCGAAGTTTTAGCTTCAACTGAACAAGGAAATTAACATGGACAATGAGAAGACCATCCCTTCGCCAACGTTTGAAAAAAGCGCCGGAAAATATTTGTCGGACACACAGCTTCGCCGAAATATTGGCCACGCCACACAAACCATTCGAGGCAAGCGCGAACTTGTAACGAAGGAATTAGAAGACTGGGAAGAACTTCGTGAAGCTGGCCGCCTGATAAAAGAGAGGGTGATGAACAACCTCGACCACTACCTGCTTAAACTTGAAGAGTCAGTAATAAAAGCCGGCGGCATTGTGCACTGGGCAGCTGATGCGGAGGAGGCGAACAGAATTATTACAAAATTGATTAAAGAGACAGGTGAAACAGAGGTGGTCAAGGTAAAATCAATGACGACCGATGAGATCAAACTGAATAAAGCGCTTCAAAAAGAGGGAATTTCAGCACTTGAAACAGATCTTGCCGAATTGATTGTACAACTGGCTGGCGATGAACCTTCCCACATTCTGGTTCCGGCGATCCATAAAAACCGATCGGAAATCCGTGAGCTTTTTAAGGATAAACTAAATATTGAGCATCTCAGTGATAAACCGGAGGACCTTGCCGAAGCTGCAAGAGTCTATCTCAGAAAGAATTTTTTACAGGCAAAGGTGGGCATTAGCGGAGGCAACTTTGCAGTTTCTGAAACGGGCACCATTGCCGTTGTGGAATCAGAGGGAAACGGGCGGATGTGCACCACTCTGCCAGAAACGCTCATAACCGTTCTTGGAATTGAGAAGATTATCCCGACATGGCAGGACATTGAAGTATTTATGCAGCTTTTGCCGCGTTCTTCTACGGCTGAACGGATGAATCCATATAATACATTCTGGACCGGAATAACAGAGGGTGACGGCCCGCAGGAATTTCACCTGGTACTGCTGGATAACGGACGAACCAAAGTTTTAGCAGACGAAGCTGGCCGGCAGACCCTTCATTGCATTCGATGCAGCGCCTGCCTGAACATCTGTCCGGTTTATGAACGGACGGGGGGACATGCGTACCATTCCGTATATCCCGGGCCTATTGGCGCGATCCTGACGCCCCAGCTTCGCGGGCTGGATGATGAGTCAGCGGCATCCCTCCCCTACGCATCCACATTATGTGGCGCCTGCTATGAAGTCTGTCCTGTAAAAATTAATATCCCCGAGGTATTGGTTCATTTACGCGGAAAAGTGGTAAAACATCAAAGAGAGAAAGGAGGATTCAAACATAAAACGGATTCTACCCACGCAGGCATGAAATTAATGGGTAGCGCATTCAAAAGCAGACGTAAGTACGAAGCGTTGCAAAAACTGGCCAGAACCGGGCAGAAATTATTCGTTAAAGACGGAACTATCTCCAAGCTACCTGGTGAACTTTCAAAATGGACTTCCATACGAGACCTGAAGCCCATCCCCGATGAGACCTTCCGCGAATGGTGGAGGAAGCGACCATGAGCGATTCAAAAACAGTTATTTTAAAACGTATTCAAAACGCTTTAGGAAGAAGCACGGATGTAGAATCAGATCCCGGGGATGAGAAACTGCCAAGAGAGTATAACCAAAAAAGTACGCTTGATAAGAAAGATCGTACCCAGCTCTTTATTGATAGAGTAAATGAATACAAGGCTGATGTTGAGGAGGTGAGTGAAAGCAGTATCGGCATGAAAATTTCAGAACTATGCCACAAGTCATATATTAAAACTCTCGTCGTACCATCCGGACTGGATGAGGACTGGCTTGCCGGGATCCCTCCGGAGATAAAGTTACACAGTGACGATCCTCAACTGACGAAAGAAGAACTAAACAATAGTGATGCTGTTTTAACAAGCTGTTTTCTGGGAGTTGCTCAAACCGGTACAATTATTTTGGATGCAGGCCCCGGGCAGGGAAGAAGAGCCCTTACCCTGCTCCCCGATTTTCATATTTGTGTAATCAGCGAATCTCAGATTGTGGGGATTTTTCCGGAAGCCATCCTGCAATTGAACGAGGTAGTCAAAAATTCCGGCAAGCCCATTACCATGATTTCTGGCCCATCAGCCACTTCCGATATCGAGCTCAACCGGGTAGAAGGTGTGCACGGCCCCAGAAAACTACATGTATTGATTGTCGGCGAGTGAAATAGATAT
>CAYOLE010000122.1:6546-10063 GCA_964404705.1 uncultured Rhodohalobacter sp. | reverse complement strand
TTCCCGACGGGATTCCGTTGTAAGCGCATATGGCACAATAGCAGCAAGAGGAGAATGCCTGTGGTTTTCAGAACGGACGGAGGTGTTCATACCTTTGCATGACTTGGGAACACCCCTCAAATCGACTTCAGAACTGATGAAATCGATTAGCTCCCCTCCCCGGGGAAATACACTCCCGAGTCAAAGCTCGGGACAGGCCGGGACCAGAAAAGCACTGGCAGGGGAGATTTTTAAAAGCACCTTTTCTTATATCAAACTGACGTTCAATTATCTTTTTCTATTTTGCCCGCCAAATTTAGTATACTTTCGAAATGAATCAATCAGCACCAGTGTGTAAAAATTTGCTAATTCATAATGAATGATAAATGAAAGGAATCGTACTTGCGGGTGGCACAGGATCGCGGTTATATCCGTTGACAAAAGTAACCAATAAGCACCTGTTGCCGGTTGGCAATAAGCCCATGATTTACTACCCCATCCAAAAATTAACCGACTCCGGCATTGATGAAATCCTGATTGTAACAGGCACGGAGCATATGGGAGACGTGGTGAATTTACTTGGATCAGGCAAGGATTTTAGTTGTCGTTTTACGTACAAAGTGCAGGATGAGGCCGGTGGAATTGCACAGGCACTTGGGCTGGCAAAAAATTTTGTGGGCAGCGAACCGATGACCGTCATCCTCGGGGATAATATTTTTGAGGCTTCCCTGGATGATGCGCTCAGTAATTATCCCGGACAGGGAGGGCAGATTTTACTGCAAAAAGTGAAAGATCCCGAACGATTTGGTGTTGCAGAACTTGGCGACGATAAAATAATCGGGATTGAAGAGAAACCAAAGAATCCGAAATCTGAATACGCGGTTACAGGAATATATATGTACGATTCATCTGTTTTCGATTTGATTGACAATCTGGAGCCATCTGACAGAGGAGAACTTGAAATAACAGAGGTGAATAATCACTACATCAAAGAAGGATCGATGAAATATTCAATTCTGAATGGCTGGTGGACCGACGCAGGAACTCACGAATCGTATAAAATCGCAAACAGACTGGCATATAAGCTGAAATAAGCCATGAAACTATTAATCACGGGAGCCGGCGGACAGCTGGGAAGAGAGTGGATTCATTATCTCGGCAACTCTCCGAATATTGGAATTGGTTTTACTTCAAAGGAACTGGATATCACGAACAAAAATCTGGTGAAGCAAAAGATTGAAGAAAACCAACCTGATGCAGTGATAAACTGCGCTGCTTATACCGCGGTTGATGATGCCGAGGTTCATCATGAAAAGGCATTTAAAATCAACAAAACAGGCGTGGCAAATCTTGCAGACATCTGTAAGCAGTCCGGAGTTAAATTGATCCACTATAGCACGGATTATGTTTTTGAGGGATCAGAAAAGGATAGAAATAAGCTACCTGAAGGCTATACAGAAGATCATCCGCCTGATCCTCAGAATGTATATGGAGCGTCAAAACTGGCTGGCGAAAAGGAAGTTGAAAGGGTTGATGGAGACTGGATCATCATCAGGGTTTCATGGTTGTGCGGACAGTTTGGAAGTAATTTTGTGAAAACAATGCTGCGTCTGGCAAAAGAAAAAAAGGAACTGCGAGTAGTAAATGATCAAATCGGTTCGCCCACTTATTGCACCGATCTTGTAGAAAAAACAATGGCGTTGGTAGAAATGGATCAGAAAGGATATTTTCACATAAGTTCCAGGGGAGTAATATCGTGGTTTGAGCTGACTCATGAGTTGCTGAAGCGAATTGGAAAAAGTGATTCTATAAAACTAAATCCGGTATCTTCTGCAGAATTTGCAGCAAAAGCAAAACGCCCGGCATTTTCACTATTAAACTGTACAAAAATAGAAAGCCTGGGATTAGAGAGAATTAACTGGAAGAACGGACTGAATGTTCTTATTAGACAATTAAAAAATTAAATGTAGCACAAATGAAGATAGAATCCACACCACTTAGTTCTGTCAGGCTGATTAAACCCAGCCCACACAGAGATTCGCGGGGAGAATTTGTAGAAGTCTACAGAGAACATCTGCTAAAAGAGGCAGGGATAATGGTCCATTTTGTGCAAGATAATATCTCCACGTCGAAGAAAGGCACATTGCGCGGATTACACTATCAACTGCCACCCGCTTCACAGGTAAAGCTGGTGATGGTAGCTTGCGGTGAAATTCTGGATGTGGCTGTGGATATGCGAGAAAATTCTCCTACCTTTGGCGAGTATTTTTCAACAAAACTGAGCGCTGAAAATCGTCACATGCTATTTGTACCAACAGGCTTTGCACATGGATTTGCTGTGCTTTCTGATGAAGCGACAGTTTATTATAAGTGCCACAATTATTATAACCGTACACTTGAGCGCGGTGTAAGGTGGAATGATCCAAAACTGAATATCGATTGGAACATCTCTGACCCAATTTTGTCAGAAAAAGATAATAAGCTGCCTTTTCTCAGTGAGATAGAGGAAAAAGATCTTTTTTGAGATATGTGGCGAACATTTGAAAATCGTAAGTGAACCCATTAACAAACTGGAAAAATAAATGAGAGTAATTGTAACAGGAGGTGCCGGATTTATTGGATCAAACCTGATTTTACATCTTCATGAAAACGAAGAGCAGATGGAGATCCTGAATATCGATAAGCTCACCTATGCGTCAGATATCAGTTATCTTGACCCGCTGAAGCATTCCCGGCGATACCATTTTAAAAAAATGGATCTTGTTGAGCGGAACACTGTCCGGCAGATTGTGCAAAATTTTAAACCACATGGCGTGTTTCACCTTGCTGCCGAATCGCACGTGGACAACTCAATTAAAGGCCCGGAACCATTTGTGTTGTCTAATATTCTGGGAACATTTAACCTGATTGAGGAATGTCGGCAGCTGTGGTTTGATGAGCGAAATCCCATGGAAAAACACCGTTTTCTGCATGTATCAACGGATGAAGTCTATGGCACACTTGGCATGGAAGGTTCATTTAAGGAAACTTCTTCTTACGCTCCTAACTCTCCCTATTCTGCTACTAAAGCAGGCAGCGACATGCTGGTGCGTTCCTATCATCACACATATAATATGGAAACAGTTATAACAAATTGCTCCAATAATTACGGCCGCCATCAGCACAGTGAAAAACTGATTCCAACCGTAATTCGCAAGGCATTGGCACATGAGCCGATCCCCGTATACGGAAAGGGTGAAAATGTGCGCGATTGGCTCCATGTGGATGATCATTGCAAGGCTCTTACTACTGTATTTAAAGAGGGAGGTTCCGGCGAGAATTATAATATTGGTGGCGATAATGAATGGACAAATATTGAGCTGGTCCATCACATATGTGATATTCTGAATCGCGAAAAAGGAGAAGGCCCCGATGGAGATTATAACACGTTAGTCACTTTTGTTGATGATCGACCCGGCCACGATTTCCGGTATTCGGTAGATGCATCAAAAATAAAAAAGGAACTTGGCTGGACTCCCTCCCACGATTTTGATGCACT
>CAYOLE010000122.1:0-6446 GCA_964404705.1 uncultured Rhodohalobacter sp. | reverse complement strand
AGCGCCAGGTGTTCATCCCTATCCAGCTCCGGATCGTTTTTAATAATCTTCCACGCGTCGGTCTTTGCCTGTTCCAGCAACAGCCGGTCCTCAACTATATCGGCGTAGCGAAATTCTGGAAGACCACTTTGTTTGGTTCCCAGGAAATCACCAGGACCTCGGAGTTTTAGGTCTGCCTCGGCAATTTCAAACCCATCGGTGGTCTCCACCATTTTTTTGAGCCGGAATCGGCCCGATTCGCTCAGCTTACGATCGGGCATCAGGATGCAATAGCTTTGGCGAGTTCCGCGACCAATGCGTCCCCTTAACTGATGAAGCTGCGAGAGGCCAAACCGCTCAGCGTGTTCAATAATCATCACGCTTGCTTCAGTTACATCAACGCCTACTTCCACCACAGTTGTTGCCACCAGCATTTTTAGCCGGCCCTCTGCAAACGCCTTCATCACCGATTCCTTCTCCTCCGTCTTCATCTGACCGTGAAGCAATCCTGTGGGGATTTCAGGAAACCGGCGCTTCAGTTTTTCAAATCCCATCGTAGCGTCTTTCAGATCCAAAGCCTCCGATTCTTCAATGAGCGGGTAGATTACATACACCTGCCCGCCTTCTGCTACGGTTTTTTCAATAAACCGGTAAATTTGCTCCCGCTCTCTGTCGGTTCGCACAGCAGTTTTGACAGGCTTGCGTCCGCCGGGCAGATCTTTAATCACAGAAATGTCGAGATCGCTGTAGACAGTCATGGCCAGTGAACGGGGGATCGGTGTGGCTGACATCACCAGAAGGTGGGGATGATCTCCTTTCTGCAGCATTTCATTTCTCTGTTTTACGCCAAACCTGTGCTGCTCGTCTATCACTGCCAGGCCAAGTTTATTAAAATTGACCTGTTCCTGAATAATAGCGTGTGTCCCCACTACGATGTTGCAGCTTCCTCCCTCAATATCAGTAAGAATATCCTCCCGCAGCGATTTTTTCTGTCCACCAACCAAGAGCCTTGTATTTACATCCAGGGGTTTAAGATAGTTGTTGAGTGTGTTAAAATGTTGTTCAGCAAGAATCTCAGTGGGTGCCATCATCGTTGCCTGATAACCGCTGTCGAGTGCCATCAGCATGGCACCGGTTGCCACTACGGTTTTACCGGCTCCCACATCTCCCTGTATGAGGCGATTCATCTGCGCAGCCGTGCCTATATCCTCTCGTATTTCAGCAAGAGTGGATTTTTGCCCATCCGTGAGTTTAAATGGCAAGGCTTCGTTAAAAAACCGTTTTGTAAGAGGTCCCGGTTTTAAAATGGGGCCATCTGCTTTTGCACGTTGTTTGTATTTAATCATTGCCATGGAAAGCTCAAACAGGAAGAGTTCTTCATATTTAAATCTTTCCAGGGTTTGATAAACTTGTTGAAGACTCTCAGGCTGGTGCATTGTATACAGGGCTTTTTTCCTGTGCGGAAAATTATATTGCTTCAATATAAGATCCGGCAAAAACTCATTTATCTTAATGGTATTTAGCGCTTCCTGCACCCAGCCTGCAATGAGTTTATGAGTGATGTATGCTTTTGATAAAGCTTTTCCTGATGGATAGATGGGGATGAGAGTTTTATATTTCTCTATATCTTCCCGGTTGTCTATAACTTCAATATCTGGGTGGGCCATACTTAGCCAGCTGCCATAACGTTTAGTCTTTCCAAAAAGTGAAACAAGATCCCCCTCTTTAAATTGAGAGATCACATATTTCCATCCCTTAAACCAAACCGCCCTCAGTGACCCGGTATTGTCAGTCACTTGTATTTCGAGGCGGCGCTTTTGTTTATAGCCCTGTATTTGAACTGCTTCTACTTTTCCGAGCACAGAAACCGGTTCATCAGAATCAGATAGCAGACGTATGGGTTTGATGTCAGATTTATCAATATACCGGCGTGGGAAAAAATACAGCAAATCTATTGTGTTGCGGATTCCAAAAGCTCGAAGTGCCTGTTCTCTTTTTGTACTTAATTTAGATAAATCTGTTAGCTTCATCTGATATATTGATATATAACAAGTAATCGGAAAAACCAGACTTTTTTTTAGTATCACGAGCCCAAAGAGAGTCAAAAGTATGGTAAATGAATTAATTAGAAAAAATATCGTGAAAAAGTTGGTAATAAAATACTAAAAAACCTATCTTAGTCAGCTCTGGATTTTACGAAATAACAAACAAAAAACACGTGCCTACAATAAACCAATTAATCCGTAACGGAAGAAAAAGCAAAAAGAGCAAAACAACTGCGCCTGCTCTTCAGAACTGCCCGCAGAAACGCGGAGTTTGCGTTCGAGTGTATACAACGACACCGAAAAAGCCGAATTCGGCTTTAAGGAAAGTTGCGAGGGTTCGACTTACCAACGGAATGGAAGTATCTGCTTACATTCCCGGAGAGGGGCATAACCTTCAGGAGCACAGCATTGTGCTAATCAGGGGTGGTAGGGTAAAAGACCTTCCCGGCGTCAGGTATCATATTGTCCGAGGTACTTTGGATACTGCAGGCGTGGATGATCGTAAACAGGGTCGAAGTCATTACGGTACCAAAAAGCCGAAAGGGTAACTCTGAGATCTTAACTATTAGACATTATGCGAAGAAAGACGGCAGAAAAAAGAGAAGTACAACCGGATCCGATATTTCAGGATAAAACGGTTACAAGGTTTGTAAATAACCTGATGCGTGACGGAAAGAAAGGCGTTGCAAGAAAAATTTTGTATCAGGCATTTGAGATTATTAAAGAGAAAACCGGTGAAGAGCCGATTGAAGTATTTAAGACAGCTCTTTCGAACGCAACTCCTGTTGTAGAGGTAAAAAGCAGGAGAGTTGGAGGGGCTACTTATCAGGTACCCATTGAAGTCCGGCAGGCAAGAGGAACAGCACTGGGCATGCGCTGGATTATTAAAGCATCTTCGCAGCGAAATGATAAATCCATGGCTCTGCGATTAAGCCGGGAACTGATGGACGCCGCTAAAAACGAAGGTGGTGCTGTTCGTAAAAAAGATGAAACACACCGAATGGCTGAGGCTAATAAAGCTTTTGCTCATTTCAGATTCTAAAAATTTTTAAAGTATTATATCAATGTCAGAAGCAACGACAAAAACAGATCCAAAAATTATAGACCGTATTCGCAGAACGCGTAATATTGGTATTATGGCGCACATCGATGCCGGTAAAACAACGGTAACCGAGCGGATACTTTTTTATACCGGCCGCAGCCATCGCATGGGGGAAGTACATGATGGTGCGGCTACAATGGACTGGATGGAGCAAGAGCAGGAGCGCGGAATTACAATTCAATCAGCTGCCACTCACTGTATCTGGAAAGATCACCGTATTAATATTATTGATACACCGGGTCACGTAGATTTTACAGTTGAAGTAGAACGGTCTTTGCGCGTGCTTGATGGCGCAATCGGTGTATTTTGCTCTGTTGGTGCAGTTCAGCCACAGTCTGAAACTGTTTGGCGACAGGCTAACAAATATAAAGTGCCGCGAATGGCCTTTGTAAATAAAATGGACAGAACCGGTGCTGATTTCTACAATGTTGTAGAGCAAATGCGCGAAAAACTAAGTGCAAATCCTATTCCAGTTCAAATTCCTATTGGTGCTGAAGAAAATTTTAAGGGAGTTGTTGACCTTATCAACATGCAGGGTATTGTCTGGGATGATGAATCTTTGGGTGCCAAGTATGAGGTTGTTGAAATTCCAGAAGAAATGAAGGAGAAAGCTGATGAATACCGTAAGCTTATGCTGGAAAACATCGCGGATCACGACGATGCTCTGATGGAGAAATACCTGATGGAAGAGGAGATTTCTGAAGAAGAAATTAACAGTGCAATCAGGAAGGCAACGCTTGCGCTGGATATTACCCCTGTGCTTTGTGGAACTGCTTTGAAAAATAAGGGTGTACAGATTCTTCTGGATAAAGTGATTGAATATCTTCCAAGCCCGCTCGAAGTTGAAGCGGTAAATGGTGTTGATCCAAGAGATGAGCAGAGCAAAATGACTCGCAAACCGGATGTAAATGCTCCGTTTTCTGCTCTTGCCTTCAAGATTATGACTGACCCTTATGTGGGTAAACTTACTTTCTTCCGGGTTTATTCCGGTACGCTTGAAAAGGGATCTTATATATTGAACGCAACCACCGGCGAAAAAGAGCGGGTAGGACGTATCCTCGAGATGCACGCCAACGACAAGAAAGATATTGATGTTGTTCGTGCCGGCGATATTGCCGCTGCTGTGGGTGTAAAAAAGGTGAACACCGGGGATACTTTTTGTGATCTTGAAAGCCCGATTTTGCTTGAAAAAATCACATTCCCTGAGCCGGTTATTAAGCTGGCTGTTGAACCTAAGTCTAAAGCGGATGCTGAGAAACTTACAACAGGCCTTGTGAAACTTGCCGAAGAAGATCCGACATTCGAAGTTAAAACGGATGAAGAAACAGGTCAGACAACGATTGCAGGTATGGGTGAGCTTCACCTCGAGATTATTGTGGACCGTCTGAAACGCGAATTTAAGGTTGAAGCTAATGTGGGTCAGCCGCAGGTTTCTTATCGTGAAACTATTTCAGCACCAGTAACTCACCGTGAAATCTATAAAAAACAAACAGGTGGTCGTGGTAAATTTGCTGACATGGAATTTGAAATCGCTCCAATTGAGCATTTTGAAGAGTATGCTGACGACGACAAAAAAGTTACAATCAGCGAAGGATTCAAGTTTGTAAACGAGATTGTTGGGGGTAATATTCCGAGAGAATATATCCCTTCTGTGGAGAAAGGTTTCCGGGAAGCTATGAAAGGTGGAATCCAGGCAAACTATCCCGTACAGAATGTTGGAGTACGTTTGTTTGATGGTTCATACCACGATGTAGACTCCGATGCATTTAGCTTTGAACTTTGTGCCAAGATTGCGTTCCGTAACTCAGCCAGAAAGGCTTCACCTAAGCTGCTGGAACCGGTAATGAAGGTAGAAGTAATCACTCCCGAAGAGCATATGGGTGATGTTATCGGTGATTTAAACGGGCGCCGCGGTATTATATCCAAAATGGATAATCAAAAGGACGGCGCTGTAGTAAAGGCAAATGTGCCATTATCTGAGATGTTTGGATATTCAACAGAACTGCGTTCACTTACGCAGGGAAGAGCATCTTATTCAATGGAATTTTCTGAATATTTAGAGGTTCCTGCGACTAAAGCACAAGAAATAATTGAAGAAAAAGGGTAATTAACACTTATAAGAGAATAAAATCATGGCAAAGGAGACATTTCAACGTACCAAGCCACATGTGAATATCGGGACGATTGGTCACGTGGATCATGGGAAAACAACCTTAACGGCAGCGATTACCACCGTAATGGCGAAGACCTATGGTGGGGTTGCCAAGCAGTTTGCAGATATTGACAATGCACCTGAGGAGCGCGAGCGAGGGATTACCATCGCCACGGCCCATGTGGAGTATGAAACAGAAGACCGTCACTACGCGCACGTAGACTGTCCGGGCCACGCCGACTATGTGAAGAACATGGTGACAGGCGCCGCGCAGATGGACGGGGCGATATTGGTGGTAGCGGCCACCGACGGGCCGATGCCACAGACGCGCGAGCACATTTTGCTTGCCCGCCAGGTGGGTGTGCCGCAGATCGTGGTATTCATGAACAAGGTTGATCTTGTGGACGATGAAGAGCTTCTGGAGCTGGTAGAGCTGGAGATTCGCGAGCTGCTGACGTCCTATGAATTTGACGGGGACAATATTCCTGTGATCCAGGGAAGCGCCCTTGGCGCGCTTAACGGCGAAGAAGAATATGAGAAAACAGTGGTTGAGCTGATGGACGCCGTCGACGACACGATTCCAACGCCGGAGCGCGACGTAGACAAGCCGTTTTTGATGCCGGTGGAGGATGTATTTTCGATCACCGGCCGCGGCACGGTGGCTACCGGCCGGATCGAGCGGGGAGTGGTCAACCTCAACGATGAGGTGGAGATTGTTGGGATTGTAGAACAGCCGCTGAAAAGCGTTGTGACGGGCATAGAGATGTTCCGCCGTCTGCTGGACCGAGGCGAGGCTGGCGACAACGCCGGTATACTGCTTCGCGGGATTAATAAGGAGCAGCTCGAGCGAGGCATGGTGCTGTGCAAGCCGGGCAGCATTACCCCGCATAAAGAATTTGAGTGCGAGGTGTATGTGCTGAGCAAAGATGAAGGGGGGCGTCACACGCCGTTTTTCAAAGGCTACCGCCCGCAGTTTTATTTTCGTACCACGGATGTGACGGGCTCCTGCGAGCTGCCAGACGGCGTGGAGATGGTAATGCCGGGCGACAATGTAAAGCTGGATGTATCGCTGATACAGCCGGTGGCAATGGAAGCAGGTTTGCGGTTTGCGATTCGCGAGGGCGGACGCACAGTGGGCGCAGGCGTGGTAACCAAAATTAAAGACTAA
>CAYOLE010000121.1:0-10097 GCA_964404705.1 uncultured Rhodohalobacter sp. | reverse complement strand
CTGCCTGGTTACTTTCCCTTTACCGCCGGCGCGTTTCCGTTCAAACGGGAGGGGGAAGATCCAACCCGGATGTTTGCGGGGGAGGGTACCCCCGAGCGGACGAATAAGCGATTTCATTATGTGAGTGAAGGTTTGCCGGTTGCACGGCTCTCAACAGCATTTGATTCGGTAACTTTGTATGGAGAGGATCCTGATTTCAGGCCGGATATTTACGGGAAAATCGGAAACTCCGGTGTCAGCATTTGCACGCTCGACGACATGAAAAAGCTCTACTCAGGCTTTGAACTCACGTCACCAACAACATCGGTATCGATGACGATCAACGGACCCGCTCCGATGATTTTAGCCATGTTCATGAACACGGCAATCGACCAGGAAGTGGAGCGCCATCTGAAAGAGACTGGAAAATGGATTGAAGCTCAAAAAAAATTAAAGAAAGTGTTTGAGAGGAGGGGAGTCCAGCAGCCGGAATATGGACTGGAGCTACCGAAAACAAATGATGGTTTTGGACTCGAAACCCTGGGTATAAGCGGGGATCAGCTTGTTGATCCGGAAACGTATGAGAAGATAAAATCCGATGCGATTCGCGTGGTACGGGGTACGGTTCAGGCAGATATCCTGAAAGAAGATCAGGCACAGAATACCTGTATATTCTCCACAGAATTTGCCCTGAAGATGATGGGAGATGTTCAAAGTTATTTTACAGAGCATGAAGTCAGAAATTATTACTCTGTATCAATTTCGGGTTATCATATCGCCGAGGCGGGCGCAAATCCAATCACACAGGCCGCGTTCACACTGGCCAATGGATTTACCTATGTGGAATATTATCTGTCGAGAGGTCTGGAAATAGACGATTTTGCGCACAATCTCTCCTTCTTTTTCAGTAACGGGCTTGATCCCGAATATGCCGTAATTGGCCGGGTGGCACGCAGGATATGGGCAATTGCCATGAAGCATAAATATAATGCCAACGAGCGTTCGCAAAAGCTGAAGTATCACATTCAAACCAGTGGTCGATCGTTGCACGCTCAGGAAATTCAGTTTAATGATATCCGCACCACACTGCAGGCACTGATGGCGGTGTACGACAACTGTAACTCACTCCACACCAATGCCTACGACGAGGCGATTACCACTCCTACTGAGGAATCAGTCCGCCGTGCGCTTGCCATACAGATGATCATCAATCAAGAGATGGGAATGACCAAAAATGAGAATCCGCTGCAGGGTTCGTTTGTGATTGAAGATCTTACCGATCTCGTGGAGGAAGCCATACTGGCGGAATTCGATCGTATTACGGATCGAGGAGGTGTTCTCGGGGCGATGGAAAGTATGTATCAGCGTGGAAAAATACAGGAGGAAAGTCTGTTTTATGAGTCCAGGAAGCACTCCGGTGATCTGCCGATCATTGGCGTGAATACTTTCCTGAACGATAAAATATCGGATGAAGACGAAAAAGAGATTGAACTGATCCGTTCTACTGAAGAGGAGAAAAAACAGCAAATCGAAAATCTGAACCGGTTTAAGGAGATCAATTCCGATAGGTCTGAAGAGGCACTCGACAGACTGAAAAAAACAGCCCGTGAGGACGGCAACATTTTTGAGGAACTAATGGAAACTGTAAAAGTTGCCTCGCTTGGTCAGATTTCAAAAGCTTTATACGAAGTTGGCGGGCAGTATCGAAGGAATATGTAATTTAAGGCAATATCGGCGCTTATAGTTCAGAGCCGTGCATGTTTTATCATACTGGATAGAACGGTAACAGGTTAAAGACTCTATACAATCGCCGGGAATTTATATTTTTCGTGTGCATTTTACTTGCCGGTTCATATTTGATCAGATATGGATTTTTCTTTCAAAAAATTTCAGGCAGAACCTGTTTAACAAGCGAGAAGCAAAATTTAACGGGCTCTTGCCAGCAAACCTCTCAAGCGTTGGGCTTCGGTAGCCTGTTGGCTGTTAGGATATTCCTCTAAAATCCGGTTTACCAGCTCAAGTGCCCTGGTTTGATTACCAGCTTCTCTATAAGCATGGACAGCTTCTAAAAGATTAAGTGGCGTAGTGGAAGGATTTTCATCCCATTCTGCCGCTCTTATATACATTTCAGCAGCCTCTTCGTAGCGGCCCAGTTCAGAAAGAATGATAGCGTGGAGCGAAAGCGGGGCGATGCCAACAATGTCGTCTGGTACTTCAAAGCGCTCAATCCGCTCCAGAGCATCTTCAAAATTACCAAGTTCAAATTCACAAACCGCTGCATAATAATTAGCAAGGTTACCGGCGCTGGTTCGCCGGTAGTTATCAGCAATTTGCACAAATCCAAGGGTAAATTCTGTGTCATCACCCAGTAAGGCAGTTTCATAGTTACCTTGCATAAATTGTTCTTCAGCAACACCTAAAAGATCCTGAGCTTGTTGTTCCTGCTGTTTTGAGTAAACAAAGTATCCAATCACTAACCCAATGAGAAGCACTATAGCAAGACCACCACCAATTACTGTAGCTTTATTTTGCTGGTAGTAATACATGAACCGTGAAGAATATTCAAGCAGAATATCCTGTTCTAAATCTTCCTTTTTAAGTCCCTTACTCATATAAAATACTGTTCAAATAATTTTTTAATTAAGCCATGAAAGTTATCACTGTTTCCGGTTTTAACCAAGTTAAATCGGATCTTACTTAGTATTGGATAACACGCCATTGTGAAGTGTATAGATGGTATCACAACGTTTTGCAATGTCTTGTTCGTGAGTGATTAAAACAATTGATAGGTCTCGATCTTTTCTCAACTCAAATAAAAGTGACAGAATTAATTCGGTATTCTTTTCATCCAGATTTCCAGTTGGTTCATCAGCAAGTATAACAGATGGTTCATTCATAAGAGCCCGGGCCATCGAAACCCGTTGCTGTTCACCACCGGAGAGCTGAGAGGGGCGGTGTGTGAGGCGGTTACCCAATCCAAATCGGTCCAGCAGGGCAGCAGCTTTCTTTTCAGCGGTTTTTTGATCGGTTCCTCTGATAAATGCAGGCATCATAACATTTTCGATGGCTGTAAATTCCGGCAACAGGTGATGAAATTGAAACACAAAGCCGACATTGCCATTTCTGAAATCGGCAAGTTTATCAGCTTTTAAGGAATACACTGACTCGCCCTCCCAATAGACATTACCACTGTTAGGACGATCCAGTCCGCCAAGTATATGAAGAAGTGTACTTTTGCCACATCCGCTGGATCCAACAATTGCTACTATTTCAGAAAGGGCAACTGACAGGTTAATATCCTTTAAAATTTCCAGATCGCCTTCGCCGGCTTCATTATCAAAATGTTTTGCAATATGTTCAGCGCGAAGCACGGGTTCGCTGGTTACGGTCATGATTTTATATTTTGAAATTCCGGATAAACGATAGGGTTAATTTCAAGGCATTCGGCCGAATCAGCATCAATTAAAACATTTACGCCACACATCCGATTATCTTTGTCAGCAATAAAAAAACGCTGGGGTGTTCCGAGCAAGAATCGATTCAGCGATGTCTTTTTTTTCATACCGATAACGGAATTGAAAGGCCCCGTCATACCTGCATCGGTTATATAACCTGTACCTTTAGGAAATATACGGGCGTCATTCGTTGGAACATGTGTATGCGTTCCGATTATCGCTGAAACTTCGCCATCGAGATGCCAGGCCATCGCTATTTTTTCTGCAGTTGCCTCAGCGTGGAAATCAACTAAAATTATATCTGTTTCCTCTTTTATTTTTTTTAAGGACCAATCAGCGGTTGAAAATGGATCATCAATCGGCTGCATAAAGGTCCTTCCCTGGAGATTTAACACTCCTATTTTTTTATCCATTTCAGGGATATCATACACCCCATATCCAAATCCGGCATTGCCTTTTGGATAGTTTAATGGGCGCAAAAGATTGGGATCCGACTTCATATAAGAAAATATTTTCCATTTGTCGAACGAATGGTTGCCGCCGGTAATCACATTTACACCAATATCATAGAGTCGTTTTACAATGGTTCTGTTGATACCCCTACCTTCATGAGAATTTTCTCCATTTGCGATAACAAAATTTGGTTTGTGTTTGTCAAGAAGGGCAGGGAGCATGGTTTCGAGAAAAGATAAACCGGGCTCGCCAACAATATCTGCGATGAAAAAGATCTTAATTGTATTAGCTGACATGGATGTACTATTGAACTCATAAAATGAAAGGAAGAAAGGTACAAAATATGCAGGTTAAGATGGGAATTGAAAGAGACCCGATTTATGCCGGGGTTATGCTACATATGCTGCAATAGTGATGTAATGGCTAAGGCTGCCGGCAAGTACAAACAGATGCCAGATTCCATGCGAAAACCGGTGTTGAGAATCCAAAGCGTAAAAAATTACTCCAAATGTGTAGAACATGCCGCCGGCCAGGAGCCAATAGAAACCCGTCGCAGATAAATTATTAATCAGAGGATCTATAATAATTATAACCAGCCATCCCATCAGCAGGTATATGAGTACTGGAAAAATCCGATATCCTTTGCTTGGAATCAGATCAATGATAATTCCGAGTGTAGCAAGCCCCCAGATAATTGCAAACATGGTCCAGCCCAGATCACCCCGCAGCGTTACGAGTGTAAACGGAGTATAGGTTCCTGCAATAAGTAAATAAATAGAAACATGATCCAGCTTTCGAAAGATTTTTTTGAGTTTACCCTGAACACTGTGATAGAGTGTAGAAAATGTATATAAAATTACAAGAGTAGTTCCATAAATGGCAAAGCTCGTAATTTTCCAGGGATCTCCTTTAGTCACTGCCAGGTAAATTAAGAAGACAAGACCAGCGGCAGAAAACAAACTCCCTATGAGATGAGTATAACTATTAAATCGTTCGCCTGTATACATTTCTATTTTTTAACGATTTGATTGCTAAGAAATTCCCTCTAAACTATTAAGAGATATCAGCCAGGAGTTTCTCCATCTTTCCATTTATTTCACTCATCAAATGCTCCTCGCCTTCCTCAACTTCGTGCAGCTCTTTTCTGAGCTCAAAAAGTTCACCGGCAATACTCAGTGATGCAAGAATCATGGCGGTAGAATCAGGTTGGTTTGTGAGCTGTTGCCTGTATATTTTGAACTTCTCATCCACATAACCGGCAATTTTCTTCATACTTTCAACTTCACCTTCTTCAACTTTGAGTGGAATCTGCTTACCAAGTATGCTTACTTTTATCGACTGCATCAATAATCCTGCTATTCTATGTGTTCATTTATTTTATTAATCAGATTTTTTACCTGATGACGCATAGCAATGCGTTCTGACTCATTTATTTCTGAAAAGATATCTCCCTGCTTTTTTTGAAATCCTTCCAATTTATCTTTAAGGCGCAGGTTTTCCCTTTTTAGATCTTTATTCTGCTTTTTTAAAAAAGCTACGTGCTGACGTATCTGTTCCAGGAATTTTGAAAAAGTTTCTTTTTGTGATTCGAGTTCAGACATGTAAAGGTGGCTATGATCTTAATTTTGCATCAAATGAACGTTCAAGCTCATGTACAACTTTTTTAACAATTGGTTCCACATCGTTGATCGACAATGTCTTATTAGAATCTAAAAAAGAAAGCCTAAATGCAATACTTTTTTTGTTCTCGCCAATATTTTTTCCTTCATATACATCAAACACATGAATTGATTTTAAAGCAGACCCAGCTACCCTCCGAATGGTTTTTTCAAGATCTGCTGCACGCACGTCGTTATTCACTACAAAAGCAGCATCAAAATCGAAAGCAGGGTATTTTGATACTTTCTGATACCGGGTATCCTGCTGGATCTCATCAATTTTTGACAGTTCGGTGATATCTATTTCAGCAATGAAAACATCGTGCTCCACATCAAATCCTTTTCGGGTATCTTCATCAACAATCGACAGGGTTGCGATGATCGTATCCTGCATGGAATAGATCAGCACGTAATTATTTTCAGCATGTTGCTCAACTTTATCTGAAATACCGAGCATTTCCAGAACAGCTTCTACATCAGCTTTCAGGTCGAAAATCGTGAAGGGTTCTGCATCACCTGTCCATGTGTCCTGAGAACGGAATCCGCATAAGCCAAGCAAAAGGTGTGTATGTTCTTTCACACCTTTAATCCAGGTGCCATTGTCGGACGCATTAAACACATGACCTATCTCAAAAAATCTGAGTTGTTCTTCATCTCTGTGAAGATTGTATTTCACGGCTTTTAGAAATCCGCCCGCAAGATGAGTCCGGAGGGTTGTATTTTCCTGCGACACCGGGTTTAGGGTGTCGATGTGATTCTTTTCATCAGACAGCAATGACGCTTCTTTTTTTGACAGAAGGGAGTTTGTCGAGATCTCTTTGTAGGATAACGATGCGGCAAGTTCACGCATTTTCTCGTTTAATTTCTCCCATTCAGTAAGGGGTTCGGGCGTAACGAAAGGTGCTGTTTCGGGTCGTGGAATATTGTTGTAGTCAAATACACGGCCAATCTCTTCAATCAGGTCCACTTCCCGGGTTACGTCAGGGCGAAAGTAAGGGACCAGGCAATGGAGAGTGTCCTTATCTTTTCGCTCTGTTTTGAATTCAAGATTTTTAAGAATTTTTTCTGATTCATCCATCGACAGTTCGGTGCCCAGCAGGCGGTTTACCCGGGATACCCGCATTGCGACTGTTCTCTGCTCTGTCTCCACAGGGTGAACATCGGTGTAGCCTTCTGCTAACGTACCATCCGCAATTTCAGCAATTAATTCTGCCGCCCGCTTTGCTGCCCGAACCTGCATAGATGGATCAATTCCGCGTTCGAATCTATAAGAGCTGTCGGTTTGAAGTGCCAGAGCCTTAGATGCTTTGCGAATCGTGGATGGATCAAAATATGCACTTTCGATCAATACAGTTTTAGTGTCAGGGCCAACCTCAGACTCCTCGCCGCCCATAACCCCGGCAATGGCCACGGGCTGTTTCCCATCACAAATAAAAAGCGTTCCTGCGGGAACTGTTCTCTGTACATCATCGAGTGTGGTAAATGTTACCTCTTTATCAAAATCCTTTACTTCAATGGTTTTGTTGGCAATTTTGCTATAATCGAAGGCGTGCAAAGGCTGACCAACTTCATGAAGCACATAGTTAGTAACATCCACTACATTATTTATGGGGCGCAGGCCAATGGATAGCAACCGCTGTTTGAGCCATGACGGAGATTCACCAATCGTTACATCCTTAACCATATATGCCACATAACGATGACATTTATCCGGATTTTTGATGGTGATAATAATGTCATCAGAAATATCATTTATTGACTTCTCTACATTTTGATATGGTGATATCAGGGGTAGATCCAAAACAGCCGCTAAATCTCTTGCAACCCCGATATGGCAGGCTGCATCGGGCCGGTTTGGAGTGAGGCCAATTTCAAGAACGGTATCATGTTCAATATTTAGAGCTTGATTTAGCGGAGTTCCAACATCCAGATTCTCATCCAGAACCATAATTCCTGAGTGATCATCACTCAATCCAAGTTCTGCTTCAGAGCATATCATCCCTTCTGAGGTTTCACCCCGGAGCTTTACTTTTTTAATGGTAAGATATTCTCCATTCGGCATGGGTTCCGGCATTGTGGAACCAATTTTAGCAACAGCCACTTTCTGACCCGCCGCAACATTTGGAGCACCACATACAATCTGTGATATCCCCTCGCCGGTATTAACATCACATATCTGAAGTTTATCAGCATTTGGATGAGGCCGTACTTCAATAACTTTCCCCACAACCATGCCTTCGAAATCGTGGCCTACCTTTTCAATTTCTTCTACTTCAAGGCCGAGAAGGGTGAGTTTATCAGCGATTTCTATTGCATCAAGGTCGGTTTTAACATACTGTCTTAGCCAATTTACAGAGATTTTCATAGTCTAAATTGTGAAGCGCTTGCTTGTCTTTAAATTTTACTTGAATTGTCGGAGAACCCGTATATCATTTTCATAGAGGGTCCTTATATCATCTATTCCATATCGAAGAAGGGCAATTCGATCCACTCCCATACCAAATGCAAATCCTGTATATCGTTCTGAATCCACATCAACTGCATCAAAAACATTGGGGTCTACCATTCCCGCCCCAAGAATTTCGAGCCATTGGCCGCCTTTTTCGTTTTCCCACCATACATCCATTTCAAGGCTTGGTTCTGTAAAGGGAAAAAAGGAGGGACGCACCCGATATTTCACATTACTGCCGTACATGAGTCTGGCAAACATAACTAAAGTTTCGATCAGTTCACCGAGTGTAACATTTTCATCCACATACAAGCCCTCAACCTGGTTGAATTGGAAATAAGATTTTGCTGTAACGGCTTCGTTTCGGTATACCCGGCCCGGCATAATAGAGCGTATCGGCGGTTGTTTATCCTTCATCAAACGGATTTGAACCGGTGAGGTATGGGTACGCATTACAAGGTTTTCATCGGGATTTTTCTCAGATCTCCGAACAAAAAAGGTATCCTGCATATCCCGTGCAGGGTGATCGGGTGGAAAGTTCAGAGCGGTAAAGTTATGGAAATCATCCTCAAGCTCCGGCCCGTCGGCTATGTTAAATCCAAGTCGTAAAAAAATCTGCTTCATTTCTCGTAATGCCCGGGTAAGGGGATGATAAGAACCGGTATAGCGAGGCACAACGGGAAGGGAGATATCATCAGCGGCTCCAAAGGCGATCGTTTTACTTTCAGAAAGCTCTTTTTTTGCTGTCTCAAAACGATCCTGTGCCAGAATCTTTACCTCATTCATCGATTTGCCAACTGAGGCTTTTTTTTCTTTGGGTACTGAACCCATCATTTTGAACATTTCCTGCACTTTCCCATTTCGCGACAGGAACTGAAGTCTGAAATTTTCGAGATCCTCTTCGGATTGAATCGTAAATGCAGAAATCTCCTGTTTCAGATGGTCAATTTTATCGATCATGGCAGATTATGAGTTCAATAAGTTTTTTAAATATGAAGATATTGGTGGGATAATATAAAAAAACCGGCAGTCCAAATATGCTGGAGCTGCCGGTTTTATAAAAAAAGAAGCAAACCTTTACTTAGCGGCTGCATTAACGATCTCGGTAAAAGTTTCAGGATCGCGCACGGCGATATCCGCTAACATTTTACGGTTTATCTCCATCTCGTTGGTTTTCATTCCGTTTATGAGTTTGGAGTAGGTGGTTCCGTTTAAGCGGGCAGCGGCGTTGATACGAGTAATCCATAGCCTTCGAAAATTCCGTTTGCGGTTTTTTCGATCGCGGTATTGGTATAACATACCTTTTTCAACCGCATTTTTAGCAACAGTATAAACATTTTTACGTCTGCCCCAGTAACCTTTCGCCTGATTTAAAATCTTTCGGCGACGGCGACGGGAAGCCACCAAATTTCTTGAACGTGGCATTTTATGAACGTTTTAAAGTTAAAATTAAATTAAAAAAAATTAGCTGTAGGGGAGAAGTTTATCGATCGATTTTTGATCGTTCTCGTGCACCAGAGTACTTTTCCCGAGCGAATTTTTCCGTTTAGGTGATTTCTTTGTAAGAATATGGCTTTTAAAAGCTTTTTTTCGTTTCAGCTTACCTGATCCGGTACGCTTAAAACGCTTTTTAGCGCCACTATTAGATTTCATTTTAGGCATAGTATCATTCTATTTCCTGAAAAATTAAAGACTCGCAATATATGGAGATTTTAGTACTGAATAAAGCTTTGATTAACTTTTTTCAGGTGACAAAACCATAATCATTCGCCGGCCTTCCATAGTAGGATTAGATTCTATCTTGCTAACATCACTAAGTTCTTCCGCAAGATTTTTTAACAGGTCTTTACCCTGGTCGGTATAAAGCATATCACGCCCTCTGAATTGAACAGTAGCTTTTACTTTATCGCCATCTTCCAAAAATTCACGGGCGTGCCGGGTTTTAAACTCAAGGTCATGATCGTCTGTCTGGGGGCGGAACCGAAGCTCTTTAACCTGAATAGTATGCTGCTTCTTTTTAGCTTCCTTTTCCTTTTTCTTTTTTTCATGACCTACGGCTGCCGGGTGACATCCAGCAACGCCTCGCCGACGCGCTTGGCGCTT
>CAYOLE010000120.1:0-10285 GCA_964404705.1 uncultured Rhodohalobacter sp. | reverse complement strand
GAAGAATGGAAAAAGCCACGCCAAAGGCGTGGACTTTCGGCATTCAGGGGTGTGTTTTGGGGCCAAATATCACCACATCTCTTTTATAAATTTCAAGTTCTGCTTCCCATCTTTTTGCAAGCCAGCGGAAAGTATCTACATGAAAAAAGATTACATGGGTATCGTCATTTTTGTAGTGCCAGTTTTTGAATGCTTCAATGGTAGTCCAGCGACGGGTCATAATTCCTAAAAATCCTCCAGGCTTCAAACAGCTCCAGAGGCGGTCGAGCTCCTTCAGCGGATCGTAAAGATGTTCGGCTGTTTCAGTAGTAGTGATGAAATCATAGGTTTCATCAAATACAGAAGGTTCATTAGCATAAAAAGGATCATAAATCCGCATCGTGTGTCCTGCCTCCTCAAACATCAGGTGAAGTGTTGGGCCGGGGCCTGACCCAAAATCGAGTCCAAAACTGTTATCAGGTAATTTTTTTACCAATGGTTTGAATATCCGGCTCAAAAATTTCCGGTAGCGGGGGTCGTCCGGATCGTTTTCATGCTGCTCATAACGCGATCGCTCTTCATCAGCACTCAGACGCTGTTCGGGAGGTACAAAAATCAGGTGGCAGTTACTGCAGAGATAATAGTCGCAGGTATTATCCATCCGGGTATCATCCTTATATATCCAATCCGTATCACCGGAACTGCACAATACGCAAGGTAGATTTTTCATGGGTTGAAAACAGGAAATTTCTTTTCAGAGGGCTAAAAGGCTACTTCTCGCTCCTTAACATCATTTAAAAAAGTAAGTAGTTAGCAGTTGGCAACTTACTAAATAACTAAGAGCTTGGATATTATTATATACGTTCTATAGCAAATTATCACCTGCCAACTTTTTTCCAAATCCCAATTCCTGTTTATGTAACACAAACTCAAATCTCACGACTCACATCTAAACCACTATCTCAAATTTCAGGTTTGATGGGTGTTTCCGTACCTTAACCAAGCTGTATTCATAACCAATTTCATTCTTTTGTCTGACTCTCATACTTATGATGCCGTTGTCGTTGGCTCGGGCCCAAACGGACTTGCTGCTGCGATCCGGTTAGCGCTTGAAGGGCTGCATGTAAAAATTTTTGAGGCATCGGATACCGTTGGCGGCGGAATGAGAACCAGTGCTCTGATGCAGCCGGATGTGATGCACGATATTTGCTCCGCTATTCAGCCGCTGGCAGCCTCCTCTCCTTTTCTTGATAAATTACCTCTTGATGATTTTGGTCTGGAATGGATCAAGCCTGAATATCCTCTTGCCCACCCCATGGACGATGATCCCGCGGTTATATTGCAGCACGATATTGAAGCAACAGCGGAGGAACTCGGTACAGACAGAGATTCATATCTGAAGGTGATGAATCCCATTGCAGAAAATTGGGAAAAATTGACTAATGATTTTTTGGGTCCTCTCACATTTCCAGCTCATCCAATACTGATGGCACGTTTTGGCCTGCATGCTATTCAATCGGCTGAACGATTTCAGAAAAGATATAAAACCGGGCGTGCAAAAGCACTTTTTGGAGGCTTAGCCGCACACAGTATTCTGCAACTCGACGCACCTGTTACCACCGCAATCGGTCTTGTGTTAGGAGCTGCCGCACACACCGTTGGATGGCCGCTACCAAAAGGCGGTTCACAATCGATCGCAGACTCAATGGCAGCGTATTTCACATCACTGGGCGGCGAGATAGAAACCGGATTAGAAGTAAAATCGATGAGTCAGCTGCCGCCACACAAATGCTGTCTGTTTGACCTAACCCCCCGGCAGGTTGTGGAAATTGCAGGAGATCAACTACCCGGTTACTATAAAAAGAAATTGGAAAAATACCGGTATGGAGCCGGTGTATTTAAAGTGGACTATATTCTGAGAGAACCTGTTCCCTGGAATGATCCGCGCTGCAAAAAAGCCGGGACGGTTCATCTCGGGGGAACATTTTCTGAAATTGCAGAATCAGAAAAGCAAATGAGTCAGGGTAACCATTCCGAAAAACCCTATGTGCTTGTTGCCCAGCAAAGTCTTTTTGATGACACCCGCACCCCGGACGGCCGTCATACTTTATGGGCATACTGTCATGTTCCAAATGGCTCAGAGCGTAATATGAAGCCCGAAATTGAGAATCAGATAGAACGATTTGCCCCAGGATTCAGGGATCTGATAGAGGAACGCCATTCCATGAATACATCAGAGTTTGAAACGTATAACGCCAACTATTATGGAGGTGATATTAATGGAGGACGACAGGATATCTGGCAGCTGTTCACGCGACCTGTGCACCTGATCAATCCTTATGCCACACCTGCAGATGGCATCTATATATGTTCTGCATCCACCCCCCCAGGCGGTGGTGTACATGGCATGTGCGGATATCATGCAGCGCTACTTGCACTCCGGAAGGAGTTCGGACGCACAAAAAAAAGTTTGCAGTTCGGCAATGATTAAAAACCTGGTTGAACTTACAAAAAGGTCTAAAGTCTGGCAGTCTCCGGAAACACCATCTTCAGGATCACCGGCCTGGAATTTTGCTACATTAGGGGTAGCCCTGCTGGTTTCAATCCCGATTTTTACCATCATTACCAATTTATTTGTTTCCAGCGGGGATGTCTGGTCTCATCTTGCATCCACAGTGTTGCCCGAATACATAAAGAATTCTCTCTGGCTTCTTGTGGGTGTCGGTTCCGGAGTTTTTATTCTTGGTGTTGGTACCGCCTGGCTGGTAACCATGTGCACCTTCCCTGGCAGCAGGCATTTTCGCTGGCTGCTGATTTTACCGATGGCGGTGCCTGCATACTTGATGGCCTATACTTACACAGATTTTCTTTCCTTTACAGGTCCTGTTCAGATTTTTATCCGAACGATTACCGGCTGGGAATATGGCCAATACTGGTTTCCAAATATCCGGTCTCTTTGGGGAGCTATTTTGATGATGTCGCTTGTTTTTTTTCCCTATGTCTATTTGCTTACACGTGCGGCTTTTCTTGAACAATCTGCATCACTGCTCGAGGCAGGCCGCAGCCTGGGTGCCACATCCACTCAAAGTTTTTTCCGTATTGCTCTACCTCTTGCACGTCCATCAATCGCAGCCGGTATGGCGCTGTCGCTGATGGAAACACTGAACGATTTTGGAACGGTGGATTATTTTGGCGTCCAGACATTTACAACCGGAATCTATCGTACCTGGTTCGGGCTGGGTGAACGCGTTGCGGCTGCACAGCTCTCCGGTTTTCTACTTATGTTTATACTCTTTCTGATTCTGCTGGAACGCTGGTCGCGATCAAAAATGGATACATCTCAAAACAGTACCGGCAGATACAAAAGACTCACAGTATATAAACTCGAAGGATGGAAAGCGTGGGGCAGTACGCTATTTTGCTCAGTCCCGGTCATTTTTGGTTTTTTGATTCCGGTACTTATTCTATTGGAAATGATGATTACCAATTTTGATTCCGCTGTAGATTCCCGCTTTATTCAATATAGCCTAAATACCATGCTTGTGGCCGTGATAGCTGGTTTTGCAGCCCTCCTGGTAGCTCTTATACTGGCATACGGCACCAGACTTAGACCAACACTGTTGACAAAAACAGCTACAAAAATCGGCTCTATGGGATATGCAATTCCGGGGTCTGTCATTGCTGTCGGCATTTTAATTCCCTTCGGCTGGGCAGATAATACGATTGATAGCTGGATGCGAGAGAATGTTGGGATCTCAACCGGATTAATTCTCAGCGGTACAATCGTAGCCTTGATTTTTGCCTATGTTGTAAGATTTCTCGCTGTTGCATTTAATACTGTGGAGGCAAGCTTGGGCAAAATAACACATAATATGGATGAAGCGGCACAGGGAATGGGCTTCTCCTTTGGAAAAATTCTACGTAAAGTCCATATGCCGATGATGTCGGGCAGCCTGTTTGCGGCAATTATGCTTGTGGTGGTTGATGTGATAAAAGAGCTTCCCGCCACACTGATTGTTCGGCCGTTTAACTTTGACACTCTTGCGGTTCAGGTTTACCGCCTGGCATCTGATGAACGGCTTGCAGAATCATCGGGAGCCGCATTGGCTATCGTACTGGTTGGCTTGATTCCCGTCTTTATCCTCAGCCGATCGATTGCGATGACGCGAAAAACGGATGAATGAATATTAAACATGCTTGTGCAGAATTACCGCTAATTAATATGCCAATAAATACCCCAGGTAGTTGCTGCACAATTTTTTAAAAGGTAAAACAAAACAGGTTATGAATCACCGCCAGCCGGCGCGGTCCATTAACCGGATGGCGTCAGGGTTATTTTCACCATAAGATGTCACATTTACGGCATCGCTGTCGAACGTTCCAAAATCTCTCAAAACTTCAGGAAGTTCGAGCGAATCAATAATTGGAAACTCATTGTTTGCAATTGAATAAAGCTGCTGAGCATCTTCAGTTGTTAAAAACTCAAGAAATCTAACTGCATTTTCATAATTAGGGGAATGCCTTGTAATTCCTGCTCCGCTAATATTAACATGGGCTCCGCCAAATTCTTCCCCTGGAAAATAAATAGCAACCTGGTTTGCAACGTCACGGTCTTCCTGCTCAGATGAGTTCTTTAGCCTGGCAAGATAATAATGATTGGCAACCGCCACATCACAAACACCCGCAGCTACAGCTTTTATCTGATCCGTATCACCACCTTGTGGGGGTTGCGCAAAATTGTCAACTACCTCCCGGGCCCACTCTTCGGTTTCTTCCAGACCGTTTGTTTCTATGAGTGATGCCACCAGGGATTGGTTATAAATATTGTTTGATGAGCGCACACAAAGACGCCCGTTCCATTTTTCATCTGCCAGTTCCCAATAACCTTCAAGTTCCTCCGGGTCCACACGATCTACATGGTAGATCAAACCTCGCACCCTGCGTGATAAACCGACCCAGGTACGGTCCGTATCACGAAGTTCATCAGGTATTACCCGGTCTAATTCGTCGGACTGATATGGCTGAAGCACCCCTGCTTGTTTGGCTCTCCACAAACGGCCGGCGTCCACAGTTATCAAAATGTCTGCAGGACTATTGATTCCTTCACTATTCAGTCGCTCAATCAATTCGTCACTTCCTCCCTCAATAAGATTTACAGATATGCCGGTTTCTTCTGTAAATCTGTCATACAATTCCAAATCTGTATCATAATGTCGACTGGAATAAATGTTTACTTCATCATTTGGTGAACATGAAAAAAATAACAGTGAAGTTAAAAGCCAAAGTGAGGCGTGTTTAAAATACATCATCGGATTAATCTGAGTAGTTTTGGGTTTAATAGCTGGTCATTTTTTATTTAGATCAAGTCTAAATAGAAAAGAACTCAGAGTCAATAGCAATTAATGATATTGATTCGCTAACAACAAACTCACCAAAACTTCGCGATTCCTCCGCGAAAATCAACGAGGAAACTTGTCTCCTTTTAATCAAGCCGTGGCTGAATATACAGAAATTTTTTAAGGCAGAGCTCAGTGCTGCAATACCCAAATGGCTTATTGCCTGTAATTCAAATCACGCATATCTCCTGCTGTCGCATTATATTCCAATCTTCAAATCAGAATATATATATGAAAAAAATTCAGCTTATACAGACCGGGGGAACCATTTCTATGGACTCCAGTGAAGAACGTCCGGAACTTGATATTGACAAATTTACCTCCTTGCTGCACAAAGAGATGCCGGAATTATCAGAAATTGCTGATGTAAGTACAGAGCAGATTTTCTTTGAGGATAGTTCGGACATAACACCCGATCACTGGCAGAAACTCAGCCACCATATTCACCGGCAATATGATACATATGATGGCTTCGTAGTTCTGCACGGAACAGACACGATGGCCTATACTGCCTCTGCCCTCTCCTTTTCGCTGATAAACGTAGGCAAACCGATCATTTTTACCGGCAGCCAGGTACCGATGAGTAATATTCGGAGTGATGCACACCGAAATGTGATCAATTCCGTAGAGCTGGCAACCCATCCGGTATACGATGTCGCGATCTGTTTCAATGACAGACTCTACCGAGGTAACCGGTGCTCAAAAATGAGCATAGGTGATTTTGATGCATTCTCCTCCCCTAACTATCCCGTACTGGCTGAAGTTGGAATTGAAATTGACCTGAAACACAAGTACACAAAACCAGACAACACTCTGTATTGCAATCCTCTGTTTGATAATTCTATTCATGTTATTAAACTCTATCCGGGATTAAACCCGGCCATGTTAAACTGCCTGGATATGGCGCGCACAAAAGCGGTGATTCTTGAGGCATTTGGAAGCGGTAATTTTCCCGTAGAAAATGATTACAGCTTATTGCCATTTATAGAATCCTGTAAAACGTCAGGATGTCAAGTGATTATCACCTCACAAGCTGCTTACGATTCTGTAGATTTAAATCAATATAAAAGCGGCCGGGCGGCAAAAAGTCTCGGAGCTTTAAGCGCCGGTGATATGACCATGGAAGCAACCATCACCAAAACGATGTATCTTTTAGGATGCGGACTTGCAGATGAAGATTTCAAATTGCAATTTGAACAAAACACCGCCGGAGAACGAAGCCACTGATTATGTTTTTTGTATTTGATGTAGAAACTATTCCCGATTTTGCCTTTCTCAGAAATGTTTTGGACAGCAGAGAATCATCTGATGATGATCTTTTAACTGAAGCAAGCGAACAGTTTTCACGAAATAACAGTGGATTTCTGCCCCCCATGTATCATCGGATGATATCATGGGTTGGTCTTTGGGTAGAAAATACCGGAAAGCCAGTTCAAAAGGTGAGCTGGAACGGTGAGGATGAAAAAGAAGGCCTTGCCCAGCTGTTCGACTCTCTGTTGACTTATAAAGATTTTGGGCTGATTCATCATAACGGACGTGGATTTGATCTGCCGCTGATTACCTATCGTTCCATGCATCATAACATGCGGATGCCAATCAGGCTCAGCCATTACGATATTCGCTACAGGTTCAGCAAATCAAATGTAGATTTGATGGACGAATTCAGTAATTACGGTGCCAGTTCGTATCCCAAACTAAAACACCTTGGCCATTTGATTGGAATACCATTTAAACAAACCGGCGAAGGCAGCGAAGTTTTAGAGATGTTTCGCGAAGGTCATCTGGACAAAATTGAACACTACTGTTATGAAGATGTGATGGCGACATATATTGTTTGGCTTCGCATGAAATATACGGCGGGCGATATTGAAGACGATGTGTTTGAAAATCTAAACGAACGTGCCATCAGTAAGTTAAAAGAAATTCAAGAGCAAACGTAACAAACGATCCGAATTCAAATCTTCGATAGATTTTCTTCGTGTTGATATCTACCTTCTATCTTCAGATTATTCAATTCAAATTCAGCTAACTGATTTATATGATACGATCCATGACCGGGTTTGGCCGCGGTGAAGCCACAAAAAATAATCTCCGGGTCACCGTTGAGGTAAAAACACTAAACAGTCGATATCTTGATATATCCTCAAGATTGCCGGGTTCAATTCAGCAAAAAGAGCTTGATTTGAAAGAAATTGTACAAAGGCAATTGTCCCGTGGAAAGGTTCTGTTAAATGTAAATGTGGATAAATCTGCGATGGGCCTCACCGATACCACCTACAATGCAGATAAGCTCAAAAATTACAGTAAAATGCTGAAAGAAATGAGGACAGTTGCCCATATTGATGAGCCACTGGAACTACAACATCTCTTGAAATTTGATGATGTTTTTGAATCCCGGAAAGAAGATGAAAAAAATCTTGAGGTGATCTGGACCTGTACTAAAGAAGCAGTGGCATCCGCACTTGAACTATTAAATACCATGAGGCAAAAAGAAGGTCAGGAGCTGGAGGATGATCTCAAAAATCAGATAAACGACATTTTGGTGTTGCTCGACAAAGTCACGGAGCTATCGAGCAAGCGCGGACCGGAAATGCGGGAAAAATTAACTGAACGTATCCATAAAATGGTTTCTGAGGAGCATTTTGATCCGGACCGTATGGAGATGGAGATTGCGATATTGGTAGATAAAATGGACATAAACGAGGAAACAGTTCGGCTGCGGTCTCATCTTAAATTCTTTCTTGAAGCCCTGGAAGGTGAACAACCTGTAGGTAGGCGGCTAAATTTTCTCTGCCAGGAGATTAACCGTGAGCTAAATACGATTGGTTCAAAGGCAAGCGATTCAACAATTGCTCACCATGTGGTTATCGGTAAAGAGAAACTTGAACAAATTCGCGAGCAGGTTCAGAATATTGAGTAGCCACCGAGGTAAAATTATAATTCTGACAGCACCCAGCGGTGCAGGAAAATCCACTATGGCCAAACGGCTTTTAAGTGATTTTCCGCAGATTAAATTTTCAGTAAGTGCAACTACCCGGGCTCCAAGAAAGGGAGAAAATAATGGTGTTGATTACTATTTTTTAAGCCGAAAAGAGTTCCAGGAGCGAATCGAAAATAATGAGTTTCTTGAATGGGAGGAGTTTTATAACGGCACAATGTACGGAACCCTAAAAGCTGACGTTGAATCTGAACTGAATAAAGGCTATTTTGTGATGCTTGATATTGATGTATTAGGTGCCATAAATGTGAAACGGATGTATGGAGATGAAGCACTTTCCATCTTTATTTCACCACCATCGTTCGAGGTACTCGAAAAACGATTGCGGAACAGGGGAACCGAATCAGAAAAATCTCTTAATGTTCGTTTAAAACGTGCAAAAAAAGAGATCGAATATGCGGAGCGTTTTGATCTCAATGTTATAAATAATGATATTGAATCGACGTATCATAAAATTAAAAGTATCGTTCAAACCTTTTTAATTAATAGTAAAAAATAAATTATCATGCCTGTACAGACATTAGATTTAGATAAAATGGGTGACAGTGATGGCAACAAATATGAAAAGATTGTCATCCTTTCAAAACGAGCCCGCCAAATCGCCGCTCAGGAAAAACTTGAACTCGATGAGAGACTGAAGTATTTCGAAGGATTCGAAGATGAAGATGAATTCACTTTCAATGAAGAACAAGAGCAGATTTCAAAATTATTCGAGAAACTTCCACATGCCACTCAGAGAGCGGTTAATGAAATGATGGAAGGTAAAACAACCTACCGTTATCCCGAAACTGATCTTTAAATGCTTTCCGGCAAACGCATTTTATTAGGCGTTACCGGTGGCATCGCCGCTTATAAAGCGGCTTATTTACTGCGTGATTTTCAAAAAGCGGGAGCTGAAATCCGGGTCACCATGACCCCGTCGGCTACCCGCTTTATTGGTTCTGAAACGTTTGCGGCCCTTAGCCGTCATCCAGTTGCAGTTGATGTGTTTAGCGATGAAAAACAGGTTGAAAGCTGGACAAAACACATTCATTGGGGCGAATGGGCAGATATTTTCGTAATTGCACCTTGTACTGCCAATACTCTTGCCAAAATTGTGCATGGCAGCTCCGATAATATGCTAACCTCGACAGTACTTGCTGCACGTTGCCCGGTTTTAATATGTCCTACCATGGACGGAGAAATGTATGAAAGTTCCGCCGTTACACGGAATCTGAAGATGGCGCAAAAAATGGATTTTCATATTCTTGAACCCGAATCCGGTTATCTGGCAAGCGGACTTGATGCAGTGGGAAGACTCCCCGAAGCAGCTACTATCCTTGAAAAAGTAACTCAAATTATCAGGGAGAACAGAGAGGCCGGTCCGTTATCTGGGAAAAAAGTATTAGTTACTGCCGGACCTACCCGTGAGTTTATTGATCCGGTTCGATATATATCTAATCCCAGTTCCGGAAAAATGGGAATCGCGATGGCAGACGCTGCCGTACGTCTTGGGGCGGATGTAACACTTCTGAAAGGGCCGGTTTCAACACAAGAAACCGAACGGATGAATGTTGAATTCTTTACTTCTGCTCAAGAACTTTTCGATTTAGTAAGAACACATCAAACTTCTGATGTAGTGATTATGGCCGCCGCTGTAGCTGATTTTACTCCTAAAGAAACACATTCAAAAAAAGTAAAAAAAGAACACTTATCTGATGTTATCGAGTTGAAGCAGACAGTGGATATTTTACACTGGCTGGGAAAACGTAAAAATGCGAGCCAAACATTGATCGGTTTTGCAATGGAAACAGATAACCTTGATGCTAACGCCCGCAAAAAACTTAAAGACAAAAATCTGGACTGGATCTGTGCAAACTCTTTAAATGAAGAAGATTCCGGGTTTGAGTCGGACTCAAATAAAATTCATTTG
>CAYOLE010000119.1:0-10303 GCA_964404705.1 uncultured Rhodohalobacter sp. | reverse complement strand
CACAATTTTATTAAAATCTCATTTTTTCGAAAAAACTCATCCGATGACTATTCCCAGCAACCAAACTTTTACAGTTGACATAACACTACTTAATGTCTTCAAGAGAAAACTCTAAATTAAATTGAGTTCCTTCATCATTTACTGAGCCGAAACAAGCATTTCCCTTAAGTTGGCTTACAAGTGTTCTTATTAAAGTAATTCCAAGTGATTGTTCTTTCTCAAAATCAAAAGAATCGGGTAGTCCATGGCCATCATCTGCTATCTCGATATGAATCAGATCGTCAATATTTTGTAGCTTGATGGATATATTGCCCGTCTGATTACCATTAAACGCATGCTTATATGAATTTACAACACACTCGTTCAGCAGTAAAGAAAAAGGAATGGCTTGATTTATATTCATTCTGATGTCTTCAAGAGAATAGTGAATCTTAACATGTTGGTCAGGTTTTTGAAAGGACTGAGAAACTGCAAAAACAAGCTCCTTCACAAAATCAGATATATTAATATCTGCGAACGTTTCGTTTTGGTATAATTTTTCGTGTACGAGTGCAATGGATTGAATTCTTAACTGACTTTGCTGAAGAGCTTTTTTGGCATTTTCATTCTCCATATTCCACATCTGCATTTGCAAAAGTCCGGAAACAACCGCAAGATTATTTTTTACACGATGATGGATTTCTGCTAATAGAATATTTTTTTCATGCAGGGATGCACTAATTTTTTTCTCTGATTCTTTTTGTACGGTGATATCACTTGCAACAAAAACTATGTTCAGGTTTTCACTCATTTCATCCACCAACACAGATGATGATAAAATAACTGGCACTACATGCCCATCTTTCGACTTTAACTCGGTTTCAAGCTCGTTTACACTACTATCATTATTCGCAATTAAATTTTTTACTTTATCTCTGGCTTCAGTACTGAACAAGTTCCAAACTGAGTAGTCTTCAAGATCACCATTTGAATAACCGAGCTTTCGATGGACGGTTTTATTCGACATCTGTACCATACCTTCTTCATCCGTAACAAAAAGCATATCACCCATCGATTGTATAATATTATTTACATACGAGCGCGAAACCATGCTTTTACTTAGATTCTCTGCCATTTGGTTGAATGTATCAGCAAGACGCGATAGCTCATCATTGGAACGAAGTTCTATTCTTTGATCTAAATTGCCACTTCCTATGCGTCTGGCAGCTGTCGTGAGTGTATAAACCGGCTGAGTGATAGATCTATAAATAACAAATGCAAACAGCAGTGATACCGCAAACCCAAAAACGGTTATCAAAATAATTCGACGAACAGTCTGCTCTGCCTGTGCTTCAAGTTTTGTCTTTTGCAGATCAAGAAATTGGTTTGAATTTTGCCTCAGGTTGTCTAAGAGCGGTAATAGTGTGTTTCTAAAATACGGCTCAATGGTGACGTTAAAGATTTCTTCCCCGTAAGCTTCTTCCACATCCTGATCAAGAAGTTCCTCAATTAAACCTTTATAGGGTCCATAAGCGAGCGCTAAAGAATCCATCATTGTATCCATGCGGGTATGGAGTTGTTCCAAATCATCGCTGCCCATATTCTGACGGCGAACTCGATCTGAAAAATCTTGCTTTGTATTCGAGAATTGATCCATGTTACGAAGTATCATCTCCCTGGCTTGACGCACCTGAGATGATGTTCGAAGTGTTTGATCACCTTCTCTGAGTTTCGCGCTCTCGATTAAAAAATTCCGTGTATAAAGCATAGAATTTTGAAGCGAAACTGTCATCTCGGTCAATATCTGAAGTTCAGTTGCACTTTGCTGACTCTCTTGAATCAGATCATTTTTTATTTGGTTACTAAGGTAGTAGGAAAACGAACCTGTTATAAGCACCAAAAAAGCGACTGCTAAAAAACTTAAGAGAAGTTTAGTTCCTAGGCGCATTTCTAATTGTATCTACACTAAAAGTTTGAAAAATGAGCAGTTGTAAACGTAGTTATCGGCTTAAAATATGTGTAGCGTAATGCAATAGTTTAATAAATATGAATGCTATATGCATAATAAATCCTGTTTATTTTCAATTACTTAAAACTCAATTAGTTTTATCATTACATCTTCGATTGTATTTTGATCGGGCAGCACACTATTCATGAGTTTTACATTATATGGCATCGGGATATCAGGCATCGTTAGACGTTCCACAGGAGCGTCGAGATAGTGGAAGAGATTCTCGGTAATTGACGCCGAAATTTCAGAACCAAAACCGGCTGTACGTGTATCCTCGTGTACTATAAGGCAACGATTTGTTTTTTTTACTGACTCAAACACGCTGTCTTTATCCCATGGCGATAACGTTCGCAGGTCGATTATATCTGCATTTATTTTCTTTTCTTCTGCAGCCGCAACACAACGTTCGCACATAGCTCCCCACGTTACTACCGTAAGCGCGGCCCCTTCTTTTAAATGCCGTGCTTTGCCAAATGGCACAATAAAACTATCACCAGGATAAGGTTTTCGAGCTGTTTTAGCGTCAAGCAAATTTCTGTGTTCAAAAAAGATAACGGGGTTATTTCCCCTCATCGCCGAGCGTAACAAACCCACGGCATCTTCAGCATTTGCCGGATACGCCACCTGCCACCCAATCATTCGTGAGAAAAACACCTCGTTCGATTCACTGTGCCAGGGATCGCCGCATTTTGCGAATCCTCCGGGCATCCACACTACAATCGGTGCAGCAAACTTGTTAGCAGTTCTCCATCGAATTGTACCGCAGTTTTTTAACTGTTCGGTGGCAGGATCAGCATATTTACGAAACTGCAATTCCGCGACGGGCATGAGGCCGCTGTAAGCCAGACCTACTGCCCTGCCCACAATTCCCTCTTCCGACAAGCTTGTATCAAATACACGTTCACTTCCATGTTTGCTTTGTAAATCCATTGTGGCCGCATGAACCCCGCCTTTTGCTCCAACATCTTCGCCAAACACAACTACACGATCATTTTGGGCAAGTTCTACATCCAGTGTTCGCCGCACAGCTTCCACTATATTAATTCGCTGTTTTTCGTATTCGGGTTCAGTCGATTCATCGGGCCTTTTATAACCGGCAACGTATAGTCCACCTACTTTCTGGATAGGATCCTTTTCCGGATCTGAAAATACATACTCTTTCACCGTTCCGGGATCGGGATCATCACGGTTCCATGCCATTTCTGCAGTTTTATCAACTAAATTCTCACTATCTATTTTGAGATTGTCCCATTCTTTTTCTGATATATTTCCAGGAACTAAAAAAGCTTTTAGTTTATCCATCGGATCATTCTTTTTTTCCTCCTCGATCAGTTTATTTTCCTTATAAGACTGATTATCCTGGTACGAATGCCCATTCAGCCTTGGCACTGTTAAACGAATCAGTGCAGGACCTTTTCGATCTCGTACATACTTTACTGATTTACTAATGAGTTCAGCAGACTCCTCAGGCAGAGTTCCGTCCCCATCAAATATCCGAAGATTTTTAAATGATCTTAGATTATTGGCAATGTTTCCGCCGGGAGTCTGGAATTCACTGCCAACTGAAATACCATAACCGTTGTCCTCGATAAAAAATAAGATGGGAAGATTTAATGTCGTGGCCATAGTGATAGCTGACCAAAATCCATTTGTAGCCACGGATCCATCACCTCCAAGTATTACTGAAATCGACCCGTTGTAAGATTCATTTTTCAACACATTGCGATGATACTCCACCGCCTGAGCCCAACCTGCCGCCGGGGTATACTGGGAACCTACATCGCCAGCCATAGGCAGCACCACAGGACCTTTATTACCGGGCAGATTACAAACCACTCCGATATCACGGCCATCGCTATATCCGCCCGACTTCCCCATTGGAGCTGCCATCGCATCCTCCAGATCAAGCCCCAGGGTCAACATCAGGGGCCGGGAACGATAATATGCACTCGCCGCATCATGGGGATGGTCAAGATTCATGCCGAGCAGAATCTGAGCTAATTCATGACCACGGGCTGAAAATTGATATAATATTTTTTTTTCGGGAACCAGTTCATTTTCTTCTTTTTCATCAATAGCCCGTGAAGTAAGCATTATTCGTGCTACCTCTTTCCAGTTGATATTTTCAGCGGACTCATTCCGTTTGTTAGCTGTCATAGAACTATAAAATCTTGAGCTGAATTAATGCCTTATTCGTAAAAATATTTCTTTAAAATGATCCATTTCCCGAGCAGTGCCAATCGTGATACGAACACAGTTAGGTAATCCGAATGCATTTAATCGCCTTAAAATAACGCCATTCTCAAGCATTTTCCGGGTAAAAACACTTGCTTCTTCTTCGGTATCAAAAACTATCATGACAGAATTTGAAATTGATTTTACAAATTTTGTCTGATTAGACAGGAAAAAACGATACAGCTTTTCGCGCTCATGCTCTACAATATCTATGCTTTTTTTCAGAAAGATTTCATCCCTGATAGCAGCCAGAGCAGCCGCCTGCGCAAGTGTAGTCGGTTCAAATGTCAGCTTGCACTTCATCAATTGCTCAATCAAAGCAGAGTCTCCTATCGCATATCCAATTCTGAAACCTGCCAGCCCATAACCCTTCGAAAAAGTCCGGGTCACAATTACATTCTCTTTTCGATAATCCAAAGCGGAGGGATAATCATCAACATCTTTTGCATATTCAAAGTAGGCTTCATCGGTAACGATCAATACATGCTCAGGCACCTGTCTCACTAATGAGCTGTACTCCGCTTTGTTCAAATATGTACCCGTTGGGTTATTTGGATTGGCAAGGTAGATCATCCGGGTATTTTCGTCTATAGCCTCCAGCATTTTTTCACTGTCAAATCCAAATTCTTTCGTAACAGGCACACGCTTGACAGTACAGCCCATCACACCCGCCTGAACATAAATGCCTACAAATGTGGCATTAGCAGTTACAATATTACTATCAATGCCGGTTAGAGAGCGGCACAAAATAGAGAGAATACTTTCCGATCCTGCAGCGACCATTACTTCGCTCTCATTTACCGAATTACGTCGTGAAATTTCAGCCCGAAGATCACGGGAGACCGGATCAGGATAATCCTGAACTTGCTTCATTACCTCAAGGATTGCCTTTTTTACATCAGGACTGCAACCCAGCCTGTTCTCGTTTGATGCAAGTTTTGATATCTGTTTTACATTAAACTCTTTTTTAACTTCAGCAATAGTTTTGCCGGCAACATAGGGTTTTAAATTATGAATTCGTTCTGGTACTTTTATCAAAATAATTCCACGATTAAATTATCTATAAATTGCAATGAACTGTTGTGGCAATACATTTTCTATGGTGAGTAAAATCTCAAAATCACTGGGAAGAAACAAAGAAAGCGCTTTCCAAAGCAAATTTATAATTTAAAACAAACTCATCATATTAAAATTAACTCTTAGAAAAGTAAGACAATGGAAAATCATTATTTGGTGACTGGAGCCAGCAGAGGAATTGGATTTGAACTTGTTAAAAATTTGGCGCAACAGAATCATCTGATTACAGCAGTGGCAAGAACAGAGTCGAAATTGAGTTCGCTTCGGGGACTTTTTCCGGATCAGATTCAGCCTGTTCCGGTTGATATTACTACAGAGGAAGGGCGTGATGAATTAGTTAACCATTTCGAGCAGCATAAATTATCCCTGAATGGAATAGTACACAATGCGGGTCTGTTGATAAATAAACCGTTTGAGAAACTCACACAAACCGATTGGCAAGATCAGCTTGATGTTAATTTATTAGCACCTGTAATGCTGACAAAATTACTATTACCCTATATGAATTCTGGTTGCCATATACTGCATATTAGTAGTATGGGAGGTTTTCAGGGGAGCAGCAAATTTCCCGGTCTTTCAGGTTACAGCGTTTCTAAAGGTGCATTATCAATTCTCACGGAATGCCTTGCAGTAGAATTAGCAGATCGTAAGATTGTCTGTAATTGTCTGTGCCTTGGAGCGGTTCAAACAGAGATGCTCGAAACTGCATTTCCAGGTATACAAGCTCCCGTTCAAGCCGGGGAAATGGGGAATTTTATAAGCGATTTTTTAACCACTGCGCATCATTTTTTCAACGGAAAAGTTCTTCCGGTATCATTGGAAGATCCATCATAACTGATGCAATGTACCTTTAAATTCCCTAAATTTGCGATTTAAATTTAAGACTTACAGTATATGAAGAAGTTTATCCTGCCCATAATAACTGTTGCCTTGTGTTTTGTGGTGACATTTTATCCCACTTCAGTAAAAGCACAAACAGTTGATCTTTTAGCTGGAAATGTACTGAATGGAGCTGTAACCGGTACCTTATTGGGTGTTGGTGTGATGGGATTGCAGAATAGCAATGATTTTGCACCTTTAAGGGTAGGACTTGGTGCAGGAATTATTGGCGGCTCGGGAATCGCTTTATATGATATTACGACACTTCCGCAGGGTCAGCAATTTTTCGTCTCCGGTATCTTCAACGACGGAAATAATTCTTCCATTATAATTTTGCTGGATACAATATATGGAGCTGGAATTGGTGCAGTTCTGGGAACAGCTGTTATGTTGATACAAAACAAGCCACTTGTCCAGGGTCTGCAGCATGGTGGAAGTGTTGGTGTCTGGGCGGGAGCTGGATTTGGGTTTACGGATGCCTTCATATTTGCCGAACGAAACAGAGATTTTACTGCGACACAAATCCTAAATCGATCATCTGTCATTGAAACCAATGCCGGTTCTCTGGAAATTGGTATTGGCAAACCTACCCTTTATCATACCTTTGATTTTGATGTGAATTCACTGAGATACGATTTTACTCCGGGTGTAAAAATCCTTTCAATAAGTAACCGCTTTTGATAGTCTGCTTTTCTTACCCATCCTTATTTTCCGGCTTAATTTCTGTACCTTCTATCTCTCCAGTCGAAGTTGCAAGGGTGTATAACAGAGCTCTCGTGGTGTTTACATGACCCGACAAAGAGGGATTTATTCCATCACTTAGATAATACCAGGCTTCAGGTGGATTCCCCATTCTATTTCCTTTGGGATCTACAATGTACCCGGTTTTTCCGGTAATGATCTGCCGTATCTGATCCAGATCGTTTTCATCAATTTCAAAATCGAACAGTTCCATTTTGTCTAAAAGGCCCGGGATTATTGGTGTGGGTGATATCCATATCAGCGGATTATCGGTAACTTCTTTTATTGCATCTTCAATAGTAGACAAATTTTCCCATGTCTCAGCCAGGGGAAGTAACGTTCGTTTAGGAGCAATAGAAAGACGTGTGGCATCGAACATTCCAAGGGAAATAATTACCCAGTCAGGTTCAAAACTTAATACATCCCGGTGAAGTCGCCGAAGTGCCTGTGAACTCGTATCATTGGTTTGGCCGGCGTTGATAAATCTGAAATCGTTCTCGGGTAATGCAATACGTACAACTTCTGTCAGTATCTGAAACCAGCTTTGAAGATCGTCGGTGGAAGAATCCCCCAAAGCAACAATGGTGTCGTTTGACGAGAATGGTAGTTGATCAATCCAGTCCATTACTTCATCGTCTTTTAACAGTTCAAGTGCGGCTTCTTTTGCATTTGAAGCATACATTTCCCTCAAGGATGTAAGCTCGGTTTCGTCCAGTCCAAACAGGTGAGCCACAGCATCGGTATTCGTAATTCCCGGAAGAAGGGGAAATCTTTTCTCAATATTCAAAAATTGAATAAGATATTTTTCCAATGCTTCCTTTTCTTCAGCTGTCGCTTTTTTCATTTCACTCATCAGGTATAATGCTCAATTAAATAATTTTTTAGTTTTGGTACGCCGGTTCCGGCAGTTTCAGAGATATGATCCCATCCGGATGTCTGAACCAATTCCGGAACATTCGGATCTATAATAAACTTGGGGATTCCGGCAGGTGCAAAATCGATAAGACCCGCTGCAGGGTATACAACCAGTGATGTACCAATCACCAGCAATATATCAGCTTTTGATACTATCAACGATGCCGGCTCAATAGTTGTAACAGCTTCACCAAACCATACTACATGTGGCCGCAATTGACTACCATCCTCAGCTTTATCGCCAAGTTTGATGCTTTTAGATCCAATATCAATAACTGCTTCAGGATTATCACTGCTTCTGGCCTCGCGCAACATACCATGCAGATGCAATACTTTATCAGAACCCGCACGTTCGTGAAGATCATCAACGTTTTGAGTTATAATATTTACATCAAAATAATTTTCCAGTTCGGCAAGAGCTATATGACCGGGATTCGGTTGTGCTTTAGCTGCCTGGGCACGTCTCTTGTTGTAAAAATCCAAAACTTTCTCGGGATCTTTGTTCCAGCCATGTACAGTTGCTACTTCATCAATATCGAAGCCTTCCCATAAACCTCCGGAATCTCTGAAAGTAGACAGTCCGCTATCAGCACTCATTCCGGCACCGGTAAGTACAACCAGTGTTTTCATAAGTAGTTATTAAATCTAAATAGATTTACGCTCTAATGAGTTGAGACCAGGAACTCTCCGATTGATAATCATCAATGATTTCAGCGTCACTAATTGCAGTGTATTTGGCTACGAGCATATTAACTTCGGATGTAAGACTTTTTAAACTGTTTGCAATCAGATCACTATTAAATCCTGACTCCCCCATTGTAATTGTCATATTCATTGTAACTATTCTACCCAATGCACGACCCAGTTGTACCATTTTTCTCTGGGCCATCTTATGATCAACTTCAAAATTTAACTGATCTTTAAAATATTCAGCTGAATGATATGTAAGAGAGTAATCTTTAAGAAACTGGTATAGATTGTTCACTTTTGATTTTTTCATCTTTTTGAGAATCGATTCAGAAATTTGTTGATAAAGAATATCATTCGATCCTTCAAAGATCTGAAAAGGACGGCTATCTACAAATGCACGTCCGGCAAAACTATCTAAACGAAATCCTTTTGCCCCTGCAAGCTGCATAAGAGATTGCGAGGCTTCATGCATATAATCAGAAACAACGCTTTTAATAGAGTTTGCAGCCACATCCATTTTTGAGGTATCTATATCCATCGAAACATTTTTAGAGGAAAAGTAGCACATTGATGAACTTACCGTAAAATAGGATTGTAAATTGGCAAGACGTTCTTTTACCTGATCATATGTAAAAAGGCTTTTACCACCTACAAATCTATCTTTACAGTGTTCCAGGGCTTCATCCAAAATTCTTCTGAGAAAACCTGTACTCATTCCTGCAAACTGCAACCTGCTTCGGTGTAGTATATCGAGCATCATTTTTACACCGGTCGATTTTGGTTCTAACCGATAATCCTGAGGTACAGTGATGTCCAGTTTATTGAGTCCGTAGGGAAGCATCAATAAACCAATATTTTTATAGTATTCTTCTACTTCTATGCCTCCATTAAGGCTGTCATGAACAAAAAAACCTATATCTCTGCTTAAATTTCCATTTTTATCAATTTCTCTCGCTGTAATAAGCCAGAAATCAGCCCATCCTGTTAAGCCACCCCAATGCTTGGTTCCCTTAATCCTATACTCGCCTGTTTCTTCATTTTGTGAGAAACCTGTTTGCATTCGTAAAGCATCGGATCCAAAATCCGGTTCTGTTATCATTAATCCTCCCATATTATTGTCTTCAATAAATCGTTTAAAGACAGTATCTTGTGCACTTTCATGGCCATAATTTGCAAGAGGCTGCAAAAATAATGCACCATTTATTCCCATCATAAGAGAAAGTGGGAGAGATCGATATGATGTAGTATCAAGCATTGCAAGAGCTTCGGATGTAATAGCGCCACGTCCACCGTTTTCTTTAGGGATAAATGTTGAAAGAGGTTTGCAATCAAGAATTTGACGCAATACATACGGCGGTAAACCCCTGTTATTCACTAATTGATTTTCATCATTTCTCTCATTAAATAATTCAGCTAATTTTTCCTGATAGTCTGAGAGAAAAGTAGAGATATCTTTTTTAAGAGAGGAGGAACGAATTACATTTGTACTCACGGCTATACTAGTTTAGATATAATATTGAATTTACAAAATCAGGTAACCTTTCTAAGATAAATAAAGTGCCTTTTAAATGCAGATTTTACATTAATTCTTCCTCCTTATTCCTCTTATCTTTCTCATATTATCGCTTCAATACGAATAACTTCACGAAACTCTCAAAAAGATAACAAGTTGTTTTTCATGTATGAGATCATCATGTATGGACTTTTTCGATTAAAAAAGAAACATAAAAAAAGCCCCGAACGCGAAGCGAAGGGGGCTTAGGAAAAGAAAGATGA
>CAYOLE010000118.1:0-10332 GCA_964404705.1 uncultured Rhodohalobacter sp. | reverse complement strand
ATTTCATCAGCAATCACACGACCGTCTTCACCCTGTTTTCTAAGCTCTTTAATGATGTTGTGATAGCTTTCGAGATCTCTATCCTGACTTAATTTAAATACATTATCCATTTCGATCACTTCAATTTCAAAAGCCACAATGTACTTCATTACTTTTTGTTTAAACTCTAAAGGAAGATTATCAAAAACAGTAGTGGAGTGTTGATCATAGTTTTCAAAATGAAGCGTTGTTTTTCGAAGTACTTCTTCTAATCCTGCATCATCCAAAAACCGGATCGTGCCTTTTGCATGCACACTCATATAATTCCATGTCGAAGCCAGATGAGGGTTACTATACCATGTAGCACTTACATAGGTGTGAGGGCCGGCGAAAACCACAAGAACATTTTCATTGTGCAAAAAGGCTTTATGGTGATCAGTGTTTTTCATAATGTGGCCACTCAATATTTTTCGGCCATTCTTTTCTTCAATAAAAACCGGTACCTGTGTAGCAACAGGTTGGTTTTCTGAATCGCATCCTGCTAGGAAAGCAAATGGATGTTGGTCAATGAACTCTTTAATTACGTGCTCATCTTGTTCTTTGTGATACGGAAGATCGTACATAAGATCCTGTTCTTATGGTTCTAATTAATTTTTTGGGCCACAGTATTCAAATATTCTCTAAAATTTGTGCCTTTGGCAACTAATGCTTTCTAATAATTCGCTTCCTGTTTGTTTATGGTGTGGGTATAACGGTTCGGCGGCTAAGCGGCGAGGCGACCAACTCTGAAGTCGAGCAAATAACGCTTGCACGTCAGCAGGAAATGCTTGTTATAGCACATGGTTCAATATTTGATCTGTTCACTTTGTGCAATAGAATCTTCAATTTTTTGCTTCATGTGCTTAATAAGAAGAGCAACTTCATTTTCCTTTCCGTCCCAGCTATCGTTAATCTCTCCGATATAGGCCTTAAGTGCTGTAATTATTAAAGGTTTCAGAGATTTTGGTAATTGATCTGTAGCCCATTTAGCCGCAATATCCTTTGACACGATTTTGCCGGAAGATACAGTAATCCACATTCGGGATAATGTTAAAAGCACATTACGTTCATCTCCTTTTATATGATTTAAGAGGTCTGGCAACAACTCTTTTATAGCAAGTTGAATATCTCTTTGGGGAATCGGCTCCAGTAATTGCTGAGCGTTAGGACCAATAATAGCAATACTGTTCAATCTAACATTATTCAGGACAATCGTAAGATCAGGGTCCGCTTTTTGATCAGGAACATAGTTATTTTCAAACTGTTCCCTCATCCACTCTCCGTAAACAAATTCACTTTTAGGTGGATACTGCCAAGGTGTAATCTCATTCAGATCGACGACCGTTAACTCCAATGGTCTGATAGATTTTGAGTTTCCAATTTTCCCGGAAATATTCATCAACCTATCAACGAATTCCTTCCGAATCTCCAAAGAAAGTTTTTGTTTAACAGCTATCAAAACATCAACATCACTATCGGCACGTAAATCACTCTCAACTGCAGAGCCAAAAAGATAAGCCCCCTCAATATTTTCAATTAACTTTTGGGCAACATTGACTGCCTCAGTTGCTAATGAAGGGATTGCTGTTGCTGGTACGGTTCTCATTAATGATCGGTATTTTTATTTGTGCTATAACGGCTCAGGGCATATGCAGCGAGGCGACCAACTTTATTTGGGGTAAAAACGCAAACTCGTCTGCATGATGCCCTTGTTATAGGGTAGACTGGGAACGTATTTCCTCATAACGGTTCTCGACCAAAGGCATATGGGAATTCTATACCCATTCTTTTCGGTTAAGCACCGACCTTTAATTTACATATTGCCTATTCATTTAATCACCTAAACCCCAATTGCCTATTAGTCTATGTTGAGTAACTTTATTTTTTATTCTTCAATATTTTTAAAAGTTTTTCAGGATCTTGACGATTGTCCCAAAAAGCTGTTATTATTATTTCTTTTTCAGAAATTTTGTAATAGATACTGAAATTTCCCAAAGAAGCCACTCTTACGTCTTTAAAATCGGTTGCTTTATAAATCATTGGTTTATCGGCAATTTGCTTTGTTCTTTCCGACACCAATTTCACAAGTTTTTTTGAATAAGCATTGGATTTGTTTCTTTTAACCCAATATTCTAAAATTCCAACGAATTGTAGTTCGGCTGTTCTTGTCCAAATTACATTGCGTTTAGCCATTCCATATTTCTTTTATCCATCGCTTCTTGTGAAACCAGATTTCCGCTTTTGATGTCCCCTTCGCTCATTTCCAACATTATTTTTTGCTCTTTTGTCAATTCAACGACATCAGATTCAGAGGAACTTGAAGAAATCAATTTGTCAAGTGCTTCAAGGAAGTCTCTGTTTTTTATGGAAATAATCTTATCTATCAATTTGTTTCTTAATTTATCAACTGTTGCCATTTCGGTCTGTTTTAAGTTCAAAATCTCATAAGTTGTTTTTAATAACACAACGCATTTATATACCTGCGCATTACATGCCAATATAGAAGAATAGGCAAACATTTGTTGCGGATAATTGATACTGTTGTATTAGTTTAGAACATATGGTTTTCCATCCTATAACTCGTATTTCTCTTTAGGGCTTTAGCCCGCCTTCTGCCGAATAGTAATCCTATTATATACCTTTGAGCAAATATAGGCAGAATAATGTCCGGTGAATGTTTATCGGCAGAATCAGAATGTCCGAATAAAGCGCCGATAACAAGTTTAAAGGATTATCGGATACTTCGATTAATGGCCAGGGTTTGAATGGATAGCCACCTTTTGGGCGAAAATGTTTTAGCTACAGTACTTTTCAACCCCTTCCAGAATTATATTAAAACACTCTTCAAGCAGCTTTTCTTCTATAATAAGTGGCGGGGCGATACGGACCAGCGAGTTAGAGTGCAGCGTCCAGCCGAGGATGATGCCTTTTTCGAAGCAGTGTTTCACAACGTTTTGGGTGAGTTCGGCATCGCGGAGCTGCAGGCCCAGCATCGCTCCCCGCCCTCGTACTTCCACGATTCCATCACCATTGAGGATTTTTCGCGCTATTTTCTCAATCACCTCTGCTTTTTTTTCAAAGTTGCCTGCCAGCAGAGTTTGCAGGTTGGCGTGGGCCGCAGCACAGCTGACCGGGTGGCCGCCAAACGTGGTGACGTGATTCAGCGGCGGATCGTGTTTGAATGTCTCAAAGCGGTCGCTTGATGATACAAAAGCGCCCATCGGCATACCGCCACCCATCGCTTTTGCCAGGCATAGAATGTCGGGCACCACGTCGTAATGCTCAAATGCAAACAGTGTGCCGGTTCGGAAAAAGCCGGTCTGGATCTCATCAAATATCAGAATCGTGCCCGTTTCATCACAGCACTTTCTCACCGCCCTGAGCCAGTCTGGATTTGCGGGTATGATCCCTCCCTCCCCCTGGATCGGCTCCAAAATAACGGCGGCAGTTTCTTCACCAATCTGGTCCAGCCGGGATGAATCATTAAAATCGAGAAAGGTCACACCGGGCAGCAGCGGCAGATAGGGATCGCGATAGACATCACGGCCGGTTACGCTCAATGAGCCGTGTGTATCGCCGTGATAGCTATTATTAAACGCCACAAACTTTGACCGACCTGTTGACTTTTTAGCCAGCTTCAATGCTCCCTCGTTCGCTTCGGTGCCGCTGTTCACAAAATAGACGCGGTCGAGCTGCGCCGGAAGCTGATCACACAACAACTGCGCAAATTTACTCTGCGGTTTCTGAATAAATTCGCCGTAGACCATTACGTGCAGGTGGTGATCCAGCTGCTCTTTAATTGCACGGATTACATCAGGATGCCGGTGACCCAGACTGCTGACAGCAATACCGGAAATCAGATCCACAAATTGATTGCCATCTGTTGTGAAAATCCGGCAACCCTCGGCCTTTTCGATCTCCAACCCCAAAGGCTGATCACTTGTCTGGGCGATGTGCTTATAAAAAGAGGCTTTGAAGTCCGTCATGTGCCTTTCTAAATGAGAATGTAATACGGGCTTATCATACAACAGATTTTCAAGAGATCATTCCCGCATCCATTCGTCAATTGCATGAAGAAACTCATGTTGTATTTCACTTCCTTCGTCATCGGCATAATACTTATGGAGATTCTCTGCCACCTCTTGCGATGCCATTTCAGGGGTATTACTCAGAGTGTTAAACAGATTTTGTGCCTCTTGTGTGCGCGGTCCCCATTCACCAATAACCTCTAAGGTTTCGGCGTCAAGACATATTAATTTAGGAATTGAACGGCTCCTGCCATGTTGCAGGAACTGATCCATCACATTCAGATATTCGTCCCTCAAAATTAACCGAAGCTCTATATTCTCATTAACTTCAGCCATTTTATTGATAATGGGAATCGACTGGGCCGAATCACCACTCCAGGCCTCGGTTAATACCAGCCAGATCCATTTTTTTTCCACATCCTTTAATTTCTGAATAATTTTATTATTCAGATCTGTTCGTTTATCATGGCGATTCATCCGGTGTACATTCATGGTGGTGTGATGCAACATAGCCTCTGAATGATTTTCGCCCGTGGTTTTGCTTTCACTCAAACGCTGGTCCACCATTTTGCGATAACTCTCGTATGAATAAGACTGATCAATAATTTCGCGTGGAATTACTCTGTTTTTTACTTCTGTCATAGCTCTGTAGACTTTGATATTCTTAGATTATCCAACCATAACGTATAACGTTACCGGCCAGGAAAAAACATACAAATGATAAGGATGCTAAAAATTTTGTTTTCATAACAATATCATACTCATTTTTATCTCCACTCATTCTAAATATTAAAGTCGCAACAAATATGCCAGAAATTATTATTCCGACAAATAGTATTGTTGCCGCATAAATATGAACCCAACTTATTGAGATACAGAGCAGGATTGACCCAAAAGAGTAGGCAGCTATGAAAAATCTCTTCACTGTATGTACACCATACATCCTCGTAAATGTATTGTCGTGTCGGGCTGCGTCTTCTTCAATCTGGAAAACCTGCGAAACCGGATACAACGATAAAAGGATACATGTTGCTCCTGTCGCAGATAACAATACTAAAAAAGAAATCGATCCTCCTGCCGCAATTGTGCCAAGTACGACGGAGTTAAATCCTGTACTGATTCCAATTGCCCATAAACTTAAAATTGGCCGTCCTTTCCAGCGGGCATGGGGAGTGGAATAGAGCCAGAACAGAAGGAAACTTACCAGGTAGATTCCGGCATACATCCAGCTCACTGTTAACGCCCAGATTAACCCGGCGTACATCATCAGCAATGAAACTACATGCATCCATTTTTTCATCTTCGGAGGATTTTTTAGCCCGCCAATGGGCCCTTCATCTTTATCCCACCAGGAATTATACGCAGTGGCTCCTCCAAAGAGTAAAATGTGCACGTTAAAAAACTGCATCCAGAATTGATATAAATCCATCTGCCCGGCCATAAATCCTCCCAGCAAGTATCCGCCTGATAAAATCAGGAACTGATAATGAAGCCGCAGATGTAGTAAAAAATGATAGATTTCTCTGAGCATATCTGTTCATTTACTGAAGCTGTATTTTACAGTTTTTGATCTTTACATGGCAATAAAAAGAACCCTATTTTGTGATGATGATACAAACAGAGAATTGCACCCATATTCGTTCAATAATTTTAAGTTCTGAGGAATGGACTGCCCGTAAGGAGTACCATGAACGCAAACTGTCAGCCGTATTGGATCCATATCTGAAAAAGCGTTCTGAGCAGAAAAAAGATCCTGTTTTAGATTTCCTGTTTGAGTATTACAAATTCCGGCCCTCACATCTTAAGCGCTGGTCGCCGGGTATTGAGTCAGTTTTAGAGATCACGGATGATACCCAAAGCCGTCTCCCCCAGATAAATGAATTAAAGATTCATGATGGATTTGCACGGATCGATCCCGTGCTGTTTCCGGAAAAACGGGTGCGGGCCACCCGGTGGATTTATGAACTGTTGGTAAAAACCGATCATTCAAAACCATTTTTTGGATGTTTTGGCATGCATGAATGGGCTATGGTTTACAGATCAGATAATGTGCGTCATAACCAGCTTCCACTTCGGTTTTCGGATGAGAAGATAGCGGAGATAGTAGAATCGCGTCCGGTTATATGCAGCCATTTTGATGCCTTCCGATTTTTTACTGAGGCCGCTAAACCGCTGAACAGGAATTCTCTGAGCCGTGAAACATTTCAGGATTCTGAACAACCGGGATGCATCCATACAAATATGGATATTTACAAATGGGCGTATAAATTCTATCCCTGGATTTCAAGCGATCTGATTCGTGAAGCATTTTTCCTTGCACTTGAGGCCCGAACTATCGACATGAAAGCCAGCCCTTATGATTTGAGAGATCAAGGCCTGAATCCCATCAAAGTTGAGACGGAAACCGGCCGAAAACAATATCAAAATCATCAAACAGAATTAATGGAAAAGGCAGCTCCTGTTCGCTCGCGTTTAATCGATGAGTTAGACAATCTCTTACGCTATTTTGATGATGAATAACTAAAGATCAAACCGGAAATGAAATCTTGCCGAAGTTTACTTTATTCATTTTTCCGTCAATTTCAAGGTGAAAACCATTTCCGGCCAGTGTTTCGTTAGCTAATACTGCAAATATAACTGCCTCTTTGGCATCGGGATCAATGCCTAATGTAGAAAAATTCAGCAAATCTGCCGGCTTCAGCATCTCTTTTAAACGTTTTATCAACAATGGATTATGCATCCCTCCTCCACTCGTATAAATGGTATACTTTTCAAGGTTTGGCACATTATTCGAAATACTTTGAGCTATTGTTACGGCCGAAAGTTCGGTAACTGTTGCTACTAAATCCTGTGGATCTATTTTTGACAAGTCTACTCCTTCTTTCTCTGACAGACGCCTTATCCAGTTGATATTGAAATACTCAGGTCCAGTAGATTTTGATTTCTTTTCATTAAACCATGGATCACTGGAAAGAAGGTCCAGTAATTTTGAGTGAATCGATCCCGCGGCTGCAATCTTTCCATCCCGATCGAAAGACTGATTAAAATAGTGTTGAACCACATTGTCTATCAAGGTGTTGCCGGGACCAGTGTCTGTAGTAAATGAATTTGCCCTGTTTTTTTTTCCAGATGGAAGACAGGTGAAATTTGCGATACCCCCGATATTTAGCAAAATTCTGGACTCCGTTTCATCTCCAAATAACAACCGGTCTACAAGTGCGGCCATTGGTGCGCCTTCTCCTCCATAAGCTGTGTGCTTTTGGCGAAAATCACTGATGGTTAAAATGCCGGTTCGCACCGCTAATTGATCTCCGTCCCCAATCTGAAGTGTGCTGTTCATAGGTTCCGGAACATTTGTCTGATCTCTGCCGGGCAAATGATAGATGGTTTGACCATGACTGGCAATACAATCAATTTGATCTGGAGCTACCTTCCAATCCGCAATGGCTTCATTAATCATACCTGCATGAACTGAAGCCAGCCAGGTGTGCTGATAACAAAGTTTTTCAAGAGCAACCGTATCAACTGAGCTAATCAGTTTGAGCCGGGCTTTTTGAGAGGAGCTATACATTTTTGTAATGAATTTGCGAAGTTTAACTTCAGTATATTCACCAGCCCCGTTAATTTCACAAAGTGCTATATCCAGCCCGTCAAGTGAGGTCCCGCTCATCAAACCTACTATTAATCGTTTCTTTTTGTTTGATATATTTTGAAGCTTAATCAGTGATTGGTTCATGATAAATGATTCGATATTTTGAGACTAATTTAAATTATAACAATACCGTTACTGATGGCTGAGGAATCTGAACAGGAATATCAGGCCTGGCAGGAAGATATTGAATACCTGGTAAAGGTATTAAAAGATAGTTTTGAATCAACAGACGCGGTGTTTTACCTTGATGAGCTGAACAATATACTGTACGTGGAACTGGAAGGCCTGGCAGATTTTTCAGATGATGAAATAGTTGATATAGCACAGCCTGTCCTTGAAGAGCTTGATCTCGATTTTGAGGATATCATTCTGCTTCCCTTGTAAGTTGACTGATATTCTGAAGATAATAGTCTCCAAAAAACTTAAAAGCGCTTCCAATCTTGTTTCAGCTTCTTTAAATCTATTCGTATTTTAAAAAAAGAGCAGCAATCAAAAGGAATCTGGGAATGTCACAAATACACACGGGATACAAAATGACCTGCATTATGTGTGGTGCAGTAAATAAAGAAACTGAAACATCTACCTATTGCACCAGTTGCGGCGGTGTTTTGCAGATTGAATATAATGAAGCCCGAAGGGAGATACAGTATCCGCTGGAATCGATCGTTCCCGATCCACTGAAAAATTATCCAAGCTCACTGAAGCGACTTGGAAGACTTTCTGAACATTATGGCGCTGAACTGTTTGCAAAATTGGAGTATGAACATCCAACAGGTTGTTTTAAAGACCGTGGCAGCTACATTGAAGTGCAAAAGGCGCTCGAACTTAAAGCTGATGCCATCTGCTTGGCATCAACCGGGAATATGGCGGCATCTGTGGCTGCTTATGCCTGCTATTTCAAACTTCCATGTTACGTGTTTGTGCCTGAACGAACATCCGAAGCCAAACTGGCCCAGGCTACCATCTATGATGCAACCATTTTACGTATCCAGGGTGACTTTACCAAGTGCGAGTCATTATGCCGTGAATTTGCAAAATCCGGTAACTACTATCTTGCCGGGGATTATGTATTCCGGGAAGAGGGGCAAAAATCATTCTCATACGAACTTATTGAGCAAATGGATGAACCGTTTGACTATATATTTATCCCGGTAGGATGCGGCACTAATTTCGGAGCTATTTATAAAGGTTTCCGGGAAATGAAAGAGGTTGGCACCATCGATAAAATCCCCGCACTCGTGGCGGTTCAGCCCGAAAGCAGCTCGCCTGTAGTAGAGGGTATTTTTAAAAGGGAAAAGATCATAAATACTCATTCAAACACAATGGCTACATCTGTGGCCGCTTCAAACCCGATCGATTTTTATAAAGTATTGAAAGGAATAGACGCTACCGGCGGTGATGCGCTCACTGTTACCGAAGATGAAATCCTGGAATCCCTTCGGGAGATGGCAACTGTTGAGGGACACTTTACAGAACCGGCCTGTGCACTGCCGCTCGCATCCTTTAAAAATAATTTGAATAAGTATGCCGGAAAACGATGTCTGTTTGTTCTTACAGGTTCGGGTTTGAAAGATACAAAAGTCGTTGCCACTCATTCCTTAACACCCCCGGTTTTAAAACCGGATCTTGATCATATTCACAGTTACATTAACTCCGGATTTGTTGAGCTTCAGCGAAAATCATTCGGAAAGTCAAGAGATACGCTGCTTGCCAACCTTACAATGGATGAGAACCATGAAAGGCTCTACAAAGATCATGTAGAGAGAATGAATAAACGAGGAAAAACGCTTCGCAAGAATGAGCTGGAATACCTTCAGACCATGGTGCTGAATGAAGAAACAGATCTCGTATTTCCCGTGGAAATTTTGGACTATAAAGTTACCATGAGAAAAGAAGAACTCGTTGAAGCCGGGGTAAAGCTTAAAATTAATGGGAAAAAAATTACATCAAAAGACAAGGGAGTTGGACCCATTGACGCAGTCTTAAATGCAATCAAAGCAGAAACAGATAACCTGATTCCACTTGAAGTGATAAATCATGAAGTGGAAATATTAAGTCCTGATACAGATTCACTTGTAATTGTTACTCTAACGCTGGAGAAAGAAGGACAACAATGGCGCACAGATGGTGCATCGGCCGACACAATCGAAGCCGTAATTAAAGCCTTTGAAAAAGGACTGGCTATAGCTCAAAAAACTATACTTGCCTGATCTGGAAAAAAGTCTTAAATTAAAAGACATTTTTCAAGAAAAGGTGTAAATATGAGCCAGAACACTAAAAATGAAGTTAAAGTAAACGAAGCAGCCGTAAAATATCAGGCAACTCCGAACGAAGAATATAAACTGGTAGAGCAGGCACACCAGGGAGTATCGGCCAACGCATTCTTCGATATCCTCTCCTTCTCTGGCCTCACAAAAGAGGAACTTTCCAGCCTGCTCGATGTCTCATTCAAAACCATTCAGCGTTATCACTCCGATGGTAAAAAGCTCAATGCACTCAACAGCGAACAGCTCCTGAAACTCATAACGCTCTACCAAAAAGCGGAAGAAGTATTCGGCGAGCTTAAGTCGTTTAACCGGTGGCTGCGGAAGCCTGCAATCGGGCTGGGCAATCAAATTCCACTCAAATATCTTC
>CAYOLE010000117.1:0-10342 GCA_964404705.1 uncultured Rhodohalobacter sp. | reverse complement strand
CTCTTAATTATCTGATTCCTGCTCACCATCAAGCGTCGTCATGAATTCTACAAGATCGCGTAATTCACTGCGGCTTAAGATATCTCCCATTGCAGGCATGGCAGAGGGAGAGTTAGAACGGGTTTCAATGTCAGATTTTTCGATTTCTAATATTTCATCTCTGCTCAAAAGTATAAGTCGATCTTCTGTTTCTTCTTCAAGCGCGCCACGAATGGTCTCTCCATCATTCATAGTAACGGTTACCACTCCATATCCGGGTGTTACATCGGCAGAAGGATTAACCATGGATTGCAGAAGTAGTTCACGTGATAACCTGTTGCCAACTCCGGTGAGATCCGGCCCGACTTCAGCGCCACTGCCATCAACTGCATGACAACGTATGCATTGTGCAGCCGCATGTTGATAGAATATCTGTCTGCCCGATTCTGCATCGCCTCCGTACAGTGATTCACTATAAAACTCAACCAAATCATCAGCTTGTTTTGATTGATAATATTGTTCCAGCCTGTTATTTAACTGATCTGAGTTAAGTTGTTCAGCTGTCTCAATGAGTTCAAGATGTACCTCCCTGGGAAGATTTCCGTCTTCAAGGCGGTCAAATTGTTCATCTAAAAATTGATACGCAGCTTCGTGGTCAAATGACTCAAATGTTGTCAATATCGTCTGCTTTTCGATGATTGATCCATCCATGAATGCAGATACCAGCAATGAAACTTTTACCTCCTCGGTTATATCAAGATCAGGTATCATAGATAAGGCGTTCATTCTGGCGTTCTCTTCACTATCGGTTAACGCAATTCGGATAGCCTCATCAATTTCGTTAAACTCGAGATCTCTCAAAGCCTTTAAAGCTGCAATTCGAACATCTGCTGAAGTATCTTCATCAAGAAGTGCGTAGATTGACGCAATTGCCTGATTGTATTCAAGTTTCGCAGCTGCTTCAATCGTAGCAATTTTAACTGAGGTACTGTTATCTTGTAATAGCCGGTCTGCTACCGGGCCAATCGCATTACGGGCGAATTCTGCATCATTATTTATCTGCCCGCGATGCCGGCCGGTTACCCGATCAAAAATAGAGGGTTCCTCCCAATAGGTAAGTGTGTTAAGTGCCTCTGCCCTCAACTCTTCAGGATTCTGCTGATCCGCTGCATACGCTGCAAGCCTTTCTGCATCCGAAGCAGTTCCACTATAAAGATTAGCATTGATGGCGCGCCGTACCAACGGTTCATTCACAATTCTGTTTTGATCAAGCATACGAGCAAGTTCGGGAAGCGCATCATCAACATATATATCGTCACTGATAGCTCTTGCCGCATTCGTTACGATGTATGCATCGTCATCTTCTAAAAAACGTGCCACTCCAGGATCCTGTAATCTTTTTAAGGCAATTACTGCCGCTATACGAACCGCCCTGGATGGGTGATCAGACAGATTAACAACTGCCCCTGCATCTTCGAACCGTGACAACGCAATTGCACCTGCATGACGCAGATAAATATCTTCATCATCATTTTCAGCCAGCATCTCAACAATCTCATCAAAAGCGTCACTGTACCCAATTCTGCCCAGCGCTTCAGCGGCAAAAAAGCGAACCCTGGGATGCTCATCATGAAGCAACGGGATGATGGATTCAGCAGCGGCGGTGTATCGAACATCACCCAGCCATTTTGCAGCCTGAGCACGAATTTCATAATCGGAGTCTTCCAGGAACTGAATAAGTGGTTCTACAGTATCTGTAGTCTCTCTTCCAATCTGTGCAAGTCCCCAGATTCCATGGATCCGGGCCAGTTGATTCTCGTTATCTGAAACGACTGAAAGCAAGGATTCTGAATCATTTCGGGCCGCCAGCTCAAACTGTGCTTCCTGACGTACCCTCATATCCTCATGTCCCAGTAACTCTATCAATCGTTCAGCTGAATGATCACCGAAATTTTCAGCCAAAAGGTTTTTTGTCTCTGTTCTGATCGGGGATTCTTTATCTCCTGGAGAATCCAGCTTCCAGATTCTCCCTTCCTCTTTTGTATTCCATCCCTGGATCCAGTCAGTCATGTAAAGAGCGCCATCCGGACCAAAATCGAGTCCTACAGCTAATATTCCCCCCAGTGCCTCTTTCTCTGAATCCAATTCATAAGAAGCTCCGTTTTCCTTCAGTGTAAATGCGTAAATAGGGGAGTTCGCAGTTGATCCGCGAAACGACATAATAAAGAAGTGATCCTTCCAGTTTTCATTCAATGCGGTTCCAGGATTATATGCCATGCCTGCCGGCCCTGTATAGGACTCTGCCAATGGAGGGAGTACATGAGCTGGCTGATCTTCCCAGTATGGTTTGTAATAATCTTCATCCATCCAGACTTTATATTGATTGTTCTTGGGATCGGTATACTTTCCAAACTGCCAGTTAATTCTCCAGCCGCTGTCCGAGCCGTTCACCAAATAAACAAGTCTTTCAAACTCCCCGGCGTGATCGCCATCGTTATCAACCGTTATGAGATTTCCATATTTATCAAACGTAAATTCATGCGTATTCCTAACACCCATAGCATAAACTTCAAAGTTACTGCCATCGGGTTCAGAACGTAAAATAGCTCCCCGATTCGGGTAGTGCCATTCCTCTCCATCATTATCGGTAACACTAAACCCCATATCACCAATTCCCCAGTATACCCTGCCATCAGGGCCGGTTGTTAAACCCGACATTCCATGACCGCTAAACCCAATATGAACATTGTATCCATGGCTGATTGATTCTTTCCAGTCGCTCATACCGTCGTTGTTGGTATCGCGGAGTCTCCACATATCCGGGCCAACACCAACAAATACCTCGTCATTATAATGAAGCACAGCACCAGCAACATCTGTCACTTCATCGTGAAAATCACGAATAAAAAGCTGCGATTTATTTGCCATACCGTTTCCTGTCAAATCTTCAAGATGCCAGACCTCTTCTTTTTTTACAGTTAAATCACGCCAGTCGTGAGATCCATCCTCATTCAGGTCGGGCAGCCAGGTGTTTTCATCACTGCGCTCGGGTGCGAGTTCAGTGTGTAAAAATTCCCGGCGATCCTCCACCGTTTCCCACTTCATTGATTCGATCAGCCAGCTGCTGTCCACATCCCGGATATCAAACTCTGAATTCCGGCTGCGATTTGTAACGGTGACCCAAGCCCTGCCGTCATTATCCATATGAATTGCGATAGGATCACCCAAAAGATCTTTCGTGGCCCAGAGCGAAACATCCAGGTCGTCAGGTGTATCTGTGGTGATCTCATCTATACTTTCGGTGGCCTCCATCTCTGCATCTGCATCCTCAACAGATCTGATTTCGGGCTCAACCTGTTCAGAGGTTTCAGTCTGACATCCCATCCATACTAACCCTGAAAAGAAGAAGAAAAAGAGAAAAGTTTTACGAAATGTTACCATTTGAGCAAAATTTAAAATGGACTGCATTACAATGATCAGTTTATAGTTTATGTAGTTGTTTGATACGTTCACATATCGGATAATCTTTGACGATCCGTCAGTGAAACCTAAGATATAACAAAAATGATCATTAGGAATAGTGAAATTCACTGATCATATTAAGCATTATGCACTGTTTAAATAATATTCAGGTTGTGGCCCCCTATATGAATCCAGTATGATGAAGAGTTGCCGGGAATCAGCTAATCATATATATAATCTGCAAAATTCCAGTCTTCAATTTGATCTTTTTGCAAATCCTCGTCTGTTAAAATCGATTTAACCATCCGTACCGGAATACTTCCATTTTTCAAAATTGTATCATGAAATTCCACGGCTGTCATTTCTTCGGTATCCACCAAGTCTTTATAAAGTGCATAAAACTGCATACCGCCAATCATATAGGCAATTTGATATAGTGGCCCGTAATTTCCGGTGAAAGATCTGCGTACTTCCGCTTCAGCATTTGCATACTCATGTCCAACCCTTTCCACCAGGTAATCGATACTTTGCTGCGGAGTCCAGTTGCCAAGATGATAATTCAGTGAAAAGATAATGCGGGCGTAACGATGAGTTCTCCAGAAGAGCATTCCGATTCTGTCTTCAGGCGTTTCAGCGAAGCCGAGATCCCACAGTAACAGTTCCCAGTACAGCGCCCATCCTTCTCCCCAGAAAGAGGTGCGGAATGGAGATCTGTAGGTGCTGTATCTGCGGTTGTAAAAACCCTGAAGATGGTGTCCCGGAATTAACTCATGTTGTACAGTAGCACGGTTGAAATGAGGATTGTTTCCGCGCAGACTCATCATTTTCGCATCGTGATCCATCGTATGAGTGGGGTAAGAAATACTGATCACCTCCCCACCGGTGAAAAAGGGATTGATCAACTGTCGTTCCGGGGTCATCATTCTCATTCTCCATACCTCATTGGCAAGATCGGGTATGGTGATTAAATCGCGTTCTTCAATAAAATCGACTGATTCATTGTGGAGCCTCATAATAAGTTCCGGCTTTTTCCCCGGCTCAACATATGCTTCTTTAACGTGCTCCAGGGCAGCATGCCAATCATCACCATAACCCAGTTCTCCCGATGCTTTTAACATTTCCTCTTCGGCTTTTGCAAATTGATGTTCAGCGATATCAATAAGCTCCTGAGGTGAATACCCAATCATTTCGAATTCCAGTCTCCGTTCAATTTCCTCTCTGCCGATCGGGTTACCAACAATACCGCTGTTATCGATTTGCTCTGCTTCAGTATCAAAATATTCGTCAATCAATTCCGAATATTCACCGAGTACTTTATCGAGTTCCTCGTACGGTTTTTCAGTCCACCAGGTAAACTCAATATCATATCCATAATAAAAAGTGTAAGCGTCTTCGAGAGCATTTCGGATATCCTCAATAGCTTCGTGTGCCGCATTTGCTTCTTGTTTTAAAAGGGGAGAAGAGGAGGTTAATTCCTGCTCCAGTGATTGGATTTGTTCTGCCCAGTCAGTCATCCAGTTTGCTACCTGTTGGCCATCCGGTTTTTTTCCGGCCCGGCGGTCATTGATAAATTGCATGATTTTATCAAGATCGGGCAGCCACTGTTCAATTGACTCGAACTCCTGTTTACTCTGTTGAAGAAAGTAGATTCTCCGCTGAATATGTTGGCTAAGAAGATGGTAGTCAATCTGGTGCTGGTGTGACAAATTATCAAAATCAATCTCTTCTAATTGGTTAAGCCAGTCATCAAAAAAAGTTTCAAACCGGTCAAAGTATTCATGTGAATGCTGAACTGAGTAACGTCTTTCCAATGCTGAGCGGTCCTCATCAAATATCTGGATAAGCTGAGAAATATCAGATTCCTCTGATGCCTCTTCGGCAAGGGATTTAGTATAAGTAGTAAGAGAAACAGCAGCGATGAGTACTAATATTGTAAAGTACCTGTTCAATATTTTCGTAGGGATTTTCATGATAGATTAAATTATAGTTAAAGCTGTTTCAGATATTTAAAGAGCATCAGGTAGAAAATATTAGTCAAACGCTAAACTTCTTAGTTGAATCTGCCGGGATGGATCATCGGGTTATTCAATTCCGACTTTCCATCAGAAATCAATTCAGCCACAATTTTTCCGCAGGAGGGTGCCAGGCTCATTCCCATCATTGCATGTCCTGTTGAAGTGTACAGGTTTGAGTACCCGGTCATGGCACCCACGTAGGGGAGGCCATCCGGTGTACAAGGGCGAAGGCCGGTCCAGACTTTCTGGCCATCCAGTTGATCCATTTTAAAATCCGGTAGATATTCGCAGACCGATTTCTTAAGGCCATTCAATTTATCAGGATTAATTTTTGTATCCGTACCCACAATTTCCATAGTTCCTCCAAAACGGAGCTTGTTGAACATGGGAGTCATGGTTACTTTTTTTTCCGCAAGTATCCCGCAATTTCGGGGTTGAGTGGGTGGATTTTCCAGCGTGATACTATAACCTTTCCCTGCCTGCATCAGCAGTTTATTTCTGAAAATTTTAGCTACATCAGCTGACCACGCCCCTGAACAGATAATAAATTTACCGGCTTTCCAGGCTTTACCTTCACTATTGATTACCGAAGTGATCTGATTATTATTTGATTTCATATCTGTAATCTCAGTGTTAAAGATAATTTCTACTCCACGTTTGGCCAGCAGATATTTCATCTCATCCATCAGGGATCCGGGATGCAGATGCGCATCTTTTGGATAGTAGGTGGCACCAAGAATATCAAATTTCAGATTCGGTTCCATCTTCTTAACTTGTTCTGCAGTAAGTACTTCCGCTGGGATTCCGAGCGCCCGTGCTTTTTCGGCAATCTCTATTTCTTTATTCAAGCCAATTTTGGAATTACAGAACATGAAAAGCCCGCGTTTTTGAAATCCGAAATCGATTTGTTCCTCCTGTTCAAGCTCAACAAGCAGTTCACGGCTGGAAAGCAATAAATCCCTGAGTACTGGCCCCGACTGCTTTACATGCTTTTCTGTAGATGCATTTTTAAATTGCCAGCCCCACTGAAGCAGATCAAGACTCAGGCGCGGACGAATATAAAATGGACTTTCGGGTTCGAGCATCCATTTTAATCCTTTACTGATAATACCGGGTGAGGAAAGGGGTATGATATGGCTTGGCACAATCATCCCGGCGTTACCGTATGAACAGTTGTCTGTTCCTGAACTTTTATCGATAACCGTTATATCGAAACCCTGTTTATTAAGGTAGTATGCCGTAAAAAGTCCTGCAACTCCGGCACCGATTATTATAACTCGGCTATTATCCATTCTTGCTGTAGTTGATTCTTAAGAGAAATATTTATTCAGATGTTTTAAAATCTATTAATCAGATAACCTGAAAACCGTGAGCATATGGATCGTCATCGTCAATTGTGATGGTATTGTAACTTGTAATTCTCGCCCAACCCTCAATACTTGGTATAATGGCATCTTTCCCATTCAAAGAGGTCAGCTTCTCAATTCTGCCAATAAACTGGCTGCCAATAATACTTTCATGAATAAATTCTTCACCGGGTTTTAATTTTCCTTTAGCAGCCCACTGTGCCATCCGGGCAGATGTACCCGTTCCGCATGGAGAACGGTCTATTGCTTTATCTCCATAGAAGACCGCATTTCTTGCCGTCGCTTTAGGGTCAATGGTATTTCCGGCCCAAAGAATGTGGCTAAGTCCGTTAATTGTAGGATCTTCCGGATGTTCAAAAGTATGCATTTCATTCAGTCGCTGGCGAACTTCACGGCTCCAGCCAATCAGTTGTTCAGCTTTAAAATCCTGGATGCCGGAAAAGTTTTTTTGAGGATCAACTATGGCATAGAAATTACCACCATAGGCCACATCCACAGTTAGGTTACCGAGATCAGGACATTCTATTTCCAGGTTTTCAGCCTCAAGATAGCTGGCAATATTGATCAGCTTTACTGATTTAACACGATCTCCTGCCATTGTGTATTCCACATCCACAATACCAGCGGGAACTTCAAGCGTAAGTTTTCCTTCTGTTTTTGGAGTAACAAGGCCTTCCTGGATCATGATAGTTACCGTACCGATCGTGCCATGACCACACATGGGAAGACAGCCACTGGTTTCGATAAACAGAACGCCAATATCATTGCCGGGATCAGAAGGTGGATAGAGTATACTGCCCGACATCATATCATGTCCCCGGGGTTCGAACATCAGACCTTTACGGATCCAGTCGTATTCACGCAAAAAATGCTGTCTTTTTTCGCTCATACTGTTACCACGAAGAAGCGGCCCTCCACCGGCCACCAGCCGTACAGGATTTCCACAGGTGTGAGAGTCAATGCAAAAGAAACGTTTTACTGCCATTTGTTAATTTGTTAAAAATCATTTTGTACAATTACATGAGTTGTTTTGCTATTGGGATATAAATCTTAATGAGAGTTCGACCATGCAGAAATCTGTAAGTCTTATAGCTATTAAAGCCGGTGTATTTAATGATTTCACATTCCGGCTAATCAGGATTTGATGCTGCCAATCTTGCCAATTGCTCTGTAAAATTACAGTCTTCTATCATTGAACTACCTGTTTTTGATTCGTCAGGTAAGGTGTAATTTTTGATTGCGCTTTCATTGCCTGATCGATCACATTCAATACATGCTCCCGCTCTTTTCCTGCAAGTTTTAAACGTGGCTTTCGCACATGCTCCGTACCAATTCCGGTGGCAACCTCCGCCAGTTTAATATTTTGTACCAGTTTGGGATGAATATCCAGTTCTAACAGAGGCATAAACCAGCGATAAATTTCTGCCGCTTCCTTTATATTTCCGGTTTTTATAAGCTCATATATAGAAACTGTTTCCCGGGGGAATGCACAAACTAAACCTGCCACCCACCCTGATGCACCAAGTATCATTGACTCCATGGCTATGGTGTCAACTCCGCACATAATCTTTATGCGGTCTCCAAAGCGGTTAATCATCCGGATAACATTTGTGACATCACGGGTAGATTCCTTTACGGCCTGAATATTGTCATGTTCGATAAGCTGATCAAACATATCAAGTGTAACCTCTATTCCGTAATCAATAGGATTGTTGTAGATCATTATTGGCAATTCTGTAGACGATGCAATAGCCTTAAAATACTCAACAGTTTCTCTGTCATCTGCTTTATAGCGCATGGGGGGTAGAAGCATGAGTCCTGAAGCTCCATTTTTCTGTGCATTCCGTGCCTCGTCAATTGCATCAGCCGTAGTTTGTTCTGCTATGTTTATAATTACAGGGATCTTATCTCCAACCACTTCGAGTGTTTTTTCGAGTAACTGCAGTTTTTCGCCGTTTTTGAGTGTGCTTGCCTCTCCAAGTGTACCGCCAAGTACGATGCCATGAATACCCGAATCAAGCTGAACATGGATGTTTTTTTCAAATGTCTTTAAATCAAGTAATCCATTCTCATTAAACTTGGTAGTAATTGCGGGATAGACTCCTTTCCAGTGAACTTTCATATTTTTTGTGTGAGTGATTAGAGTTGGTTTTGATGTTTAAATCTATATAAAAAAAAGCTTTAATAAATTGGCTAACTCCTCCGTTATCTCATTTCAAATTCAAAGAGAAAAGTTTTCCTTTAAAATGATACGTCAATTGATATAGATTCCTTGCAACTTGATAAAAGAAGAAAAGGTTGTTGCGGTTAAAAATCTTCTACAATTTTGATTTATTCAGTGAGTATGTTCTGCGATTTGGGAAATCAGCAACCCACAGGGTTAAAATCACCTGTAAACTTTGCTGGTTGATCTAACGGAGGGCACTTTTATAAAAGGTATTATTTTCCGGCTCAATATAAATATGATACTATTTTGATCTAAGCACGGAAAAAATTACAAATTATGATACAATCTTATACAACTTGAGTTAAATTTTGCACATTATTGATCAATATCCGTGTACTTAAAATAAAGAGGTGTTCTTATGCGTGATAAATCAATCTATTTTCGTCTGCCAAAAACAGGAAAAAAGGGCTTTCTGCTTGAACATGATTATTTGCCCTACTTTTATGACAAGTTACACTATCACCCGGAGCTGCAATTGAAATTTGTGATTGAGGGCACAGGCGATCTGTTTGTAGGGAATACCTTTACTCATTTTGAACCCGGCAACCTGTTTTTAATCGGTTCTAACCAATCACATGTATTTAAAAGTGATCCGGTCTATTTTGAGGAAGACAGTACACTCATTTCTCATTCGATCTCAGTCTTTTTCCAGGAGGAATCTCTCGGAAACGGTTTTTTTACAATAGAAGAGATGTCAGATATTCAAAACCTGATCGAGCGATCGGGTCGCGGAATTCAGTTTTCTTCTGCTATTGTTAAGAATGTAGAAGACCGTATAAAGGGGCTTGTTGATATTTCAGGATTTGATCAATTTCTTGAAATACTATCTATACTGAATGAATTGGCAACTACAGATGATTACAAATATCTGGCGACTGTAAATAGGCCTGAACCGTTAAGTGATAATGAAAATCACAAGGTTAATGAGGTGATTAATTACATCTTCACAAATTTTAAAAAGAACATTAAACTTGAAGATGCAGCTAATATTGCGAACTACAGCCAGGCTGCCTTTTGTCATTTTTTTAAACAGCACACACGCAAAACCTTTATTCAGTTTTTAATAGAGGTTCGGGTGTCAAAGGCTTGCAAAATGCTTCAAGAAGATCAGCTGAATGTTTCTCAAATCTGTTATGAATGTGGTTTTAATAACGTATCTAATTTTAACCGGCAGTTTAAAAAGGTAACAGGACTTTCGCCTACAGCATATGTTAAGAAGTATGAGGAAAGAGTTGACCGTGTAGTACACGTAGATTAATCTATAGTTAATATTTGCAAAAAAATTACGACCA
>CAYOLE010000116.1:0-10358 GCA_964404705.1 uncultured Rhodohalobacter sp. | reverse complement strand
GTCAGGCGTCCTGCCCGCACGATTCACCGGATGAAGGGGATTCATCCGGTGAAGAGAAGTTAAAATATATAGTATTGATAATCTTCAGGAAGAGTTTGTTTTGAGAATTTTTCAAACGCAGGTCTTGAAGTGGGCAAATCAAGTAAATTCGAGGCCAGGTCCTTATTACATATCCTACTGCAACCATTGAGGCAAGCGTAATCAATATAAGATGAAAATTCCCAACTCTCGAAGTTCATTGTCAATCCAGCCTTTATTGGATTTTGATGTATATAAAGAAAACAAATCAGAGCATAATTATCGCGTACGGTAGAGTCCATGTTGATTATTTTTGATTTAGTGCCTTGCTGAAAGAGTGACCCTTTACTTTTATAAGCAACATTTATAGCTCTTGTGTAGGATCGAAGCAAAACACCGATACTTTTGTTGAGTTTATCAACAGAACCATCGACCGATAATATACTTGATTCCAACTTTCCAATATCCTTTATACGTACCAGCCAATGAAAATGATTTGGCATTAAACACCAGGCAAGAAAGTCACAATATGGAGTCAGATGTTTTTCCATTTTTCGCAGAAAGAAAGAATAATTTCTTTTTTCAAAAAATACCTTTTGATGAATATTGCCACGATTGTAGATGTGATAAATTTCTCCAGGATAAAATTTCATAAGACTCACTATTTTCGAAGATATTATTTAATTAGGATTATAAAATCAACTATCAATCCTCATCCGCTGACCCTCATCCGCTGATTTCCCGTCATCGGATGAGTGGGTACGGCCCGAATCTTTATACAAGTCTCGTTATGCAAGGCGTCCTGCCCGTACTATTCACCGGATGAAGGGGATTCATCCGGTGAAGATCCAACTCCGCTGACTTCCCGTCATCGGATGAGTGGTTACGGTCCGGATCTCTGCGACAATGTTTCGTTATGCCAGGCGCCCTGCCCGCTCGATTCACCGGATGAAGTGGATTCGTCCGGTGAAAGCTTAATTCCCAATCGTAATTCAGTGTAATTCGGCCTATATTTGAAGGCAAAAATCAACCAAACCACAGGTACATTGAGTCAGAATCTGCTTATTAAAAACTGTAGACCCGTCGGAAGCGGCTACGATGGAAAGCTTAAAGTGAATATTCGAATCATAAATGGAAAAATATCGGAGATTTCAGAGAATCTTGATCAAAAAGAAGAAGAAGAGCTTTTTGATGCCACCGGAGCATTTGTAAGCCCGGGCTGGATGGATATGCATGTTCATTTTCGGGAACCTGGTTTTGAGCATAAGGAAACGATTGAAACCGGATGTCGAGCAGCGGCTTTTGGCGGATTTACTGAAGTGGCTTGCATGCCCAATACCAAACCTGCCATCCATACACGCGATGTAGTGGAATACATTCGAAAAAAAGCGGAAGGAGAGGCCGTTAGTGTGCACCCGATTGGATGTGTAACCAAGGACCGGGCGGGTAAATCGATAGCTGAAATGGCCGACATGAAAAAGGGTGGAGCGGTTGCATTCAGTGATGACGGCGATCCGGTCTACAACTCCCATGTTATGCGGGTAGCCCTGGAATACTCTTCCATGCTGAATATGCCGATCATTAATCACGAAGAAGACCTGGAGCTTTCCCGGCCGGGGCATATGAATGAGGGGGAGGTATCAACCCGTTTGGGGCTGGATGGTACGCCCGGAATTGCCGAAGAAATAATGATCGCCCGGGATATTTTGCTGGCAGGTTTTACCGGCGGACACATTCACGTGGCTCATATCAGTACTCGAAAAGCTGTTGATCTGGTTCGTCAGGCTAAGAAAGATGGAATAAACGTAACCACCGAAGTCTGCACACACCATTTTGATCTGACTGATGTAGAGGTTGAAAAACGCAACTTTGATACAAACGTAAAGATGCATCCGCCGCTGCGAACGAAGGATGATGTGGAGGCGATTAAAGAAGGGCTGGCCGATGGAACAATTGATGTAATCTGCACTGACCACGCCCCGCATGCTATTGAGGAAAAAGAGATGGAATTTATTTACGCTCCCAATGGCATCATCGGGCTGGAAACAGCGTGGAGCATAAGTATAATGCGGCTTTTGAATGGCGAAGTACTGACTCTGGATCAGCTTCTTGAGAAATTTATAGTGAAACCGCGGGAAATTTTGAAGCTTGATATTCCTGAAATTGCGGAAGGAAAAAAAGCAAATCTCACATTTTTTAATACAGATGAAAAATGGACATTCACACCTGAAGAAGTTCGTTCAAAATCCAGAAACTCACCCTATCTAAACAGGCAGCTAACTGGACGTGCTGTGGCAATTTATAACAATAACCGCTTTGTTGAAAATACAATAGGCAGTTGATTCTACAGTTTAAAACTTATGAACCGGCTCCTGAAAATCATCCTCTGTATCATTCTGTCTCTTGTCCTGGCTGCAACTGCTATAGCTCAGCAGGGTGAAAGGCAGATTAATGTCCGGGATCTTTTTGCCGATTTCGGAAACCTGCCGGCTCACTATCTCGATATCGAACCGGATCACGAGTTTCCTTATGAATACCTTTCAAAAAAATCATCTGTCAGATTTATAGAAGAATCGGGCGGATTAAAAGCGATTATCGACCACCTGGTGCGTATAAAAATCTATTCTGATGATCCGCTGGAAATTGCGGATGCCTCCCTGGTGGGAATCCCAATTTATGAAGCTGATGAGATGGAACAGATTCATAATCTGGCCGGAGTTACCTATCTGCCTGACGGTTCAACCCATCAGCTGCAGGACGAAAGCGTGAGCAGGTCAGAGCTGAATACCCGTTATAACATACTTGAATTCGAAATGCCCGATGCTCAGCAGGGAGCAGTACTGGAGTATAAGTATTCCATTCACCGGCGTTATATTGAAGAGCTGCCCGATTTTTATTTTGCGCATCAGGTTCCTGTGCGTGAAGCTTCCCTCACGCTTCAAAATGAGCGGTTTTTAAGATATGAATCGGTAATTCAATATGCTGATTTTGAAGTCGATTATATCCGCGAAGAAATTGATACAAGCAAAGTGCCACTGGTTTTCAGCTTTTCGCGCCCCGAACCGATTCTGGTGGAAAAATGGGAAGCAGAAAATATTCCTCCCGTGGATCATACTACCTACGTTTCTTCGGTGGATGATATTCGGGGTAAGATTAAATTTATGATCAGTGAGTTCGGTATTCCGAGGCAGCCGCTCGAAAACAGCTGGGAGCTGGTGGCGGCCCAGATCAGGAGGAATGCAGCACCCGAAACTCTGCTGGCGGAACAGACAGTACTCCATGAGAAAGGAAAGCAAATTGTGGATCATTTTGAAAATGCAGAACTGGCACAGGATTCCATCTTTCAATATGTAAACGAAACAGTTCAATATAACGAGCTGAATGCGGTTTTTGCTGAGGAGGGACTTGATCATGTGCTGATTCCTGAACCGGCCAATCAGGCAGAAATCAACATGACTCTTCTGGCGATGCTTAGAGGGGCAGGAATTGAATCATATCCTCTGTACATTTCCGGACGGGACTTCGGTCAGATTAATCGTTCATTTCCTTCAGTCTATCAGTTTAACCGGATGCTGGTGCATAGCTTTATAAATGGAGAAGATTATGTGATGGATGCATCCTTTTCTTTTAGTGAGCCTGGTTTGATTCCCATTGAATCTTTCAATGAACAAGGTTTTTTACTTAAAGAAAACAGTTATGAATGGATTGACATCAAGCCGGAAAAAAGTGTTTTTGACCTATCTATTTTCCTGGATCTGAAGTTATCAGAGGAGGGTGATTTGAGCGGCACACTTACAGCAAATACAAAAGGATATCCAACACAACAGATCATATCTCAGTTGGATGCCGGCCGTACTGAGACCGAAGTGGCAGCGGCCATGTTTTTAGAAATGTATTCAGAGGCTGAAATTGCCCATTCAAATATTAATATTAAGGAAGGGCTCAGCAGGGATGCTGCCGTTGAGTTCAGTTTCAAAATTGAAAATTATGCAGTCAGTTTCAGTGATGGGATTGAATTCAGGCCGATGGTTGTTGGATATCTGTTCCGCAACCCATTCGAATCCACGCAACGCCGGGTGCCAATTACACTCGATGCCCCTGAAAAACTGATGATTAACTATCAGCTTTCCTTGCCTGATGGTTATGCTACTGACGATACCGGCGAAACCATGCAAACCAGGCTATCCGGCGCTGAACTTAATGAGCATTATGCTAAAACAGGTAATAATTTGAGTTATTCATTTGAGATTGACATCACACGAAAAGAATTTCCCGCGGAGATGTATTCACAGCTACGCAGAATTTATGAACGCTGGGTTGAGCTAAGCAGCAGTACCTGGTTTATTGAAAGGGAATCGTTATGATTTTAGCATTTGAAACCTCCACTCCCGTTTGCTCTGTAGCACTTCAGCGGAATAACAGGCTCATATGGGAAAAACGAATAGAAGGCAAAGGTGTGCACTCTGAACGGCTGTTCACATTTACTGAGGAACTTTTAAACAGAGCTTCCATCAAAATAAAAGATCTGGATGCCATACTCTTTAGCCGCGGTCCGGGTTCCTATACAGGCCTCAGAATTGGCGCTGCGGCTGTAAAGGGTTTCCTGTATGGACAGGATGTGCCTTTTTACACATTTCCCACCCTGACTTCCTTTGCGGCCGGATTAAATCTGGACAAAAAATATTATGATATTTTTTCAGTAATCGATGCCCGGCGCACCCATCTATATATACAAAAATTACATTCTGACGGAGGGAACATAAAAGCGGATTCTACTCCGGCAATTGAGGAGATCTCTAAAATTGAAGAGGAACTCTCAAATAAAACTATACTGGTTGGGACTGGATGGGAAAGGCTAAATCTTGAAAATCATGATTCTGACAAGCTATTCGGAAAAGAAGCTATATCTGCAAAAAATCTCTTAGTTGCCTGGAATTCAACATCCTTAAAAGAATATTTCGACCAGAGTGACCCCAAAACGTTCGAACCTGAATATCTTGAACTGGCACAGGTAAATAACAGCAAGATTCAGTGATAAAGATTTTAGCTTGACGGCAGAATCGTTATTTTATCTGATTATCATCAATTAAAAGTAATAGAATGGCTTGGTTTAAAAGAAAGGACTCTAATATACAGACCGACAAAAAGAAAGATATGCCGGAAGGTGTTTGGGTAAAAGTTCCCTCCACAGGCGAAACTATTCACAGGCGTGAACTTGAGGATAATTTATGGGTTGATCCGCTGAGTGGATACCATTTCAGAATTGGAAGCAAGGAGTACTTTTCATTTTTATTCGACGAGGGTAAGTTCAAGGAGATCGGCGAAAATATCTTACCATCTGATCCTCTTGATTTTGAAGACCGGAAAAAATATAAAGAGCGTTTGAAAGCAACTCAGCAGAAAACAGGGCTCAGTGATGCCTGCCGCGTGGGCACCGGAAAAATGGATAAACTTGAGGTTGTTATTGCCTGCATGGATTTTTCCTTTATCGGAGGAAGCATGGGCTCTGTTGTAGGTGAACGCCTGGCAATTGCGATTGATACAGCTCTTCACAAAAAACGCCCTCTGTTGATTATATCACAGTCGGGTGGAGCGCGAATGATGGAAAGTGTACTGAGTTTAATGCAGATGGCCAAAACTTCAGCGAAACTGGCGAAACTCGATAAGGCGGGCATTCCCTATATCTCCATTTTGACCAATCCCACAACAGGTGGTGTAACAGCAAGTTATGCGATGCTCGGGGATTTTAATATCTCTGAACCGGGAGCTCTTATTGGTTTCGCCGGGCCCCGCGTAATCCGACAGACAATCGGGCAGGATCTGCCTGAAGGTTTTCAGACAGCAGAATATCTACTCGATCATGGGTTTCTTGATTTCATTATACCGCGGCAGAAAATGAAGTACAAAGTAGCCCAACTTTTGAGAGTGATTACGAAAAAATCTAAAAAATGATGCTGCCATAGCAGATGAACTGCTGAGATAAAAATTCGCCAAATAAAAAGAACGAAAAGAAAATGAGATTTGCCGATTATGCCAAAATTTATGTATCGGCCGGAGACGGTGGCAGCGGCATGGCACATTTTCGACGGGAAAAATATGTACCTAAAGGCGGGCCCGATGGGGGAGATGGCGGGAAAGGAGGTGATGTTATTTTGATCGGAAATGAACAACTTAATACTCTTCTGGATCTGAGATACCGTAAATATATAAAGGCAGATAACGGTAAAGATGGCCACACCTCAAGGAAAACCGGGAAAGATGGAAAGGATGAAGAATTAAAAGTGCCGCTTGGAACCGTTGTATTTAACGCTGATACAAAAGAACGTTTAGGGGAAATTACAGCCCACGGTGAAAAGCTTGTAGTGGCAAAAGGCGGACAGGGCGGGCTGGGAAACTGGCACTTTAAAAGTGCAACCAACCAAACGCCGCAACATGCACAGGAAGGCCGCCCGGGCGAAGAACGCACCATAGAACTGGAATTGAAATTAATTGCCGATGTGGGGCTTGTAGGTTTTCCAAACGCCGGGAAAAGTACACTTCTGTCCGCACTTTCCGAGGCAAGGCCAAAAGTTGCTGATTATCCATTTACTACGCTGGAACCAAATTTGGGGGTGGTCACCTTTTCTGATTACAGAAGTTTTGTGATGGCCGATATTCCGGGAATTATTGAAGATGCGCACGAAGGCAAAGGACTTGGAATTCAGTTCCTGAGACATATTGAACGGAATAATTTACTGCTTTTTTTGGTTGCCTGTAACGCCGGTATAAAGGATCAATACAATGCATTGCTGCATGAATTAAAAGAGTATCGCGAAGATCTGCTGGATAAACCCCGGATTCTGGCGATTACAAAAATGGATTTAAAAGAAGGATTTAAACTGGATGAACCGGTGGAGATTGACGACAATATTGATATTGTAGAAATATCATCAGCTACCGGTCATAATGTTGAGACACTAAAAGAAAAGATCTGGGAAAAATTACAATACATTGGAGATCACCAACAATCATAGAGCGCTGGTAGCTCTGCTGCAAGTACCCAATTTTGGACTCAGAACTGCCCGGCTTGTTCTTAAGCATGCCCGGGTAGAAAATGCTGAAGAACTCTTTAATTTATCTGTACATGATATTCAGAAAATTGACGGAATTGGTGCTGAAACAGCAACCAGCCTCGTAAAGTTTGATGCCTGGAATAAGGTAGACAGGTTAATTGAAAAAGCTCAAAAAGCAGGCGCATTTCTTGTCAGCATTACAGATCCCCTCTATCCGCAATTGCTCAGACAAATTTACGATCCGCCCATTGTGTTATGGGCAAAAGGTGATCCTGAAGCATTGAAAAATCAGGGAGTTGCCATTGTAGGAACACGAAATCCAGGCAAGTATGGATTAAATCAAGCCGCAAAGTGGAGTAAAATAATTACTGCCGCAGGATTAAGTATTAACAGCGGTCTTGCCTACGGTATTGATTCAAAAGCTCATTCAACAGCTGTTGAAAACGGGGGAGTTACCGTAGCGGTTCTTGGTTCAGGTATCGACTGGATCTATCCCGAAAGAAACCGCGGTCTTGCAGACAAAATTGTAAAAAATGGAGGCGCAGTAATTACAGAGTATCCCCCGGGGTCAAAGCCCGACGCCGGGCACTTTCCCGAAAGGAATCGAATAGTAAGCGGAATGAGCCATGGCGTACTTGTAGTGGAAAGTGGAATTAAAGGAGGCAGTATGATCACAGCACGGCTGGCACTTGATCAGAACCGTGAAGTATTTGTAGTTCCGCATCAACTGGATTATTTAAAGGGAGAAGGCTGCAATTATCTGATTAAATCCGGGCAGGGAAAACTTGTTCAAACCTTCAAGGATGTCGTGGAAGAGCTCTCGGTAAAATTGAACGGAGATACTGCTGAACAAAAAAATGAAACGAATAAACCAAGAAAGTGGGAAAACGAATCACTTACAGAAGAGCAGGTCAGAATCTGTAATACTTTTGGGTCGGAATCACTTCATGTAGATAAGCTGGCCGAAAAGCTTAAAACAGAACCATTTAAGCTGGCACCTATGCTCCTGGAAATGGAAATGCTGGGTGTGATAAAACAAAAAGCAGGCAAATATTTCGAATTGACATAGTTCTCAATTTTGCTCTTTCAATATTAATCGTTTAGTTCTGATATGTTTAGAGTCCAGAATGTAATTCTTTCCGAAGACATTGCCACAAGCCGGTTTGCCTGTGATATAAGCCGGTGCAAAGGTGCATGCTGCGTTATTGGAGATGCCGGTGCGCCGGTAGATAAAGGCGAAATTCCGGTACTTCGAAAAGTGTTTAATCAGATTAAAGACAGGCTTAACCCTGAAGCTGTAAAGGCAGCCAAAGAGCACGGGGTTGTGCAGAAAGATTCGAAAGGTGTATATGAAATTACCTGTGTCGGTAATTCAGAATGCATATTTGTTGAAAAAGATAAAAATGGAGTAGCAAAATGTGCTATACAAAATGCCTACTACCGGGGTGAGATCAACTGGGAAAAACCACTCAGCTGCCATCTCTATCCTATTCGGCTGAAAAAGATTTCGGGTGTGGATTTTGCTAATTTCGACTATATTCCTGATATGTGCTCTGCCGGTTGCAGCAATGGCAGAAAAGAAGGAATTTACCTTTCTGACTTCTTGGAAAAAGCGCTGAAACGTCGTTACGGATCTGACTGGTACAACGAGTTTATCACTGCCTGTGAAGAAGTACGAACCAGAGAATCGATATGATCAAAACCGGACAAAATCTTAAACAAAGCCAAAACCTGCAGCAAAAGTTGTCGCCGCAGCAGATTCAGTTTATCAAACTGTTGCAGCTGCCTACAATTGGCATGGAACAGCGTATCAAAGAGGAGATTGAGATGAACCCGGTGCTTGAAGAAGACGATGCTGACCGTCTTGAGGAAACGGTTCAGGAGAATGAGTCGGACTGGGAGGACGAGAAGGAAAAGTCTGATGAAACAGACCCGGTGGATCAGAATGAGGAGGTGGACTGGGATTCGTTCTTGCATAATACTGAATATGAAGGAAATTCCTATAGTGGCACAGGAGATGAAGATTGGAAAGATCTGCCTGATCCATATCACGATACACTTCTTGAGGAACTTGAAAAGCAGGTTTCTCTGCTTGATTTTACCGACGAAGAACAACTGATTGCCGATCAGATTTTAGGATCGCTTGATGAGGATGGCTATTTCCGCAGGGATACCGAAGCAGTGGTTGATAATATTGCGTTTAATCAGGGGGTGCTGATTAATAAGGAGGATATTGAAAAAGTGCGAAAACAGATCCAGCAGCTCGATCCTGTGGGTATAGCATCACGCGATTTGCAAGACTGCCTCAAATGCCAACTGATTAATCTTAAACAAAAAAGTGAGGCTCAGCAAAACGCTCTCAAAATTGTTGATGAACAGTGGGAATCTTTTGAAAAAAAGCATTTCTCAAAACTCAAAAAACGGCTCGACATTGATGATGAACAGCTCAGCGCTGCGTTTGAGTTGATACGTTCATTGGACCCCAAACCCGGCGCGGTGGTTCACCCTGATAATGATAATCAACACTATATAGAACCAGATTTTGAAGTGTATTACGAACCCTCCGAAAATGAGGTGGAAGACGGTGAATTTGTGATCCGCCTCAATCGAAGAAACGTACCTCCGTTGCGAATATCGCCCGAGTATAAACATATGTGGGACAATCTTAAGTCAAAAAACAAAAATGAATCATCAGATAAACAGGCAAAACGATTCATCAAAGATAAAGTAGAATCAGCTCAGTGGTTTATCGATTCTATTATTCAGCGACAAAATACTTTGATGAACACCATGAAAACCATCGTGTCGCTTCAGGAAGATTTTTTTAAGTATGGTGAAGGCCTTAAACCTATGATTCTGAAGGATGTGGCAGAACGGATTAAGATGGATATTTCTACTGTTTCCCGGGTGGTGAATGGTAAATATGTGCAAACAAATTTTGGGGTGTTTGAACTCAAATACTTCTTCAGTGAAGGCCTGCAAACAGAAAGCGGTGATGATGTATCGAATCGTGAAGTGAAGAACTATCTTGAAGAGATTATTGAAAACGAGGATAAGCAAAAACCTTTAAGTGATCAGGCGTTGACAGATCTTTTAAAAGAAAAGGGATACAAGGTAGCACGGCGAACCGTAAGTAAATACAGGGAACAGCTTCAAATTCCAGTTGCCAGACTTAGAAAACAGATTATTTGAAAAGCGTACTGTTATGTCAACTGTAAAAGTTTGGTTACAGAGAATAGTCATCGGATGAGTTTTTTCGAAAAAATGAGATTTTTATAAAATTGTGAT
>CAYOLE010000115.1:0-10414 GCA_964404705.1 uncultured Rhodohalobacter sp. | reverse complement strand
AAAGCACCAATTTTCTGAATGGGAACTCCAGCTGCTCTCCAAAAACTCCGCCTTCGTGCAAATTCAGCGATGAGATAGATATTCCAAGAAGTCTCACCTCACGTGCTCCGGCATCCGTCTCCTCAAGTAAGTGAATTGCTGTTTCCGCAATTTTACCTGCTTCCTGAATAAATTGCGGATGGGTATAACTTCGTGTAACGGTTTCAAAATTTTTATAGCGAACTTTTAACGTAACAGTTTTGCCTGCAGCGTTCAGCTTTTTCATTGATTGAGAAATCTTCTCAGAAAGATCGGATAAAAACTGACTGATCCACTCCAGATCGGAGATATCTTCGGGGAACGTACGTTCTTTTCCGATAGACTTTCTGATACGATGTGATTTTACTTGCCGTTCGTCGATTGCACGTGCAATCCGGTAATAGTGATGGCCGGATTTTCCGAACTTTTTCACCAGGTCTGCCTCATGCCACTTTCTGAGATCACCGCCTTTATGAATTCCAAGAGATTCCATTTTTTTCAGCGTTGCTTTCCCTACACCGTAAAATTTAGCAATAGGAAGATTTTCAATAAATGATTCCGCTTCATCAGGATGAATCACACTCAGTCCATCCGGTTTGTCGAGATCGGAGGCAATTTTTGCCAAAAACTTATTGAATGATACACCGGCGGAGGCAATAAGATCTGTTTCTTTTAAGATGGCATGTTTAATATCACGTGCGATCAGCGTGGCAGATGGATTATTTTTATGATTTTCAGAAACATCCAAATAGGCTTCATCAAGCGAAAGGGGTTCCACTAAATCTGTGTACCGAAAAAATATTTTGCGTATTTCTTGTGATATTTCCTTGTAAATATCGAACCGCGGTTTTACGAAAACAGCTGTCGGGCAGCGCTTCACAGCCTGAATGGCAGGCATTGCGGAATGTATTCCGAATTTCCGCGCTTCATAACTGGCCGCTGCCACCACGCCCCGCCCCTGTGGCGAGCCTCCCACAACCACAGCCTTACCACGATACTCAGGATGATCCCTTTGTTCGACCGAGGCGAAGAACGCATCCATATCTATGTGGATAATTTTTCTTATTTCCGTCACGCTGAATCTTCTGTAATTATAATGAGCCGGGAAGTGATTTCAGTGAACCTTAAATCAAAAAAATGCATTCCTATGAAGCAATAAAAAATCATTTTTTGTACCTTGAATTCAATGTATGAATCTTGTGAAGATAAAACTGAATTATAGATGGAAGAGTTAAACGGTGTTACAATTTACTGGTTAATATCAATCGGATTACTTGTAGGATTATTTGTTGAACTTTTTCTGATGAAACGATCTATTGGTTTAATCAGAAATGCAATTTGGGGAGCGGTAGGTTCAGTGATTATTGGAATTGCTATGATATTGCTCAATATGTTTGGTCCGTTGATCTACGCGGCGTTAGGAAGTGTCGCCTTCCTGTTTTTGATCAATGTATTCAGTTTTGAAGAAGTTCATAAAGAAGCTGTACGAGCTGCCACATAAATATTCAAAAAAAGAGAAAAACATTAAGAATCAGACCCAAACACTGCCTTCACAAACTGGTAAAGTAGTATGGCTGATTCCCGATCAATCCGCTTATAAAACATACGCGGAGACGATTGAGCGGTTCGCAAATCGTTTCAATACGCCGCTTTTCTCACCGCATTTTACATTTGGTTCTCTGCCAGATTTGCCGGTGGAACTACTTTCATCAAAATTGGATACCGTTTTATCAGGAAGTGAATCTATCGTGCCTGAAGCTGATTTTGTGAGGTGTAGTTCTTCTCCCTACCAAAATCTGGTACATCAATATAAGTTGAACAAACAGTTTAAAGAGATCAGCGAGCGGACAGAAAATGTACTACCCGGTTTCCAGGCTAAAGATGAAATTCACATTAGTTTGATGTACGGTTTTATTGATTGTAATAAGTTGGAAGAAAAAGTTGACGAACTGGAAAAGTCCCTGCCACAAAAAGTCTTGATTTCCGAATATCAAATTATCGGTCTGGCAGACCGGGTGGAGCAATGGAAAACACTTTATAGTAAATCATTTTAAACCGGCATGTGTAAGTTGATTTAGAAGTTTCAAATCCAAACAAATTTTTTTCACCTCAAACCCAAAATCATTTCTTATGGAAGGGTATAAATTTTTTGATCAGGTAAACGCATCATTTGATGAAGCAGCCACATATACCAAATTCGATAAAGGCCTGCTATCTCAAATGAAAATTTGTAACGACGTTTTACACATCACTTTTCCCGTGCATCGGGATAATGGAAATATTGAGGTAATTAAAGCATGGCGGGTAGAGCATAGCCATCATAAACTGCCCACCAAAGGGGGTATTCGCTACAGTATGACAGTAAACGAGGATGAAACGATGGCACTTGCCGCTTTAATGACTTATAAATGTGCGGTGGTTGATGTTCCGTTCGGTGGTGCAAAAGGAGGGATACGTATTGACAAATCACAGTATTCAAAAAGGGAACTGGAACGAATTACACGCCGCTACACATTCGAGCTGATCAAGAAAAACTTTATTGGTCCGGGTATTGATGTTCCCGCACCTGATTATGGTACAAGTGCACAGGAAATGGGATGGGTACTCGATACATTCCGTCAAATGAGTACAGATATTAATGCTGAAGGTTGTGTAACAGGCAAGCCGGTTGAAATGGGAGGTATCCGGGGCCGTACTGAAGCAACGGGAAGAGGTGTCTATTTTGGAATTAAAGAAGCATGCAGCAACAAAGACGATATGAAGGATCTCGGTCTTGAGACCGGCATTGAAGGTAAAACTTTTGTTGTACAAGGTTTGGGTAATGTGGGTTATTATGCAGCTAAATATATGGTTGAGGCCGGAGCGAAGTTGGTTGGGGTTGCCGAAATTGATGGCTCTATTTACAGTGAAAAGGGCATCGACCTGGAAAAGCTTATGAAATTTAAGGAAGAAAATAATGGTATTGTGGGTTTCGAAGATACCACAAAACTTGAAAGCAACAGCGCAGTACTTGAAAGTGATTGCGAAATATTAATACCCGCCGCCCTCGAAAACCAAATCAACGAAGAAAATGCAAATAATATAAAAGCTAAAATAATTGGCGAGGCCGCTAACGGACCAACGACCGCAAAAGCTCACAAAATAATTAAAAAACGTGGTGCTCTTATTATCCCCGATAACTACCTGAATGCCGGTGGGGTTACCGTCTCCTATTTCGAATGGCTGAAGAATATTCAGCATGTGCGATTTGGCCGAATGGAAAAGCGATTTGAAGAGAACAGTTACAAGAAAATTCTATCGGTTATTGAAACCATTTCAGACCGGAAATTCACGGAAAAAGAGCTGAGTTTTCTTGCCCAGGGCGGCGGTGAGGCTGAACTTGTTGATTCCGGACTCGAAGAAACTATGATCATCGCCTATAATCAAATTAATGAAATTCGAAAAACCCATAATGTAGATCTTAGAACGGCTGCGTTTATCAGTGCAATCAATAAAGTGGGAATTATTTATGGCGGCATGGGCATTTTTCCCTGATCAAAAAAAAGACCCCTGTAGCCTTTCAGAGCCACAGAGGTGCTATGTTTAAAAAGTATGATATTAACCAAAACATCATGACATTTCTACGGGTAGCTTTCTGGTAAGTTTCAAATTAATATGAACCGGGTGCAATAATGATTTCATTTTATCTTGTAATGTTTTTACTGCCTGCTCTCCTCATTGCACTCGCTGTTTGGCTCGTGAAATCTGAAAATCGAAAAAATGGATGAAACCGCTGAAATTGCCATTTCAGCCGATGGCTATGCTATAGCCGCTTTCGTGGGGTATCTGCTAATCATTATAGGAATCGGTGTATACAGTGCACGATTTTCTTCCAGGGGTATCAGTGAATATTTTATAGCTGGTCGCAAAATGAACCGGGTTGTAGTAGCTTTGTCAGCGGTAGTGTCGGGACGAAGCGCGTGGCTTCTGCTGGGCGTTACCGGTATGGCTTATGCTATGGGGCCTTCGGCAATCTGGGCTGTTCTCGGTTACATAGTGGTTGAACTATTCCTTTTTCTTTACTACGCCAGGAGACTACGAAATTTTACAGAAGCACGAAACTGCATTACGGTCCCCGATTTTTTTGCTGCAAGATTTGATGATAAAGACGGTCTGCTGAGAGTGCTACTTGTCGTAATATTTCTGATTTTTATGATCGGTTATGTATCCGCTCAGTTTGTGGCAGGTGGCAAAGCCTTTGCTTCCGGTTTTGGTATGGAGATGGATCATGGAATATTGCTTACTGCAGTAATTGTAGTTGCATATACAATTTTGGGTGGCTTTCTTGCTGTTAGCCTCACAGATATGATCCAGTCGGTATTCATGATTCTTGCACTTATTGTTTTACCGTGGATCTCAATAACAAATTTCGGCGGAATTACAACCATGCTCTCCGAACTCTCCGCCATGGATTTTATGTATGTAGATCCGTTCGCTATTTCGGTAGGGGCAGCGATCGGATTTCTGGGAATTGGACTGGGCTCACCAGGCAATCCTCATATACTGGCACGGTATATGGCGATAGATAATTCCGCGCACCTAAAAACTGCGGCAATTGTAGGTACTGTGTGGAATGTGATTATGGCATGGGGAGCTGTATTTATAGGGTTGGCAGGCCGGGCATGGTTTCCCGATATTACAATGCTGCCGGCTGAGGATACTGAAAACCTGTTTCCCCTACTTGCACAGCAGCATCTGCACCCTGTACTCTATGGTGTGGTGTTGGCATCAATTTTTGCAGCAATAATGTCCACCGCTGATTCACAGCTATTGGTGGCGGCTTCGAGTGTAGTCCGCGATATCTACGAAAAGCTGATCAGAAAAGGGGAAGAAATATCGCAAAAAACGCTGGTTCTCTATAGCCGGACTGTCGTGCTTCTGCTGGTTCTGCTATCCTTACTTTTTGGATACATTGCCGAAGACCTTGTGTTCTGGCTGGTTCTGTTTGCCTGGGCCGGTCTTGGCGCATCCATTGGCCCAACATCCATACTTGCCCTCTACTGGCAGGGAACTACAAGAGCGGGGGTTATAGCCGGGATGTTTACCGGGACTATCGTTACAGTAGCGTGGTATTTCATCCCTTCGTTGAGCGAACAGATGTATGAGTTAATTCCCGGATTTATAGCCGGATTTCTTGCCACCTGGCTTGTCAGCTTATGGACCACACCCGCCCCGGATACAAAACGAGCGTTTGATGATATGTACAGAGATTTTTAAGTGATTAAATTTGCTACAGGTATTGCGGATATTATCAAAATCCGAACCGTGATGACTCTGGCACTGCTACTTATGAGAACCACTTCTTAAAAAAATCAATCACTCCATTTTTCTCTTCTTCTTCTTTTCCTTTTCGTCCACCGCTAAGCTGATCGAAAGTAGGTCTGGGAAGGCCTTTCGGTTTTTTAGATTTGGCTTTACCGGTTGTATTTTCTCTTTTTTTCTGACTGCCTTTACTGCTGCCGGAACTTTTTTTGCTTTTACCCCGGGACTTTTGATCACCATTTTTAGAGGATTTAGCACTTTTGGATGATCTGCCACTACGTTGTTCTTTTACCTCTTTAGGCACAGGAAGTTCTTCAGGTGCGTAGCCGAGAGAGTTGCAGATTTCTTTGATATCTCCCCGGTCTTGTTTTGATACCAGAGAAAGAATTTTGGTTGCTTTACCATCACCAACAAGTTCAGCACGCAGTTTATACTCATTTACATCCTCAGGTACATCATAATTAATCACTTTTGTTGCGTGTTCGAGTGCAATATCGCTTGCTGATAATTCGCCAACAATCAAATTCTGTACACTGCCATCGGTAAACATGCCAAAGCGCTGCTCATATGTTTTTTCATCCACTTTATCATGAATACTGACAGCACGTCTTCCGCTTTTTCTTAAAATTTTATAAAGGCGATCAGCAGTCCGGCGCGAGGCCGCAAAGATAACGACTGTGTCGTCCTTATTTTCATCCAGATGAGCCATTAAAATGGAAATTTTTGATCTGGGGGGCACATTAATGTAGTACTGAGTTAGATCTTTTTTGATAACATCCTTTGTAAGATTAGCCTTTTTCGATTCAGTTTTATCCGAAGGTGTAACCAGGGTGGATTTCTGTAGTAATTTTTCCTCCGCATCGCGCAATATTTGGCTGTCTTTTGCAGCTGTAAATATTTTCTGGCATTTACTGTTGATCACTCTTTGCGAGATTACATCCACGGGTGCCCAGTCTTCAATTTGTTCAGCCTGATCCACTATCAGCTGTTCCACTTCCCGAAAAACCATTCGTCCGGTTTCCAGGATATCTGCAAGTCGTTTGGGCGTTGATATCACTATCACCGGCCCTGCAGAAAGAGTAGCGAGATCAGCTTTAGTATCACCTTCACCGGCAAGACAGGCACTTTCAATTCCAGCGTGATAGCCGATTGCCCATACCCATTCATCAATCTCCTTAGCCCGCCTGGCATCAGACGCTAATATAATTGCACGGCTTCCCTGCCGGCGGTCAGCTTTGGAAATTGAATTCAGAAGGGATAATAAATATCCCAGCTCCGGCTTTTCTTCGGATGTGGTGTTTATAACTAAATCAGAACCGGTCTCAACTTCTTTAAAAATTTTCTTTTGCAAAGGTGAGGGGCTTTCAATCTGTACATCTTTTAGCCCCTTCAAAATATCAGCACTAAGTCGAAATTGATGAAAAGACAACTTTCTACCTCATTTTTTAAAAATCAATATTTCAATTAACAAAAAGCCACTTGCAAATATACAAACTGTAGCTTTTTTTACATACATAAATACTAACGCAGAAGATACGAGCTTGTTACGAACAAAAACATTCGTCTTGCATAAAGAAGTAAGTTGCTGAATTTATTAGTTTAGTGAAAGATGAAGAATACAATAGGAGGACAATCCTATAAAAAATCTGACTGATCTAAAAGTTTATTTTATGTGGAATAAGACGGCATTAGGGTTTTTAAACTGGGTGATTGGTCAGTACATACTTGATTTTCGGATATAAATACGCAGAGCGTCAAGGAAATGTGTACTATATGAGCGGTTAACTCAGCTTTCGATAATTATGAGGTGAATTTAATGAAGATGTTTTAACCAGAGAATAATAGTAACGCATATATTGTTTGAAAAAACAGGATTAAAGGGAGAAATCTGCTGCAAAAATGAACTCTTTTTAGAGAGTTTATTTTATAAAAAAAATAGAAGAGAACTAAATAACCATATACAAAAACTTACATATGTCGAACAGAATAGCTTTTTTTGGTGATGCTGAAGATTTAATTGAGACATTTGATTTGAAAAAACCCGGGGAGGCAATTTTTGATGCCCATTATAATATTTCGCGCGGTCACCATATTCCTGTAATCACAAAAGATAACGATCATTTTTCTATAAGACGACTGCGATGGGGAAAGGATTTTGAGAAAAATTCGAAAGTACCGGAAAAAACTGATCCGGATTCTATTGAAAAACTGGAATCTGAATCTACAGGCAGGGTTGTGATCCCCATGAGTGGATTTTATATCTGGAAAGATGTAGCCAAAAAAGATCATCCTTTTTTTGTACGAAAAATAGACAATACCCTCTTGTATGGTGCGGCATATACTTTTCAGGATGAAAATATGGAGTTTACATATGCAGAATTTATTATGGGAGAATCAAATACTTTGATTCAACCTATTACAGAAAAAATGCCTGTTGTGCTAAAACATGATTTAGCCAAAGACTGGGTGAGACATAAAATAGATGCGAAAGATCTTCAAAAGGCTGCTGAATCGCAGTTTATCATCACCGATCTTACAGTTCACCGGGTAACAAAAAAGGTGAAAGATCTGTCAATAAATGATGCTTCACTCATTCAACCTATTCCAAAGTAGATTTTAACATTTCATGAACTTGTGTAAATTTTCACAAACCTTTCAGATTTAGACAGGGTGAATCTTTGTATTGTGATTTTAAACAAGTGAAACTTGACAGGTTTCAACCGGACATTTTATGATTTACTATCACAGGTCAGTCGATGGTCTTAGCTTATCTTTACCCTCAATCTGATTTTGATAAATTCGGATGGTGTTATATGCAAAGTCGATATCGTCTTCATTTGCTACAGCTTCAAGAATATCTTCCCAGATTATTTGGGTGATACCGCGGCGGCTTCGTGGATTGCTTAGATGACGTATTGTCATTTTGATTCCCTCTCCCACTACCTGTGTATATACAATAGGAGTTAGGTTTCGATAATGGATCAGGTATGATTTTGTTGCCCTTCGCACCTGTTGTTCAGCGTCGTGTACATAATCTTTTAAATGACTATTGGTAATCTCTTCTATAATTTTTTTAGCTTTCTGCCAGTTACTTTCGAATGTGAATACAACTTCAATTTCATTCCAGATAAATTCGAAATCACTGGTATAGTTTGCGATGGGATCGCGCAATACAAAGTGATTGGGAATGTGAATCAACCGGCCTGTGCTTTGATCTGCATTCACCCAATTGCCGATTTCAAGTATTGTAAACTTAAAAAATCGAATATCGATTACATCCCCTCTGTTCTCACCGATTTGTATTCTGTCGCCTACATGGAAGGGTTTTCTCCACATTAAAAAAAACCAGCCCGCCATGTCCGTTACTGGATCACGAAGTGCAATTGCCAGGCCGGCAGACAATAAACCAAGAAAAGTAGCGAGCGAACCTATTGCCTCCACCCACGTACGGCCTATAAGAAGAAATCCCAAAAAAACCACAATATAAGTCACATTTTTACGCCATCTGTAGCGGGTTTCAGTATTCTCAGCCTGGCGATAGACAATTCTTACTATCACAAAACGAACAACTATCAGAATCACGATAATGAGAATTGTTTCAATCAAATTATCCATCTGAACAGATGTATCTGAAAGGATTTGTTCTAAATATTGCTGGAATTCATCCATAAGGTCTTTACAGCCTGATAGTTTTGCTAACTTGTGGTTTAAATTTGATTGTTAACTTACTGCTTTGTTAAAAGCATAAATAGTGATATTTTTAAGATTCTTGAGACAAAACAAATTTACTAAAAACCAATGCTATACGGAATAATCATATCATTCATTACACTCATTGCCATTTTGTTGATTGTTGTAGTCCTTCTACAACCCGGACAAAAAGAAGGTCTTACAGGAGGTCTTGCGGCCGGTATGGCAGGTGGAGCTGCAATGGGTGCGAGAAGAACTGCCGATCTTCTGTCTAAAACAACAACTATTCTTGCAACATTATTTCTTGTTCTGAGCGTTTTGGCAAACTTCGCTATTGATCGTGGCGGTGCCGGAAGTACTATTCAGCAACAAGGTGTCCCAGGTCTTCAAGAAGAAATGCCCGGTGAATTAGAGGATTTTTCGGCTCCTTCTCAAACGGAACCGGCAATACCCCAGCAGGAAGAATCTGAAGAAGAAAATTAATTCATTTTTTTCTTGTTAATTGTACCTCTTTGGATACTGAAAACGCCCTGATTATTCGGGACTCTCTTATTAATAGACTTGCACCTATCTGAATCAGCTAACTATAATTCTTACTGTTTAGCTACCTAACTTTTCCTCAGCATTACCGACTCCATTTTTAACAACATCGTAGATGAGATAGGGGGGAATGTTCAGCATCTCCATTTCAATATCGTAGTTTCCGAACACTTCCATCACAGGTTTTTTAAGATGTCCGCTTGTTTGATAGGCAACAAATTTACCACCCTCTTTAAGAATTGTTTTGGTCGTGGTCAAAACCTGCCGTTTTCGATCTTTTTTTAGAAAAGAAAAAGGTATCCCTGACAATACATAATCTACATTCCCGATATCTTCGGGTTGTAGCACAGTTTCGATGTCGCCAGCCAGTATATTGTGGATTTCAACCCTGGAATCTTTTATTGATTTGTTAAGCTCTTTTACAAAATCTTCATTTGCCTCAACCAGGATGAGCCGGCTGCCGGCTGTCATTTTTTGGAGCAGATATTTTGTGAAAACGCCATTTCCGGGGCCATATTCTACCAGTAAAAAATCTTTTGAAAAGTTGATATGCGTGCACACTTTTTTTACACAGCGCAGAGAAGTGGGTACAACAGATGCTACATCACGATCTTTAATGAATGTTTTAAAAAAGTCGATTTTACTCATGGGTGTTAATTAGTTCAGAGTTCTTTGTTTAGTTTTTCTATCTGATCCCGTATACGGGCAGCTTCCTCAAATTCCATGTTTTTAGCAGATTGTAACATAGAATCACGAAGATAATCCAAAAATTTATCTTTGCTTTCAAATGTAACTTCTTTCATAGCCGGGCTGGCCTTGTACTGTATTCCTTCTTCGGCAACTTTTACAACTTCAAGATAATCAT
>CAYOLE010000114.1:0-10430 GCA_964404705.1 uncultured Rhodohalobacter sp. | reverse complement strand
AAAACTCATCCGATGACTATTCCCCTGCAACCAAACGTTTACAGTTGACATAACATTAGTTTGATGATGTAGCTCCGGCTTCCTCTTCCTCTCTCTCTTTTTTTAACCTGTATTGCTCTCTGAGCCAAATTCGCCAGTTTTCACTCGATTTTCGGTGTTCATCAAATGTTCGGTTAAATTCGTGACTACCTTCGGGCGTGGCGACCATAAAAAGATAATCGTGTTCCTCAGGATTCAATACTGCTTGTATTGATGATTCATGAGGATTGGTAATAGGACCGGGAGGCAGGCCGGGATACAGATAGGTATTATATGGATGCTCAAACCGATAATCTTCAAAGAGAATTCTGCGTTTTTCACCGAGGGCATACAGTACTGTAGGATCAGCTTGAAGAAGCATGTTTCTGTTCAGCCTGTTGATGTATAGTCCGCTAATTTTTGGTTTTTCTTCGAGATTCCTTGCTTCCAAATCTACGATTGACGCAAGAATAATAATCTCTTTCAAATTAAATTGACTTTCTTCAATTTCGCTCGCCATTCCGTTGACAATTCGTTGATTAAATTCCTGTAATACTCTGCGTACAACGCTTTCGGGAGTGCTGGTCCAATACATCTGATATGTATTTGGCAACATTCGTGCAAACAGTTCCTCACCGGTTAGGTTCAATTCTATTGCTATAGCAGAAGTATCGGTAAATTGTGCAGCAATGGCTGATGAATCAGCCAAAAGCTGACGGGAAAGTCGTTGAGAAAGCGTTGGAATATCAACTCCACCATGCACCAAAATATTTCCCGGATCTTGAATACCGCGAGCCATAGCAGATAATAATTCCGCATAAGACTCCTCTCCTTGAATTTCATAACGCCCGGGCCTGAAATTTCTCCATCCAAGCACAGAACCTGCCCACAAAAGTTCATTCAGGTCTGCTTCTACCCCAAGTGAATCAAACTTTTCATACAGACCATTTAATCCTGTACGCTCATGTAATAAGAGTACCGTAGTACTATCTACTTTTAAAGCTTCACTACCATAAAGCCTGGAATAACGGGATCCGAAAATGAGTACAAAAACAATAATAAACAATAAAATAGCGGATAAGAGGTCGCGCATTAATAGATTGGATATAGTTCTAATTTCGTCTAAAGCAAAGAAAAGTAAGATTTCGTTTTCACAGTCTCAGAAAAAACCAAGCGTACAACTTTTGCACTATGGCTTTTCACTTTCTCGAATTGTTCACTGATAATCAGAATATTAGTTTGAATAGAATTAATGCAGCCGGTTCAGAAAAAATGATTATCGACCCTGCATATTCAAACCTTAATGTCGCATTTTCGATGTCCAAACCGGCAAGCAGAGATAGGTGGATATTCTTGTCTTCTGCCTTTCTAATTACGTCTTACTGTTATATTAATCCATAAATTACTTCAAATGATTTTGAAAAAATGTCGTAGAAATTGTAATTATCCATAGGCTTTTTTAAATATTTCAATCAAATTCTGAATATGATCTCTTAGTGGAAGTGATATCAGATCTGCTCCTTTATATATGTCCTCACGTGGTACATTTTCAGCAAATCGTTTGTCTTTTAGCTTTTTGGTAACAGATTTTACTTTCATATCAGAAAACCCATTGGGTCGCATTAGTGCAACGGCGTTCATAAAACCGCTGAGTTCATCACAAGCAAACAAGTATCGCTCAATTTCTGTATTAGGTTCCTTACCGGTTCGGTCCGGTGCATGGGCTTCTATCGCATTTATGATTTCAGTTTCGTATTCATGATCAGGAAGAATATCGTTTATAGCTTTATGCGGATGTTGATCGGGGTATTTTTCCCAATCAAGATCGTGCAATAAACCGGCAGTCCACCACATTTCTCTTTCCTTATCTGATTTGCTTAATAGTGCAGCATAACCATCCATTGCCGCTGCCACCATCCTGCAATGTAAACGAAGATTTTCTGATGAAACGTATTCTTTTAAAAGTGAATCAGAGTATTCTCTATCTGGCATATTCTAAGTTCATGTCGCTCAGTATTTGAAGAGCTTGCTTGCGATTATATTCAAAACTAAAGCTTTTATAATTAATCATATCGACAATAGTTCCAATAAAGCAAAGTCCGACTGTAAAGAAATAGATAACGCCAAGACCAACATGGCCCGCTACAACCCTATGGATTCCCGCCACACCAAATAAACCCAGCAATGCTAACACAAGGAACAGTACCGGGTCTTTTCGCCTTGCTTTATAACTGTTTTTAAAAAGCTCGAGTTGGTCTTCTGAAAGATCCTCTACAGTGTTGATTATGTATTGCAACTCATCGCCTTCAAGCTCGGGAAAATGTTTTAGAGCGTATTTCATATGATTTTTGTTAGTGAACGATTGCGTTTAATTATCGAAACGATTCGGTGTAATAGTATAATTATGCCAGGAAGTCCCAACGGATGCATCTGAAATGATGCCAGTATCTCTCCCCGAAAAATCAAAGCGACTGAGCGTCCAAATCCTTCGCCTGGACAAAAATTAACTCCAATAAATTCTAATATACAAAGCGAAGATTTATTTATGGATGGATCAATAAGAATCATTAACAGTAATCCTAACGATAAGGCTACCCATTCAAAGTGTAAAAAAAATAAATGCCGGAATGATTTAGGAAAACTCATAGTATTTTTACTTACGTTCAATCATAAAAAATAAAAAAGAAGTATCAGATTGATTACCTCTTTTATATCAATAGGTATAAAGTAAACCAAGTTAATACTCATATAATTTTACACTGATTATTTCCCGATGCATAAAAAAGTTAAAAGTATTTACAATTTTGTACGGATGATTCTAATGAAAGTTTTAACCCTTTCATTTCTACTATTAATTGGGTTTCTACAAGTTGTTGATGCTCAGATCATAACCGATACATTGACCGCTAATCTGGATGAGATACAAATTGAAGCGACCTATTCACCCATAACCATTGGACACGCTACGATGGCTCTTACTTACCGTGTGCGTACAGACGATGACATCTCAGCTCGTCCGGGAGCCACAATGGACGAATTGACATTTAGTATTCCCGGTATTTCTATCCAAAATCGGGAGAATTACGCCCTGGGTGAACGGATGACCATCCGGGGTTTGGGCTGGAGATCTCCTTTTGGAGTAAGAGGCGTACAAGTTCTTCTCGATGATTTGCCTCTAACAGTAGCAGATGGCCAAACCATTATGAATATGATTGATCCGGCAATGGTACGCAAAGTTGAACTATTGAGGGGTCCGTCTGCAACTTTCTGGGGCAATTCCAGCGGCGGTGTTCTTTACCTTTCAACTATGCCGGAGCGTGATGCACCTCTGGTTCAATATCGGGGTTACGCCGGAAGTTTTGAAACACTCAAACAGGAACTTCGCTTCAATTACACAACTGATCAAACAAGACTATATGGATATACTACATACTTCAATACAGACGGATACAGAGATCATAGCGCGGCGCGTCTTTACAGGGGTAGTCTTGGCATAGAACAAACACTCACGGAGGACAGCAGAATCAAGTTTAATGCCAACTATACATCAATGCCAAAAGCACAGCATCCCGGGGCATTAACCGATCAAATGCTGGAAGATTCGCCCCGTGCTGCCAGAGATAATTTTCAGAACACAAGTGCAGGTAAACAGTTTGATCAGGCAATGGCAGGGGTGTCGTATTTGCATGACTTTGAAACTGGAGTTATGGATCTGTCTCTGCATGGAACCTACAGAGACCTTCATAATCCTCTGCCATTTGGATATGTAGGTCTTGAACGCTATGCCGGTGGAGCACGGGGAACCTACTCATTCCGTCAGCTTCCATTCAATCTGGATACAGGTTTCGAATTAAGAATTCAGCAGGATGACCGTTTTGAAACCGACAACATAAATGGAGAGCGGGGGGATCAAATCAGCGTAGAACAAACGGAAACTGTTACGAACCAGGCAGTCTTTTTGAGATCATCCCTCCCGCTGTCTCAGTCACTCACTTTCAGTGCCGGTTTGAGAGCCGACCGAATCCAGTTTAAGGGCGAGGATGAGCTTGGTGAGGATTTGGAGGGAGAGAGAGATTTCTTTGCTTTAAATCCGAGTGCAGGATTAATCTACCGGTTTGAATCATCCCAGTGGTTTGCGAATTTCAGCACTTCGTTTGAATCACCTACAACTACAGAACTTGTAAATCGTCCCGAGGGGGGAAACGGGTTTAATCAAAATGTGGACCCGGAGCGTGCAATTAGTTTCGAAACGGGTCTTCGCGGAATATTCCAGGCTTTGAATGCCGATTATGATATTACCGTCTATCGAATGCAAGTACGCGATTTATTGCTTGGATATCAGACAGAAACAGCCGGCCCTGTATTTTTCAGAAACGAAGGAGAAACCGACCATTATGGATTAGAAGCCTCAATCAGGTTTTCCACCAATCCAATGTATTCTCTTGAACTTATGACAAATGTTTTAAGGGCAGTTTTCAATGAAGGGGAATATGACGGGAATGATCTGCCAGGAGTTCCAACATTCCGCAGCGGTGCAATATTTACTATTCGCCCGGGTTCGCAGAACTTTACTCTCGATGCCCAGTTTACCGATAGCTACGCAGCCGATAGTGATAACAATAACATGACAGACAGCTACTTCGTTACCGATTTACGATGGACAGCATCTCCAATTGCTTTAAGTAACAGTGTCTCTGTCAAACCATTTTTTAATCTGATGAACGTATTTAATGAACGATATGCATCGTCAGTTAATATCGATGCATTCGGTGGCTTCTTTTATGAACCTGGAACTACAAGATCGTTCAATGCTGGTCTTCAAATTAATTTTCTGTAGATTAAAGACGCATTGTATACAGAAAAGTTGATTCCCGTTGGACCACAAAATCGATTGCATATATAATCTGCGCTAATCCATTCAATCAGTGCCATCTGTGTTCTGAATTTTTTGCAACACTGAAAAACACTGATTTTGAACATTATATCTGCATGTATAACCAGGCTATAAAATCCCGCCAATTTTTTTTCCGCGGGATTTTTATTTTGATGAATCATTTAACCAACGTCATTCTCCTTGTTTGCACAATGCCATTCGTATGCAGCTGATAAAAATAGATTCCACTTGATAATGATGATGCGTCAAATTCTATTGAATACTGGCCAGGCTGAAGGGTCTCGCGGGTGATCAGGGAAACCTGCCTGCCAATGGCATCGAAAATACGAATTTGCACATCGTCAGATTCTGATAGTATGTAAGGAATGGTAGTAGTGGGGTTGAACGGATTTGGGTAATTAGGCAAAAGCATCGTTGTGCGGGGACGTTCATCCACCGGCTGATCGACCGTAACCGCCAAATGTTTGCTTAACTCAGCATTATGAAGCGGCACAATATCAAATCCAAATGATACCGATGCTCTCAATAAGAGTGCTGTTACAGGCTGTGACCAGTTTTGATCTGCCCTGATGACTATCCTCACCAAATTGGTTGCCGACTCGGGTTCGACGAATCCTTTATGAACCATTGACGAAGCAAGAAAATCGTGTTGAAGCGTTTGAAATTCAATCAACCGGTCATTTTCCAGCCAGGTTTCTCCCCATTTCAGAGGCTCTACTTTTTCTACTGACCAATAGTTTGTGTTGAGTGCTTCCATTTCCAGGCGAAATGAAACACCGGAGAGTTTCGTACCGCCTTCCGCTACAAGGTAAAATTCGGTGGTTTCTCCTGCATTCAGGGGTGAAAGTTCGAGCTGCGCAAGCGGGGCTGCATTTAGTTTTTGCTGTTGACTATCGTTGCTGTCATTAGTTTCTTGAGAATTACCAAAATTGAGGCCAATCAACTGCAAGTCGTTTTGATCGACCCGTCCGGAGCCGGCAGCATCCGCAAAAGTTGCCATTTCGGGTATCCATGCCTCCACTTCACGGGCTGCCCATTCTAAGCTATTGTAGACAGGCTGTGGCCCCTCTGCCAGCCAGTATAGACCTAACGGGAGAATATCATTTTCGTCAACATCCCCATCATTGTTTGTATCTCCCGGCCACACATTCACTCGTTCCGCATCCGGGTTGATTCCGGTTATGATAATGTCGTCTATCCGGTTTGTCCCGCCTGAAGCAACAACATTCGATGCGGCTTCTGTATCAATTCTCAAGCTATCCATTTGAAGCCAGCGGATATGCAATTCGGGCTGATCGTTTAAACTTTCCGAAAGCTGTAATTGATCTACAACGCCTGAAGTCCAGTTAGTAGCAACTTCAATGGAACCGCCATTCACATCATTCCAGTTTACTCCATCCAGGCTCGACTGTAGTTGAAAATTCATGGGCCCAGTACCTGATCCATATTGTTTTGAGGATATTCTCAGGTTTTCAAAATTTTCAGTTGAGATGGATACCTGCCAGTAATTTGAATCTTCTTCAAACTGCCAGGCATTTGCATTGGCAGCACGCCCTGAAGATCCGGCTGCATACCCGCTCAGTGAAGCACCAGACAATTCCACCTCTGATGCCAGATTATCAGGTACGCCCTGGTTTGCAGTCATCGTTTCACTATCAAAATCCCATGCAGCAATAGTGTAACGAAATGGGGCTTGTTGTAAAATTTCCATCACAGCTGATGGGCTTTCCGATTCATGCCAATAGCCATTCATTCCACCATAGCGGTAATCCTGGTCCTCATCAAGGTCAGACCGCAACGCAACATAGTATACACCCTGCTGCTGCTGGAAGGCAATATCACTGCTGTAGCTGAAGAAATCTTCGGAATCCTTTTCATCAAATTCCATCAGTTGCCAATCATTTTCATCCCATGTGACGGGATCGGTATTTGACTCATTCAATCCCACCCACATCCTGATTCGGTTCGTATTTTCATCATCAACAGTTACCCCGTTTGCGTAAACTTTTCCTGTGGCAATAAACTCATCACCTTCTGTTATATCAATCATTGAAGGTGTGGAAAGCTGCAGAATCGAGATAGATTCCTCTACATCATATTCAACAGCTTCAGGAGCCATAGAAGTAATGGCACTGCCTTCTGAATCTGCGAGAGTATGAACAGAGAATGAAAATGAATCGGATGAGGCTGGAGCTTTGTCTTTTACTTTAAACGTCAGAATCATGATCGCTCCCTCATCCGGCTCACTTAGAGCAGAAGTTCGGGATACCGAGGCTCCGATTTCTCCAGGAGAAAGGAGATCTGCAAATTTAAGTCCTCCCTCTGTCAGGTCTGTAGTTTGAATAGTAGTATACTCAAAAACATCGGGATCGAATGTTGATTCAACGGAAAAAAAATAAACATCTGATTCACCGCTGGTGGAAAATATAAGATCAACTTCATCACCGGCTATAAGCTCTGTGGAAGATAGATTCGCAGAAATTGTAACCGATTGCGACATTACCGGTACTGAAATGGATGTGATAAAAATGATCAGAATAGAATATAGGAAGGGTATAGCATTCTCTATGTTTTTCATAACTGGAAATTGAGTTGTAGTTTTAACGTAGTACCTCTGCTACCCCGTTATTTCTTTTACACAGAGGCTTCTTCTCTTATGAGTCAATTATGGCAATTTCCTTACAGTTTTTTTTGAATTATTTTAAAAAAGAGAAGGAGCTATTATTGATGGTGAAATCGTTGTTCTCAAAATTTCCAGATATACGTTCGGTGTGTTTTATGATGATGACATCCAAGAGCTTCGAGACTTCGCTGCATCAACCAATTTTTTTCACTAACCCACGCTCCTTCCAAATAATCAAGCGAGGGTGCCGCTTTTTTTGTCATCTGTATGCCACGTACGAATACCAGAGCCTCAAGGCCTTTTTTTCGATATTCCGGCAATGTGCCAAAGACAAGATTTCTCAAGCGTTTTACATGTCTTTTAAGCAGAAAAAGTCGTGGAATTTGCCACCATCTCATCCTCCCTCCTGTTGTTTTTGAGACTTCATTCAGATCGGGAATAGATACAATAAAAGAAGCCGGTTTTCCCTCCACCGATGCAATGAGAACACTTTCCGGAATAACAACCCGTTTAAGCTGATCTACCATTTTATAAACCGTTTCACGCGTCAGTTCAGTAAATTCCTGCTCACGATCTACTATATCCTGATTTGACCACGCTTCGTTGTATATCTTTCGTATCGCTTCCGCATCTTCCTCAGGATCTTTAAAATTTACGGGACGAATTTCCACGTTCAGCTTTTCTTCTATTCTATTGGTGATCTTTACAAGACGTTCTGGCAGCGGTTGATCAAAATCCCGCCGATAGCTCCAGTGATCATCCAGTTTTTTTGCTCCGGTCCGTTCAACCAGCTCTTTGTAATATGGCGGATGATAATGCATACCATAAATGGGTGTTTCGTCAAAATTTTCTACAAGGAGTCCCCAATAATTATTGTTTTCTCCAAAATTCACTGGGCCACGGAAAGCTGAATAGCCCCTTTCTTTATGCCAGTTAGATGCAAATTCAATCACGCCGTTCATTACATTTTGATCATTGATGAGTTCCAGAAATCCAAATCCGCCCATTTTGGGATTCAATACACGGTCGCGCTGCGGTTGGTTCATCACAGCGAAACGCGCTACAATTTCGTCACCATCAAACATCAGGTAGCGTTCGCATTCACCACCCTGGAAAAATGAATTTTTTTCAGGGTTAAAAATTTTTTCTATCTCAAACCGAAAAGGCGGTATCCACTTTGGATAGTCTTTATAGATCTGTTTTTGAAAATTATGGAATAGATCCACCTGTGGACGTTGTAAAACCTTTTCAAATCGGTAGCTCATCGAAGTTCAGCAATTCTTACATTTGAGGGGTTGAGTTGAGCAGTGTATCCGCAAAGATTCAAGTATACTCAATCCTGTTCATAATATTTGTATTGTAACAAATTGTATTGTTAACAGAATAGATAACCTGTAGTCTGAGTAAAAAAAGTGATGAGTAAAAAGGGGTTTATTGTATTGCTGCTGGGAATATGTTGCTTAGCAACAAGTATGCTTCATGTTCAGGTTGATCCTAAAAAATCGCCTGTATTGAGTAATGTTGCCCAAATCGATTCACTCATTTCCCAAACCCGATATGATTTCAGTTTAACATCAGATCAGGTAAGTTTCCGAACTATCGAAATCGACTCCCTTTTTAGCAGGCGTATTTATACCTTGAGAGTGCCGCCAGGGTTTTCTAAAACAACGTTTCACCATCACCTTCAAAACCGGCTTTACCCGATGAATGTTGAAATTTACGGATTGGTTTTATTCCCTGAACTGAACATGGATCTGCACATAATCTACAACCGGACCATACAGCGAACGGTGCAATTGCGCACTGATTCTGAATTTGCGGATCAACCTTTGATCATACCCCGGTTACCGGATTTCTAAATTGATACAGATTATATCACAACAACAATGAAGCTGATTGAGACTCAAAAATTATTTAAAAAATTCGAATTATTGGATTTTCCGCAGCCGGAGATACTGAAGCTGAAATATCCTCTGTTTATGTGCCATGGTTATGGTGGAATAGCAGGTTTGGTTCGTCCGACACCTATCCACGCCCCTTGCATGACACTGAGAAGCCACGGGATACATGCTTTTGCCCCAAATATTGTGCCCTACGCATCCATAGAAACACGTGCAGAGCAGTGGGTGGAAAAAATTGAACAGCTTCAGGATCAATACGGATATGAAAAATTCAATGTAATTGGCCATAGTATGGGGGGGCTTGATATGCGCTATGCAATATCAAAGCTTAATATTTCTGATTCAGTAGCTTCGCACACCACTATCGCGACTCCGCATCGGGGAACAAGTCTTGCTGAACTTATTCTCACTGCTCCCGGAGTTTTAAGAGATAAACTTGGTGAAGTTTTCGATTGGTTTGGGGAAAGTATATTTCCTCAGGCAAAAAGCAATGCTGTAGAAGCTGTTGAACAATTAACGAGAGAATATGTTACTAAAGAATTCAATCCTAATGTACCGGATCATAAGGATGTGGCTTATTTCTCATTCAGTGCCGCAGTGGGCCGGGGTACCACTCATCCCCTGAATACAATTTACCGGTATCAAAATGCACATATTTATAAGCAAGAAGGTTTGAATGATTCTTTTGTATCCGTAGAAAGCTCTAAATGGGGCAATCATATTCAAACAGTACCTTTAAGCCACCTGGAGCAGCTTGATATACAGGTAAGCAAAGACAGGAGAAAGTTTGTTGAATACTTTTGGTTAGAACTTGTTGCAAACCTTCAGAAGAATGGACTCTAATGTGGTTATTGGTAAACTGGTTAGTAGTAAATCAGTGTGTACATAGAATACCAACGTGCAATTTTTGCTTATTTAATCAAATAGATGCAATCTTACAATTCTACATTTTTCAGGGAATTTAAAAGATCTTTAGCGGTAAGATCGTATTGTA
>CAYOLE010000113.1:0-10443 GCA_964404705.1 uncultured Rhodohalobacter sp. | reverse complement strand
ACCCACCAGTGAAAATCTCTGTCGAGAGGTTTACTGCCAATTCCGGTGGTAAAAATACCGCCCGTTTCCAAATCTAAACCTTCCCTGAGCGTAGTATAGCCAATTTTTAAGGCCGTTTTTTCCACCTTTTTTTTTAATTCAGGAAGATTAACCACTTCTGCTGCATCCATCATTAACCAGGCAGCTTCAATATCATGACCGTAAGAATAAACATCGGATTTAGCATTCCACTTTTGATCAAAAAAAGCATTAAAATGCCCCGATTCTTCATCATACATTCGGGTAAGCACAAGTTCCGTAACTGCCGCAAGCCGGTCTCTTAACAGAGAATCCTGTTTAATCCGATAGAGGTTAGTGTACGCCTCCATAATATGCAGATGTGAGTTCATGCTTTTCTTTTCATCAGCATCATTTTCACTGAGACGTACATCATCCATCAGTTTCCAGTTGGCAGAAAAGGCTTCATTATATCCTTTGTGAGCCTGATCCAGAGCGTTTTGTTCAAGCAGTTGAAAGGTTTCCATAGCCCGCTTCAGGGCTACTTCTGATCCGGTTGCCCGTGCATATTCACTATAACTGTAGATTGCAAATGCCTGGGTATATACATGTTTTTTATCATCAGCCACTCTGCCTTTATAATCCACCGACCAGTAAAAACCACCGTTAACCTTATCATAAAATTTTTCTTCCAGGTAGTGAAAGGCCCTGTCAGCATACTGCCGATACTTCTCATCACCCAAAATCCGGTAAGCTGCTGAAAATGTCCATAACACTCTGGTATTTAGAATGGCAGATTTATCGGCTTTGGGTATGCTTTTTTCCAGACCGTTAATCCGGCCTATAAATCCACCGTTATCCACATCCGATACGTTTTCCATCCAGTAGGGAAGTATATTATTTTGCACCTCTTCGGCCATTTCTTCCTGCAAAACCTTTAAGTAATCCAGATTTTTAAACCGGGATTTATTCATTTCTCCGACCTGTTTTTATTCATTAAATTGATGCGCGACTGAACTGAGGCTGCTGAACGAAATTCGTCTTTCGGTGTATTTTTGCAGTAATCCATGAGTTGATCCACAGTTGTTGTCGCCACATGGCAGCGAGTATCCGAAGAAGCGTAGTAGATAAAAACCTTGTCGTCATCATCCCGAATCCATCCGCAGGAAAATAGTACATTCGAAACATCCCCGATTCGTTCTTCGCCCTCCGGGGCCATAAAATAACCGCCAGGCTGATGTGTCACTTTATTGGGCTGATCCAGGTCGGTGACAAACATGTACAGAACATACCGGAGCCCCGCTGCCGTATTGCGGACACCATGTGCCAGGTGCAGCCAGCCTTCATCCGTTTTGATGGGTGGCGGGCCCTCTCCGTTTTTCAACTCTTTGATGGTGTGATATTCGCGGGTTTCAATCACCTCTTCCGTTTTTGCGACCGGATTTTCAATATCAGCCACCATTGCCCAGCCGATTCCTCCACCCGAGCCCGCGCTGATGAATCCATCCTGAGGCCTGGTATAAAATCCGTACTTACCGGCCACAAATTCAGGGTGTAGAACTACGTTACGCTGCTGAGGACTCGGTGATTGGAAATCAGGAAGACGCTTCCAGTTTTTCAGGTCTCTCGTTCTGGCAATGCCCGCCTGCGCTTCCGCCATCGACGTATCATGCTCCGGTGCATTCGGATCTTTTCGTTCCGTGCAAAACACTCCATAAATCCAGCCATCCTCATGTTCGGTGAGTCGCATGTCATACACATTCACATCGGGCCGATCGGTCTCGGGTACAATCAGGGGTTCATCCCAGAATTTAAACTTATCAATTCCCGTTTCACTTTCTGCTACAGCAAAAAACGATTTCCGATCAAAACCTTCTACTCTTGCAATCAACAGGTATTTATCATTCCATTTTATCGCGCCGGGATTAAATACCGCGTTTATTCCAAGACGCTCCATCAGGTATGGATTATCCCTGTAATTAAAATCGAATCTCCAGCTGAGTGGTACATGGCCGGCTGTCAGTACAGGATTTTTAAACCGGATGTATATTCCATTATGTTTCTCAGCCGGCTCGTTTTTTCTTGAAAGTAACCGCTGTTGTTCTTTCATCAGTCGCTTTAAAGTAATATCAAACCTGAGTTGATCCATTAATACCTTTCCTTCTCCATTATTTGTGATTCAACAGCTGCAGCAAATAGTTCAGTTTCTTCTGCTTTATCTTTAACATCAATAAGGCTTTCCGCATTTTTCGCATGCTCGTCGGGATAATCCTCAAGATTGTCGTACCAGTTGGTTTTCAAAAAAGCCATCGATACAATCACAATAGCAATACAAATGGCGAGAAACTGATACTCTTGTATTACGAGAAAAATACCGGTAGCCGTTAAGGATGTTTGCCAGATTATTCCAACAACCACGTTTACCATATCCCGTTTAAAGTCTTTATTTCGTTCAATTCCCGAATACTCAGCCTTCACTTTTTCATGTATCGGTCCCCAGAATCCCCACGGGCGAACTTTCAGGTAGAAATTTTTCAGAACTTCTTCATCATCGGGCGGTGTTGCAAGAGTTCCCCAGATGCAGCCAATTACCGAAATCATAAAAATGTATGGAAACGTGTAAATAGGAGTTACATCAGAGAATATGGCCGGTATGATCATTGCGCCAAGTATACCGCCAAGCATTCCCCAGAAATAACCGTAACTGTTAAATCTCCACCAATACCATTTCAGCAGGTTTGATGCAGTGTATCCCCCATATAAAGCCGCTACTATCCACTGAATCAGTTCATTGATTGTTCCCACCATAAAACCGAATGCTGTTCCAACCAGAACCACTGCTATGGACGATCCATAACTCCAGTACACATACGTTTTTTCATCCGCATCGGGATTAAAATATCGCTTATAGATGTCGTTTACGATATAAGCCGGTGCCGCATTAACCGTGGCTGCATAGGTACTCATAAAAGCGGCGATCAGTGCGGCGATGAGCAAACCAAGTAAACCAACAGGTATAAAATTGGCCATGGCGAAAGGCAGGACGAGTTCAAAATCAACATTTTCACCCATCATATTAAGCTGATCGCTGAAGAAAACCAGTGCGAGAATGGTAAGTCCGGTAACAAGCATATATCTTGGAATGAGAAGAACCAAACTAACAAGACCGCTCATCTTAGCGGCATCTTTTGGAGTTTCTGCCGACAAAACGCGTTGCATATCATAATTTGGCGCCGGGCCTGCGGCAGACTGCAGCCATCCTTTGAACAGCATCATCATGAAAAAAATGGTGAAAAGATTCCATCCATCTTCTGCAATTTTGATGTTGGCGGTCTCCATTATGCCGGTCCAGTCGAGGTTAAGCTCCCATCCGAAAAACGGGTTCCTCCAGCCATCCGGAATGGCCGCCTCGAGCATATCGGGCGATACTGCCTGCATCGCGATTACACCGACCCAAATACAGGCAATAGTCATAATTCCAAACTGAAGTACTTCCGTGAACACTACGCTAAACATTCCGCCTTTTACCACATACACGGTTGTTATTGCTGTTATGATCAAACCATAGTAGTAAACATTGACCTGAGGATCTGCGGTGAATTCATACGGCAAAAAGGCAGCGGCAAATTTTCCGATTCCAATAAAGCCATAGGCGATAAATCCTATAACATTAAACAGGGCAAAAATCACCACAATGATATGTGCAAGGTGAGCTCCCCTGCCCTCTCCAAACCGAAATTTGATCCATTCGGCACCGGTCATCACCCCGGAACGGCGAAGCCAGAGCGAAAGAAATACCATCATAAATATTTGGTTGAACACCGGCCAGAGCCAGGGTATCCAGATGCTGTTCAGGCCGTATATGAAAAGCAGATAAACCATCCACATTGTACCGCTGATGTCAAACATCCCCGAAGCGTTCGAGAGGCCGAGATAGTACCAGCGTATTTTATTGCCACCCAAAAAGTAGTTCTGAATATTTTTACCTGCTTTATGGGAGATCCAGAATCCAATTAAGATTGTGGCTACCAGATAAAGAGCAATAATCAGCAGATCAATAAAGTGTAGGCTCATTCAAGAAGAGGGATATTGAGCAGCGATTTCAACTACAAAAAAACAGAGCGGTAAGTTTCATCTTACCGCTCAGGTTAACATCACAACATGATACTTATTTAATTAGCGTCATTTTTCTCACTTGGGAGAAATTATCTGTTTGAAGCCTGTAGAGGTACATACCGGACGCAAGATTGCTGGCATCGAACTGATAGGTATGCTGTCCGCTCTGCAGTACTTCATTTGCAAGAACTGCTACACGCTGACCAATCACATTATAGACCGTAAGAGAGACGTTGCTCGCTTGCGGCAGTGTGAAACTTATCTGTGTGGATGGGTTGAATGGGTTCGGATAGTTTTGCCTCAGTTCGTATCCGTTCACCAGTTCATCGTTTTCTATATCGGTAATTGTACCGCCGCTTTGTGAGTAAAGAATGAAATAATCCACTTTGGCGTCATCACCGGTAAGCGTGAAATCAATCGATCCGGGTGAATCTAATTGGAAATGGTATGTAGAGAAATTGGATGTTTCGTTAGGACTTGATTCAAAGCCTCCAAAAGTTCCAACTTCCTCTCCATTTGCAGTAATTACAGGTGTATTTGCAGCTCCGCTGTTTTCGTAATATACATCAACGAAATAATTTCCTGCAGGAAATGGAGAATCATCATCTTCAAATGTGTAACTGATAGTTCCACCGCTACCAAGAGAGACTGATCGCAGTGCACTTGGAACCCATCCTTCTGCGTCATCACCTGCTGATGGTGTAACCCCCTCCCAGTCTGTAGCGTCAGATCCGGTCAGATCAATCACGGTTTCACCGCCAGATTTCATTTCGAAGCCGGCAATTGTATAGTATCCCCATCCTGGTGTCCAGCGAATTGTATGCTCACCGGCCTCCAAATCTAATGCTTCAAGAGATTCCGCTGTTAAATTATCCACAACGTAGCCATCCGGTCTGTCGTCGTAGTCATTTGTTAAGTCCGTAAACAGAATACCTCCATCATCACCCGTAGTAAGCTGGAATTCATCATCGGTACCGGGATTAACAATCAGATTTGCACCACGGGTTTCATCATTACTACGGATCTGTACAACCAATTCATCTATTGCGGCAGCTTCCTCGAGCTCGAATGTCCACTCTACATATCCGCCTCCTTCAATATAAAATTCAACAAATCCATCATAGGTTTCAGCTTCAGCTTCATCGCTCAATTCACCTAATTCAGCTTCAGCAATTGCTATCTGATTAATATCCACCTCTTCTCCTGCCAGAGCTTCAATTTCATCTACATATGATTCTTTATTTGCCAGCCAGTCTTGTTTTGCTGACTCATCCTGCCAGTTCAGGTCACCAAGTGGCAAATCATTAATACCTGCAGAAAGAAATTCATTGTTCGTGTAAGAGAAGTCTCCGGGCAATGGCCAATCAACCGGCTGTAGGCTAAAAGTGGTGGGAGATGGGTCTCTGCCGGGATCCCATGTCCAGTCTGTAAGAGGATCCTGTCTTACTTCACGAAGGTCTCGTATGTTCGCAATTTGCTTTGGAACCAGTTCTTCAAGAGATATTTCTGTATCCGGATAGGGCGAACCAAGTTCGGGTGCATTATAATAGCTGTATAATTCTGGGTCACTTCCTTCCCAGTTATCTCCGCGGTAGATAGCCTCAAATGTATTAAACATAGAGTCAGTTTGCGCATTAAAGAGTGGCTGTGCATTCAGTGAATCAGCATAGTAATCTGCAAACTGTGGATCTCTCCAGTGAGCGTTATGAGAATACACTATACGCCGACCTGCATCTGTTATACCTGCACCTGGCCCCAGTGGCTCCACATTAATATATCCTGTGTATGGAAAATCACGTGTTGGCGGATCATCATTAATGCCATCAGCATCGCCTTCTCCATGCCAATAATGGTTTACATGCACATTATTAGCGATATAAGATTCAATGAAAAAATTACCGGCATTAAACATTCGACCCACATTAATTACTGTATTATGAACAAATCTAAAATAATTAATAGGGGCGGCTTCTGATTGAACAACCGTCATTCCAAGATTTAAAAAGGTATTGTTCTCTACAATCAATGAATCAGCGCCGTCTTCAAAACGAAGGCCCCGGCCTTCCCACTGTTGAGTTCGGTTTATATGGTTTCTGAAAATACTGTTGGTAATGTAAACCTTGTTATCAGAACTATCGAAACCAAATAGGGAAAAGTCTGAGCGTTCAAAAATACAGTTATCGACAGTAACACGGGACCCATCTCCTGTTATACGTATTGGAAGATAATTACCGGTTCCTCCGGCATCGTGTTGTCCACTAAACCAAAGATTTTCAAACGTTACGTCTCCGGTAGTTGTAAATAATCGCCCGGCAGATTCTCCTTCTTCATTAGTTTCCAGCTGGATTTTGGCCGGACCGAAATAGTCATCTACTTCATCTTCCTGCTGCCCTCTGATACGAAGATGAAAATCCTCATTCAGTATTTCGTCAACAATGAAGTACATTCCACCTGTTTCCAACACGTACACCCGATCATCCGGTCTGTCCGTATCGTTCGCAATCGTGTTTCTGAGTGCGTTTGAAATAGGCTGAAAGTCATCACCCTCATACCATTCGACTATACACTCAGCCTGATCGGTGGGGCACTCTGTATAACTATCCTGCGCCACTGTAATGAAGGGCAGCATAAGTATAAGCCCCATCATGGAAGCTAACAATAGTTTGTATTTATATATCATATGTATCTCCAGTTTAATGTTTGATTTATTGTTCTGTTATTATTTAGTAAAACAACTGATTAACCCTCGACAGTTGTTCTGTGGTTTATAAAACAAGTTAGAATCTCAGACGTACACCTGTATCCATTGTAAATCCATAATATTCCACAAAAGTGGGGCTTCCGAATCCGAGCCTGGGATCTCCATCTCCACCCACTAAACTTCTGTCGGGAGTACTTGTAATGTTACTGAAGTTGGCAAATAACTCCATGTTGACATTTTCTAAAAATCCTGTATTTATTCGTTGCTTTACAGAAAGGTCCCACCGCTTATAAGCTGCAGAATAACTGTCTCGTACAGGTTCAGTTGCACTTGCAACTCCCGTAAGCCTGTCACCCTGATAGAGGTAGGAAAGGCGGGTGGAGAAGCCCCTGTAATCATAACCTACTGTTATATTTGCAAGATGAGCCGGCTGATCAAAAGCCCGTGCACCTGTGCGCATGGTATCTTTAAATACTTTCTCGAAGGTTGAACGTGGAGTTCCGCAGTTTGCAACACATTCCTGGTGAGATTCAACGGTAGTGAGAAATGCTGTTTCGGAAAACATTCTCGTATAATTCAAATTCAGCACAAGACCTTTAAAAACAGATGGCAAATACCAGAAGTGAGTTTGCCAGTCTACTTCTAATCCCCAATATTTTGAATCAAATGGAGCATTAATATAGGTTGTAATTCGCGGATCATTCCACATCCAGTCGGGCTCATCAGGATTTCCATCTCCTGTCAAATCTCTGCCTTCAGGAATATTTAAACCTTCGGGTAATGGATCCACCGTCCGCCGAACTGATCGTTTCCATAAGGGCAAATCTTCCACGGTTTTATGAAATCCGGATACAGTAAATAAGCCTACATGATTTTGGTATACCGATAGAGAAGCATCGTAGCTGTTAGACTTTGCCGGTCTTAAATCTGTGTTATTGGCATTAATTTCCGTAAATAGATAGTTAACATTTGTACGCGGGATATACTGGGTATAATCAGGCCTTGCAATAGTTTCAGTCCGGGCCAGGCGTATTTGCAGCCAATCGGCAGGGGCAATTTGCAGGTGCACCATAGGCAAAATAAAATGATAGTTCCTTGTTACGTCAAGAGTATCTATATCTTGTGGAGGCTGCTCTACATTATTCGTCACTACCTCTCTGAACCTTTCTGTAATATACCGCGAATAATCATGCTCCCATCTTACACCGGGTATCAACTTCACATATCTTCCAATATTAATTTCACTCATGAGGTACGCCGCATCAATGCGTTCATTACCTATATAATCATTATTACGTGAAGCATTCACATTCTCGTAAATTCCAGCTCTTCCATCAGTTCCCACACATTTTTCAGCCGCATCAGTGAAAGCCTTTGCATCTTCAGGTGATATATTATATCCGATAGGAAATCCACCTTCACCAGACAGAAAATCATCCCTGGAATACCCGGAGTCAAAATACTTTATAGGTATATATTGATAGTCTGATTCGTTTACAACTTGCTCCTGATAAACATTATAGCCATTTAGTGTTCCTCCAGGAAATTGATTGTAAATACATCTTAATAACTCAGCTTCATTACCAATTGGTTCTCCGGTCTGCTCATTATATCCCAAAGAAGCATAGGCCCAGCTTCTGCCATATTGATTTTCCTCATTTGTTTTTTCAAACCACCTGACTTTGGCTCCCGTTTTCACTTGTCCATCAATAAATGTGCCGATGTCATAAGGAATAGTAGCATTAAACTGCAATGTATAGTTTGTTTCTTCTCTTCTAATTTCATTAATATTAGTGTTATCGAGTTTCATTGCATCATTAGGAACATAATAATCTAAGACGCTTGCAGGAGTCATTCCTACCGAATCGGATGGAAACCCAGGAGCACCTGCACCCTGTGTTTCCAATCGGAAATTTGTATAATAATTTCGTGGAGCTTTATTTAATGAACTGGTCCTTGATGCACCCAGGTCAAACTCAATCCAGTCATAATCCTGCTCTAAACTTATAGCAGATGTCAGAATAGTAGTAGTCCCTGAGAAAATATTTATTTCACTGGAAGGGCGACCTGATAAAATATTATTAGTTCTTCTAACCCCATCATTTGATAATTCATTGTAAAAGGTGTTTGCAGCTATTTTGCCCTTTGGAAGCCTGTAATCTAATAATAGACTACCTCCATGCCTGCCTCTTATGGTATTGTGTTCCTGAGCATTAACAGTGGTTAACCTGACTCCAACGTCATCTGAATCCGGGAAATCATATCTGGCATATCCGGCATTTAGCTGATCTGCACTCCGATCATGTTCATCCACATTCACGGTAGCAATTACACCCAGCCTGTCATCTATAAATCGGTTACTAACCGATCCGGAGACCTTATAATTTCCATAATAATCCTGAAGTTGGTTATATCCTCCCTGTCCCTGTATATCAAAAAGCAATCCTTCAGGAGCATCTCTTAATCTGAGGTCAACGGATCCCGCAATCGCATCTGCATCCATATCCGGCGTATTCGCTTTTTTAACTTCAATTCCATCCAGCATATTTGATGATATAAGAGAAAGATCTACACTGCGGTCATCACCACCAGTAGACGGAACTCTTACCCCATTAACAGATACAGTGCTAAATTTGGGTGACATTCCCCTGATAAGCACTTTATTGGCTTCTCCACCACTTCTTTGAATGGCAATTCCCGGAAGCCGGCCAATTGATTCCGCTGCATTTACATCCGGCAGTTCCCTGATTCTGTCACTGGATACAATATTGGAGATAGTGTTGGATCTTAGCTGTTCATTAATCGCACGGTTTTGCCCTTGTGCCTGGGCCGTAATATTAATTTCCTCTCCCTCAACACTGTCCCATCTGATTGCAATATCCAGTTCGACAGTTTCTCCATCAGAGACATCTACTTCTATACTTTGACGCTGATAGCCGATATATGAAACTTGCAATTCTATATTTCCAGCAGATACATTGGTAAGGTTGAACCGGCCATTTTGATCAGTGACTACACCCCGGTTTGTTCCAACAATCTGAACTGTAGCTCCTGCAAGCGTTTCATTGGATGCTTGATCTGTTACAACACCTGTAATTCTTCCCGAGCCCTGGGCAGCAACCACTGTAGCAAAAAAGCAAATCATAAATAGAACCAGGACTGCTGAGGATAGTATTTTATTCAACATATGACGTTTTGTAATTCTTGTGATTAACCCTATATGTTTTGAGAGATTTATGCCATGTTTGAAATATTATTTTATTAATGAGGAGTGACAAAGCGCTTCCACCATGAATAAAGAAACAGGCACATGAAATTCTCTTATTTATATCTTTTTACAACGGTTCTCAATTAATCAATTTGATTTACAAAAAGCAAGTTCATTTTGTACATAGCCCTATTTTACCTCACACTTCTTCACAGAGAATGAACAGTCTATTCAAATCCAGTTACTCTAAAAATTCCTTACTCATGTTCTTCTTTTAATGGATATTTTATAAAACAAATTGACTAAGTCTAAATGTAAAAGTATACTTTACATCATTTACTATTGTTACGTCAACTGTAAAAGTTGGGTTGCAGGGAATAGTCATCGGATGAGTTTTTTCGAAAAAATGAGATTTTTATAA
>CAYOLE010000112.1:0-10587 GCA_964404705.1 uncultured Rhodohalobacter sp. | reverse complement strand
GGAAAATAACTTTAAATGAATCAACAAATAAAGAATTCAGAATTATCAGAGTTGTTTTATTTTTTAGAACAACCTGAGTCTTACCCCCATCAGGTAGATGAGGTGCAGCATATCCAGACTCATATTTCGCATGTTTTTATCGCCGGCTCATTTGTATATAAGTTAAAGAAACCTGTTAATTTTGATTTCCTGGACTATAGCACGCTGGAAAAACGCAAAGAACTCTGTTATAAGGAAGTGGAACTTAACCGCCGTCTCAGCGACGATATCTATTTAGGCGTGATTGGTTTTGCCAAAAAGGACGAGACGTATCTTTTTGAAGAAGGTCATTCGGATTCCAGCAGCATCGTGGAGTATGCGGTAAAAATGAACAGACTGCCGGATGAACATTTTTTAATTCGATATGTTGAAAACAACGGGTTAACACGTGAGCATCTTGACCGGGTGGCGGATACGCTGGCTGAATTCTACCGGAATCAGAATCAACGTTCAGAATTATCAAAATGGGGTGAGATCGAAACTATCAAAGTAAATACGGATGAGAACTTTGAGCAGACTGAACCGTTTATCGATCAAACAATTGATCTAAACAGCTTTGATGCGATCAGGTATTTTACCGATCAATGTTTTCAGAAGAAGGGGCAGCTTTTTCAGGATCGAATAAAGGATGGCAAAATTGTTGACGGCCACGGAGATCTGCACCTGGAGCATATTCATATCACCCCTGAAAAAGTTCAGATTTATGACTGTATCGAATTTAATGAGCGTTTCCGGTACGGGGATGTCGCAGCCGATCTCGCCTATCTTGCGATGGACCTCGACTTTAATGATTGCCAACAGGAAGAGCGCTATTTTGTCAATCAGATGTCAAAAAAACTGGCCGATAAAGATTTGCTGCAGATTTTAGATTTCTATAAATGTTACCGGGCTTATGTGAAGGGAAAAGTTAAAAGCCTTCAAAGTAGTGAAGAAGAAGTAAGTAAAAAAGACCGGGAGAGTGCCGCAAATCGTGCTAAAGAATATTTCAAATTATCGCTTCGCTATGCCCTTGTGGGTTCGGGTCCGGTGGTTATTATTCTTATGGGAAGAATCGGTACTGGCAAGAGCACACTGGCGGGTTTATTGGCAAGCCATTTGAATATTGAACAGTATTCGTCCGATACCATTCGAAAATCCCTGGCAGGTTTGCCGCTTACAGAGCGCACACCCCCAGCCAGGCGTGAGTCTCTCTATTCTGCCGGAATGTCTTCAAAAACCTACGACAGATTGATCAAAAAAGCATTGGAATCAATCAAGGATGGAAAAGCCGTCATCATTGATGCAACTTTCAGCCATCAGCAAATAAGACAGAAGCTGATCACTGCAATAAAAAGTGAAGCAGCTCCATACCTTTTCGTTGAAGCTCAGGCGTCTGATGAAACTATTATAAACCGGCTGCATGAAAGGAAAGGAAAAACAGGTATCATTTCGGATGCTCGCCTTGAAGATTTTGAAAAGCTGACTGAAAGCTACGAGATCCCTTCAGAACTTGAAAACGGTCACTTCGTTACGGTCGATACGAATCAATCCCCCTCAGATTCTCTTGAGGAGCTCTTCAAACAAATGATCGATTTGAATGTAAGTATGTAACGAAAAAGTTACACCGTATTGAATTTTTATTATTATCCATACACTTTACATCAGTAGAAATTACCAGTTAAAATTTTGATGCCATCAAATTATCAACAACCTGGTTTTTCTTTTATTCGTTACTTTGTCTTTAAATTAAATTTCTTTTTAAAAATTAATGCTATTGTTTTATGCCACACATCACGAAAAAACTCGACGATTTTGTCAGCCTTATCGATCCCAGGGAAAACCAGATCTTTAATATGTCAGCCGAAGAAGCTGAAAAGATCATTGCAACCGGTGAACCGGAAAAAATTCGCACTATAGAAGGTTCTTTTGCAATAGTGCAAAAAGTAGGCAAACAAGTTTTTCTTGCCCGGTCTATAGGCCGGCCAATGCGGTATTTCATGGCAAAACAGCTCTCCGGCCCTTTGTTAATCGTAGCTGAACGGATTGATGAAATTCATGGCTATTTAAAAAAACTGGGTCTTGCAGGTCAATTCCGGCCCGACTACACCCGGATGGTTCCTGCACACTATGTTGTGCGGCTTGATGTGGTTGGCTGCCCCGATCCAAATCCACAGTTTAACCGCTATTTCACACCACAGCGAAATACATTGGGTGCCGATCTTGATCAAATAGGGAAAACATATATTGAGGCTCTGAAAACCGAATGCCAAAAATGGCTGACATCCATTCCCGAGGAAGAACCGATAGGCGTGTTGTTTTCCGGCGGCATCGACAGCGGATCGGTTTTTCTTACGCTCTATCATCAAATGCTGGAGATGGGAATGTCTCCATCCAGGCTTAAGGCTTTTACCTTGTCTGTAGGTAAGGCTGCAGATGCCGATCAGGCTTTTGAATTCCTTGATAAACTGGGTCTGTCCCTTTTTCTGGAAGTAATTGAAGCGGAAAAATCAGAGCTCAATTACAAGGAAACCATCCGGGTAATAGAAGACTACAAGCTGCGTGATGTGGAGGCGGCGACAATGACGCTTGCCTTGTGCAAAAAAATCCGTGAAAAATATCCAAACTGGACCTTGCTTGCGGATGGTGATGGCGGTGATGAGAATTTAAAAGCCTATCCCATCGAAGATAATCCGGAACTTACTATACGGAGCGTGCTCAGCAACCCGCTTCTCTATCATGAAGGCTGGGGAGTTGACAAAATCAAGCACTCACTTACCTACTCCGGAGGGCAGAGCCGCGGACATATTCGTACGTATGCGCCTGCGAAAAAATATGGGTTTAAACCGTTCAGCCCATATACACTGCCGAATGTGATTGAAGTCTCTGAGGGAATTCCATTTATTCAACTCACCGACTGGAAACATGAAGAACTTTATGCCCTGAAAGGTGACATCGTGCAGCGGGGTATAAAAGCTGTAACGGGTATGGAAATGCCTGTTTTTCCCAAAAGGCGATTCCAGCATGGGGCGATCAACGAGGAAGGATATAATGAACTTTTTCCCGATAACGAGATAACCTACCGAAATTATTTCCGGTCACTTTATGCCTGATACCCAGCTGATTTCTAACCTTCGTCCGCTTAAACGAACGGCCGATCCATCCAGGCCCTACGGATGGCTGCATGAACAGGAGCCAGATATTGATGGTGAACTGAGGAGTATCAATACTCTGTTTTTAACCAACAAGGAATGTTCATTTAAATGTGTGATGTGCGATCTCTGGAAAGACACGCTCGACACGCCAACACCTGATGGTGCAATTCCGGAACAGATACGGTTTGGGCTTAGTCAGCTCCCAAAAGCACATAGGGTAAAACTTTACAACAACGGTAACTTTTTTGATAATAAGGCGATACCTCCTGGGGATCATCCAGAAATCGCATCCCTTTTGAAAGATTTTGAAATTGTTCTGGTGGAAAATCATCCTAAACTTTGCAACCATTCTGTTCTGAAGTTTCGAGATATGCTTGACGGAGAACTTGAGGTTGCCATGGGTCTTGAATCGATTCATCCAGACGTGCTGCCAAAACTGAATAAACAGATCACCACAGACGATTTCAAAAAGGCGGCCGGGTTTCTGAAATCAAACGGTATCAGAACGCGGGCATTCATTCTGCTGAATCCGCCGTTTCTTGTTGATCCGCATGAAAATATTGAGTGGTGTCTCAAATCAGCAGAATTTGCATTTGAGTGCGGAGTTGAAACATGCTCGATAATCCCGACCCGTTCTGGTAACGGCATGATGGATCGATTGTTGGAACAGGGAGATTTTGTACCTCCCACACTTCATGCCCTTGAAGAAGTTTTCAATAAAGCTCTCGATATGCACCAAGGCAGAGTTTTTGTCGACACCTGGGATCTTGAAAAATTTTCGGATTGTCAGCTCTGTTTTCAGGGTAGAAAAGTGAGGCTGGATAAGATGAATTTGAGTCAGGAGGTGCTGGCAGAGGTTGAGTGTGAAGTTTGTGGGTGAACTCACCAGCACCATCAACACACTCCTTGAGAGAGGATACTCCAGCCTCTTCGGACAATTGTTTTTTTCGTCCGAAGAATCATCAACGCTCCATAGCACACACCTCGGTGTAAAAACAGCGTATCATGATAATCACATCCATCAGGGGTCCAAAAAGGATCATTAAGTTGCCACTCATTTTATTTTTTAAAAACAGAAATTCAGTAAACAGCTCCATCCACAAACTATAATTATTCTGCTTTTTGTTAGTTTAGCACTCAATACATTACAAGGCAAAACTCCATGCCAATTCACCAAAAAACATACGACATTCTGATTGCCGGCAGCGGCTTTGCCGGATCCATTACTGCTCTATGCCTGAACAGCGCCGGATTCAGGGTTTGTCTCGTGGAAAAAGATCAGCATCCGAGATTTGTCATTGGCGAGTCCTCCACCCCGGCAGCAGATATGATTTTACGTGATCTTTCGGAAAAATATGACCTGCCGCAGCTAAAAAAGCTTTCCCGGTATGGATCGTGGCAGCAGCACTGCCCGGAGATTCTTTGCGGAATAAAACGCGGGTTCAGCTACTATAAACACTCGAAAGGAGAGCCTTTTTCTACTGATCGAACTCACAGCCGTGAGCTGCTGGTAGCCGCAAGCGTGGATGATCAGAATTCCGATACGCAATGGTACCGGCCCGAAACAGATCACCTCTTTGTTCAGATGGTGATGGATGCTGGGATCGACTACCTGGATAAAACGGATATTCAGTCGATCGCAAAAGAGCCTTCAGGAAACTGGAGAATACATGCGGACCGGAATGGAAATCCGATTCAATTGGAGGCCGGATTTATTATCGACGCGACCGGATCGCCACGATTTTCAAACCGGTTTTTTGGTACTTCCTCATCAAACAGTGACTTTCTTACAAATACAAGAGCAGTTTACTCGCATTTTGAGAACGTGCCGCAGTGGCATTCATATCTGATTAATCAAGGATTTCAAACCGGTGATTATCCCTACAATCCGGATCACTCTGCACTCCACCATCTGCTGGAACCGGGCTGGCTCTGGATGCTTCGCTTTAACAGCGGCCTATTGAGTGCGGGGTTGGTGCTGGATGGTCAGAATTCAAACGGAACTGCGCCCGGCCAGGAATGGCGGGAAAAGATTCGGGAGTATCCATCGCTCAGCAAACTCTTTTCAGAGAGCTGTCTCGCCGATACACCCGGGCAGATGATCGGCACCGGCCGTCTTCAGCGGAGGCTAAATATAATCTTTGGAAAGGACTGGGCAGCCCTCTATCATACTGCCGGTTTTGTTGATCCGCTTCACAGTACAGGAATTGCCCATAGTTTATGCGGCGTGGAAAAAATTCTGGATGTTTTAATAAAGTCATGGAATAACCTCACAAAAATGGCCTCAGAACTTGAGAACTACGAAAAAGAATTCTTCAGTGAAGTCAGACTGATTGATATTCTGGTATCTGGCTGTTACAAAAGCAGACACCACTTTGATCTGTTTACCGCTTTCTCAATGCTCTATTTTGTATGTACCATTACCTATGAACAAAAACGAATTGCCGGAGAACTTACCGGCCAATTCTTAAATGCGGATAACAATCAACTGCGTTCATTGGTACATCAAAGCTATGAGGATCTGCTTTTGATACTTCAGAATAGTGCAAAAAAAACAGACCGGGTGCGTTTTATTCGTGAACTTCGTAGAAATATTGAACCGTTTAACAGCGTGGGTTTGATGGATCCGGCGAAATTAAATATGTATTCTCACACCGCGATTGCTCTATAGATCCCTTCTGTTTTTCTTTCGCCACCGGAATCGAAAGTTTCAAGAATTTTTCCGATCATCAGGGTGAATTAGATTAAACGTGAGTTCGAGATAAGAGAAAAACCTAAATAAGCAACCGTCATTCCGGCCTCTGAGCCGGAATCTCCACATGAATTTAAGGTTTGGAGATCCCGCATCAAGTGCGGGATGACAAAATAAAGGGTTTTTGCCTTATCTCGAACTCACGTTAGATTATTACACGCGATGTTTTCGATACTAATATCACGCAACTTTAGTCGCTGTTCCCACGCCTCAAATCCATATCTTTCCGGTCTCAGTAATTTGAAAGGAACAAAAAGATCGAAGCCTTAATGAACATCATCCCCGCAATTGATCTGCTCGACGGACAGGCTGTTCGCCTGCAGAAAGGCGACTACGAAAAAAAGACAATCTACAACCATAACCCGCTCCGGGAGGCTGAAAAATTCCAGGCGGCCGGTTTTTCGCATATCCATGTAGTGGATCTGAATGGAGCCAAAAGCGGAAAGTTTGAGAACCTGCCGATCATCCGCTCTATTATCAGCGAAATAGGTCTTTCTGTGCAAACCGGGGGAGGTGTGAGATCAAGAGAGAATATCGATCAGTTGCTGGATGCCGGACTGAGCGGTGTCATCTGCTCGTCGATGGCGGTAAAAAATCCGAAAGAGTGGATCAAGGCTGTGGAAGATTACCCCGAACAAATGATTTTAGGACTCGATCTTAAAAACGGAAAGATGGCTTACGGCGGCTGGCTGGAAACATCTGATGAACCGATTGAGGAGTTCATCAACCCGATGATAGATGCCGGGCTAAAAACGGTTCTCAGCACTGACATTTCACGCGACGGCATGCTGAGCGGCCCGAACCTGGAAATGTATTCAGATCTTCAAAAACGATTCCCCGGCCTCAACTGGATCGCATCCGGCGGCGTCTCCAGCCTGCAGGATCTGGTGGAGCTTCAAAATCTGAATCTATATGGTGTGGTGGTTGGAAAGGCGTACTATGAAGGGAATATCCGACTGGATGAGATGCAGCAACTGCACCGATCCGTTCGTTAAAGTAAGCCCAGTCTATTATTTCAAGTAAAAACAGATCTACTAAGGGGAGATTTAGAAAACCTGATATCGTTTAGGAATTAAGCTAAAAATTAGGGTGTTTAGCTTATTCAAAAGAATCCGTTAAACAACCTCAAGAGAGTAAACAATTAAATTACCTATCCGATTATGAGCCATCCATCCTTTAGCAGAACAGAACACAGACCATGGCCGCTGCCCGATCAGCCCTGGGCAGGTCAGCAGACCTGGTGCGACCTTCTTTTTGCCCACTGGCCGGTTCCCTCCGAAAAACTGCGGCCGCTGGTTCCCAATGAACTTGAAATTCAGGAGTACGACGGTACATCATGGGTCGGAGTCGTTCCGCTTCGTATGGAGAATGTTTCTGTTCGTTTAGTTCCTCCCTTTCCCTGGCTTTCAACTTTTCCGGAATTAAATCTGCGGCTGTATGTAAATTACCGCGATAAACCGGGAATTTGGTTTTTGAGCCTTGACACAACAAATCCGCTTGCGGTGTGGGCGGCCCGCACCTTTTTTTACCTGCCCTATTACAACGCGAACATCAGTCTGGAAAAAAAGGATAGTCGGATTCAGTATCGAAGTGAGCGCAAAGAACCGGAAAAATCAGCCCGGTTCAGCGCTTCCTATCAGCCTGTTTCTGATGTTTATGAATCTGAACCGGATACGCTTGAACATTGGTTAACGGAACGATACTGCCTCTATTCCGAAAGCCCTGAAGGAAAACTTTACCGTGTGGATGTGCATCATCATCCATGGCCCCTGCAAAAAGCTGATGCGGAAATTACCGAAAATACGATGACCCATCCGCTGAATTTACGTCTGCCGGATACCTCTCCTCTTCTTCATTTTGCTTCCCGGCTTGATGTGGCGGTCTGGCTGCCCCAATTAATTTCTGAGTAATCAATGCAAAGCTATCTCTTTACCATCAACTTTAGAGATATTCGGCAGAAGTACGTGCATTTCACAAATATATCTGCTTTATTGATTTTGATCTGAATTGCAGAGATAATTTGCTGAAAACGTATGGATGTATCCTCAAGATCATCACACTCAAAAAACAATATCCGCCGCAACCGCATCATTTTTGTAGCGGTACTTCTGGTTATTACATTAGCCGTCATCTGGCCGGGACATGCGATCTTTTCATCCGCAACACCGCTGATTTTCGGATTCCCGCTTTCGTTTGCATGGATCATATTTTGGGTGATTGTGGGTTTTGCGGCCATGCTGGGCCTCTATCTATCCGATTCGCACGATGATGACGTGAAGGAGGAGATGAGCTGATGGAGACCGGTACCGTCATTCTAATTGTTGTCGGGCTTTACCTGCTGATTTCTCTGCTAACCGGAATCATTCCGTCTCTGCGAATATCCAGCAGCGTAAGCGGATACGTAGCGGCCGACCGCAGCATGAACCTGTTTGTCCTCTACTTTGTGATCGGCGCTTCGATTTTCTCCTCCTTTGCCTTCCTTGGCGGACCGGGCTGGGCCTATTCGCGCGGAGCTGCTGCGTTTTACATAATTGCTTACGGGGTGATCGGCGTCGTGCCACTCTACTTCTTTGGCCCCAGGGCTTGGCGGCTCGGTAAAAAATATGGCTATGTTACCCAGGCGGAACTGCTGGCCGACCGGTTCAACAGCACCTTTCTTTCCGTGATGCTGGCCGCACTCAGTGTGGTGGTCTTCATCCCCTATCTCACCCTTCAGATGGTAGGCGCCGGTTATGTTCTGAATGTGATCAGTGAGGGAATGATTCCCTACTGGGCCGGAGCTGGAGTTACCTACATCGTAGTACTGATCTACGTGTACTTCAGCGGGGTAATGGGTGTTGGCTGGTCGAACGCGTTTCAGGGAATGTTTATGATGGTGCTCGCCTGGATCCTCGGCATCTACCTGCCTAACACGCTCTATGGCGGTATCGGGCCGATGTTCGAAGCAATTATGGATGCCGGCCACACCGCCATGCTGGAAGCGCCGGGGCTGGCAGGTGACGGATCGCCGTGGAGCTGGTGGGAATATAGCTCGGCGGTGCTGGTATCGGCGGTTGGCTTTTCGGTGTGGCCTCATTTTTTCATGCGCAGCTTTGCCGCCAAAAACGTGAGGACGATGCGTCTGAGTGTAGTTCTCTACCCCACATTTTTGATTTTCCTCGTTCCCATTCTGCTGATCGGCTTTTCGGCCATTGTACTGTTTCCGGGAGTTGAGCAAGCCGACAGCATTCTCCCCTACATTCTGATGCAGCTCGAACTGCCTGCCATCGTCATCGGACTCTTCTGCGCGGGAGCCCTTGCCGCCTCCATGTCATCCGGCGACGCCATTCTCCACTCCGCGGCATCTATTGGCATTCGCGACGGCATCAGCCCGGTTCTCAAACAGCCGCTGAAAGATACCACCGAGCGTCTGCTGATCCGCATATCGGTACTTATCCTCGGGCTGATCGCCTACCTCTTTGCTGTGGTGATCGACGTATCAATCGTGGCGCTGCTGCTCGGCTCTTACGGTGGAGTAGCGCAAATTTTTCCTGTCATCTTTGCAATGTTCTACTGGAAGCGCGCCACCAAAGCGGGCGCACTGGCAGGACTCTTTGGCGGCATTGTGGTCAACATCTTCTTTTTGATGCTGCCCGAACTCAAGCCCCTGCCAATGCACGAAGGTGTTTACGGGTTGATTGTCAACGTTGCACTTCTGATCGGTTTAAGCCTGGCCACCCAACCTGATGATCCGGTGCGGGTAAAGCGGTTTACTGAAGAATCGGGGTAGATAAAAAACGCCACCTTGCAATCTGAACTCCATTAAGGAATCTCAAGCTGACCTCTGACTGCCCCGCCGGGATACTCTTCATTGTGAACATTTACGTAGAAGTTGGCGGGATTTTCAATGATCTCTTCGATCACTTCGGGATCTGTTTCCGTCACGCAGCCGCTCATTCCATTCTCGGGTGTATTGAAGTTTACAGCCACGCCTCCCGTCTCTTCGGCCGTACCGCGATGGATATGCGCCATAGTCGGGTCGTCAATATCGGAGACTTCGATTTCATAACAAACTTCCCCGTTTTCTGTGTCGATTGTAACGCTTGCAGTGCCGCTGCCATCGGGATCACCACTCGAATTACCCGCCAGTGTGGAGTTGAGTGAAATGGTTTCCTGCATCTGCTGTTCCTGAGTCTGTTGTACCTCTTCGTTTTCGCCAACCTGTTCGGAGCGTTCTCCGCAGCCCGTAAGCTGCAACATCAGAAAAAAAGCAAAAATAAAGGGGAGTTTTTGTATTTGTTTAAAAAATGGCAAATCGTTCGGTTTCATGGTATTACCTCCATTGGGTTAAGAGAGAGCATCTGATAACAAATATCGATGTAATCAAACAGGCAGGAAGATGTTGAATGTCTGCCGCTAAAGACCTGAAGACAGATTTCCTGTAAGTATATATTAATCATACACGAAGTGGAACTGAAAAGCAAGTAAGTTACCCGCTTCGCAACATAATTGGAGTTCTAATCTTACAATTAATCAGGGTCTGTGGTGTTGACGAAAAAACTCCCGTATACCTGCGGGATCCGACGAAAAGCTCGTTTACTTCTTCCTAAGCCACAGGCTCGAATTGCCATATGTGATTTTTGATGAAGGCTGACGAAGCATCAGAGGCAGTTTTTGGCGAAGCAG
>CAYOLE010000111.1:0-10618 GCA_964404705.1 uncultured Rhodohalobacter sp. | reverse complement strand
CCTCTCCAGAGGGGAGGTTCTTGCCGCATTAAAGATTAATCTTAGTGATTAAGCATAGTGAACACCCCTCCCCCACGCTCGCCGCGTGGGTACTCCCCTCAAGGGGAGACTTTCAACAACTAATCCTGTGCTTCACCTGTCATCGGTACAAACCTGACCGGCAGCATTCGTTCGGTTCGCACATTTCCATCTTCCATTTTGGTAATTTTCATCAGGGTCTGGGTTTGATACGCACTGCCAACCGGAATCGCCATAATACCACCTGGTTTTAACTGATCCATCAATGGGGGCGGAATGTGGCCGGGTGCGGCGGTTACGATAATTTTATCAAACGGTGCATACTCTTCCCAGCCGTAGTAGCCATCCCCGGATTTTGTTTCGATCGTGTGATAGCCCAGTTCTTCGTACCGCCTGGACGAGAGGTTCGCCAGTGGCTCCACTATTTCGATGGAGAAGACGTGTGGAGTCAGCTCAGACAGCACCGCTGCATGATAGCCGCTTCCGGTACCGACTTCCAAAACTTTATCACCAGGTTCAACCTCCAGCATTTCAGACATATATGCCACGATATAAGGTTGTGAAATTGTTTGTCCATGACCAATCGGCAAGGGGTTGTTTTGATAAGCCAAACTGCGCTGAGCTTCATCAACAAACAAATGCCGGGGCACATTTCGCATTGCCTCAATCACATTTTCATCTTCAATACCCTGCGCCACCACTCCAGTTTCAACCAGTTGATTACGTTCTTCCTGGTACTCTGAAAACCGCGGCCGGTCCCAATCCAGTGTATCAGAGATTGATGATTGAATCATTCCCAGATCATTTCCGCTTTCATTCGGCCGCTCAACTTCCATCGGTAATGAATAAAGTAAAACAAACGATAGCGTTACTGCTACAAGACAAATAATCTGTTTTATCATTGGTCTGATAAATTAGGCTAATTGTTGACAATCACTAACGCAATAAAAACCTATAAATTCCAAATTGGAAAGAAGGTGATAAAATTAGCAGACTTTTTATAAATCTAATCTGTAATCGGCTTTTCCATAAAAAACATACGCGGTTCACCAAAAGTAAAACCAAAACGCTCGTATAATTTTCGGGCGCGGTTATCTTCCCGAACTTCCAGGGTTATTTTACAGCAATCTTCATCTTCTGCCATTCTTTGCACTGCCCCCAGTAAAGCTTCTCCAATCCCGTTTCCTCTGAACTCGGGATTAACGGCCAGATCATGGATATTTACTACTTTCGCGGCATAAAAAGTTGAAAAGCTGAAAACACAATTGGCAACCCCTACGGGCTCCTCATCCATAAAGGCAATGAAATGGATACTGCATTGAAAATCTCTAAGCTTTTCGATTAGTGAATCCTTGACCTGTTGAGGCAAAGATTGTCCCATACCCAAGGGATCCCGGGCATAAGCGTCGGTAATCTGTAAAATAGCTTTACCATGTACATCATTGTCAAGATCCGCTTTAATTATTTCCAGTTTTTGCATGGTTTTTAATTCAGTTTTTAAGCGATAAAGTTTTTATGTAGTTCGTCGAAAATAAAAAGTAATTGTTAAGAAGAATTAGTTAGTAAGATTTGAACTGCTATTATCATTTTCTTTAAGGTTCCTTAACTCTCATACATTTTCCATTAAAAAGACAACGATGTTTGAAAAATAGCGGAACATTCACCTTTTGTGCTGTATAGAATCGGAGTAATTAAAATTAATAAGTTGCAGTTACTATTTTATGAATAGATTTATCTTCGTTTTCATTCTCATTTCTTTCATAACTTTTACCTTTTTAAACTGCAGCGATTCATCCACCAGAGTAGATACCAATGGGAATGATCGTAACGGCTCTTCACCAGATGATTTCAGCCACACCTTGTCACCAGGCAGTTCTAACGAAGCGTTTATAGCAGATCGGGCCTATGATCATCTAATCGTGGAAATTCAGTTTATGCCGGGCGCAGAGCCACAAGCAGAATCAGTTGAAAACCTCCGGGATTTTCTTGAACTTCATCTGGACAAGTCATCAATAACCATTCTTGATCCGCAGGAAATTCCTTCGGGCGGGCAGAGTACCTATTCAGCAAACGATGTGCGTAGTCTTGAAGACCAGCATCGCAAACAGTTTACAAAAGAAGCCACTCTTGCATCATACGTCCTTTTTGTAGACGGTGAATTTGATTCAAGAAACGTTCTTGGCATTGCTTACTTTAATACCTCCACAGCCTACTTTGCAGATACAATTAACAGGATCAGCGGAGGTGTGGGACAACCTTCACAAACAGCAATTGAGTCAACCGTGTTTAATCACGAATTTGGCCACCTGATGGGCCTTGTAAATAACGGAACTGAGATGCAGCATAATCACCACGACAGTGATAACGGAGCCCATTGCACGGTTGAGGAATGCCTGATGTACTACAGTGTGAATACAACTGACTTCTTTGCTAATCTATTTGGCGGCACTATCCCGGAGCTGGATGAGTTTTGTGTGGCGGATATTGAGTCTTTAAAATAAATTTTGATCTGTTACTGGAATTTTATCTCTTGCCCTGACCCCCGCATCCGCTTGCTTCTATCACCCGGTAAACCAATTCATTTAACTGTAAATCTCTTATGCAGTCCCTGGCCGCGGGAAACAAATACAACCCATGCATATTCTCCGGGGTCTGTAATTTCCAAAGAGAAGTAGACTGTGGATCCATCTCTGACCGTTTCAAAACCACCAAGATAGTCGGCAGGGGAAGGTGTTCGGAGTCCACCCGGGTGGTACCAATCCAGCCAGTTGTTTAGTTCAACCCAATCCGGTTCTCCATCCAGGCGAATCAGGTGAATATTGTTATGAAAGGATTGCCCGCTTTCGTCGATTTTGAAATCGACTTCAAAAGCTTGTTTTCCCGTTTCCGCCACCCAATCAATTTCTATATCCTCTTCATGCAAGGTAATTCGTGATTCAGGGTTTGGCTCGGGGCTGTTTGCAGGTTCTTCCGTAATATTTAACTCCCGATGCATTCCCTGTACAATATGAATGAGTCCATCTTCGGTTTTCATCCAGCAGCCCATGGTATATTTTCCGGGTTCCAGGTAAATGGTCTTTTCAGCCGTCCGGCCGGGTGATATCAGTCCGCGTGCATTTACATACTCAATGTCGCTTGCCCAGGCGGGCAGTAATTCATTTACCCTTGCGCTGATTTCATCGCGTTCCACAATGCCCTGCTGATATTCACTGAGCAACGTTTCCCAGGCACCCATATAATCTGTGAGATACTCATCGTAGGTTACTCCATCAGGGAGCCTGGCGAAACTTATTTCGTGGACTTCCTGTGCCATTTGATTATTCAGTACAAAAGTTATCCATCCGGTTGGAAGTTCATCGGGTGCATCAACGTCAAAGGCGTGATCCATCGCCTCCACATTAACCACAATTTGCTGAGACTGCCCAAATAACTGTCCGGTTGTAAAAAACCCCATGCACAATGCCGCCGCTATGGTAAAAATTAAACCTTTACGTGGTTTTGTCATTACTTATCCTTTTTTAGGTTGAAATAGAAATCTGCGACTATGCAGAGCTTAGCACAAGCGGACGCTTGCGCTAGTGATGGAGCTGCCTGGCGCAAGTGTCCACTTGTGCCCCTCAGTTTTACGCCCTAGCCTGGCGCAAGCGTCCGCTTGTGCCATCAGTTTTTACCCGAAAGCGTCCGCTTGTGCCCCTGCCAGATTTAATCAATCAGAACTACATCCAAAAAGCCTTTCCTGCCACAATAATCACCCGCACTGCTGTAAAGCCAGTCCTCAGGGTTTTGAACAAAACCAGCCTTAACAGGATTATTGTGTAAATAGTCAAGCCGCTGGCTAATCAGTTGTTCATTTGATAATTCAATCGGGTGATTGTGTTGTTGCCACAGCTGCCATTCGAGATTATTTCTGTTTTTATTACCTGTTTGTTTCATCATCCAAAGGATCCATTTTTTTCGGCTCTCTTCCGCATTGCCGATAATTGTCTCTTTTAATTTTCTGGAAGTAAAACTCTTCATATCGCGCAATATTCCTTCCATCGAACGATCATTTGTACCTATGATCAAATGGACATGATTTGTCATAATACACCAGGCATATAGGATCAGACCCTTGTTTTTTTGACAATATTTTAGGCTATCAATAAGTATTTGCCGATAAACAGATCGTGTAAAAAGATCTATCCAGTGAACCACAGCAAAACTTACAAAATGCGGATAATTCTGATCTCTGATCTTGTATTTTCTGCTCATATCATCCTGGTTTTATCTTATAATGGGATATTGATAGTTCATAAGGCCAAAATAAGATATAAGAGATTATACATTCTTCTTTATCCTGGCACAAGTAATTTACTTTTGCCAGGCGTAGCACAAGCGGACGCTTGCGCCAGTGAAATCCACGACGCTGTCAGGAGCCTCTCTTTCGTTCGGCACGCTGACAGGTCGTTATTTTACTTTTAACCCTTGACTGGCGCAGCGTCCGCTTGTGCTATCAGTTTTACTTTACCTCCAAAACCCCCATCATACCCTGATCTTCATGGTCCAGAATATGGCAGTGGAACATCCATTTTCCGGGATAATTATCATACCGTACGATAAAGCGGGCATTCTCAAATCCAGGCACATTCACCGTATCCTCCCATTTTGTTTGTGATACCGGCTCACCGTTTCGTTCAAATACCTGGAACTGAAAGCCGTGCAGATGAAAGGGGTGATCCATCCCCACAAGATTCCGGATATCCCAGATTTCCGTATCACCAAGTTCCGCGGCTTCATCAATACGGGCCATATCCATTGTTTTGCTGTTTATCTTGCCATTGCTCATGCGCATCACCCGGGTAGTTGTTACTTCATTTGGATCCAGCTTTGGAATCGGACGCAACTTTTCGGGGATCTCAACCGGATCAACAGATGATTCATCGGTATAGGTTAATGTTAAAAGATCCCGTGTTTGCTCCCAATTTACAGGACGCCACTGCGGCATGTAGCGGTTGTACGGAAGTGCCTGCAGGGTAACTTTGCTTCCGGGATCAGCAGTGCCTTTCACAAGAATTTCAGCCCGTTCTCCATTGGCAAGTACAATTTCATCGGTTACTTCTGGGTGTTCAAAAAGTCCGCCATCACTACCGATGTGTGTGAATGTTTGTCCTTCAAGTCCAAGCCGATAAATTCGGGCGCCGGAGGCGTTGACAATTCGCCAACGCTGCACCTCACCGCTGCGGATAGACAGCTCCGGCATAATTTCGTCATTGACAAACAGTACATCCCCTTCCCTTCCATTCATTTCGTCTACTTTGAATTGTCGGGTTCCTTCCTCCGAAAAATCCAGCGAGCCATCATCATCAAAGCGATTATCAGAAAGAATCAGCAGCTTATCCTCGATCGTATCAGGCAAGGGATCGTCGGGATCACGGACAATAATTCCGCCGTACAGGCCCATTCCCACCTGCCAGGCCGTTCGGTGGTGAGGATGAGGATGATACCAATAGGTTCCGGCAGTTCCCGGATGAACCCTGAATCTATAGGTATACAACTCTCCGGGCTGAATCGGGTGAAAAGGACTTCCATCAGAAACGAATGGCAAATGCATACCATGCCAGTGAATGGTGGTCTCTTCATCCAAATCATTTTGAAAGTGGATTATTACGCTGTCGCCTTCTGAGATCTCAAGTAACGGACCCGGAATCTGACCATTGTAAGCGTAAACATCCGTTTCGGTATCCGGTAATAGGGAAAGACGCTCGGGTGAGGCCGTAATTTCCACCTCTACAATTCCCGGCTCTGATGAGTGGTTTTCCAGAACCGGGTGGCCCGCAACGATACGTTCATCATTATTATTAAATGATGCAGTTTTAGAATCCTCCCATGGCTGACTGCCGATCAGCAAACTAAAACTCATTATCAATATTATAATATAGCCTGCTTTTACAGATGAAACAGGTAATAAATCATTCATGAAAACGCATATTCATGCATTGAAAAAGATTAGATATTACTCCACTGTAACTTCCTGAAATACCCCTAAATGACCGGTGTATTCAGAATAGAAAAGATATCGGCCAGGTTCCAGATCCAGACTAAAGTAGCCAGTACCACCTTCCGGAAGCAGTTGCATACCACCGGTGAAAATGGCCGGACTCGGGGTTCGCAGGCCGTCTACATCAAACCAGTTCATCCATTCAATCAACTCCTGCGTGTTAGTGTCATCTGCAAGGCGGGCAACATGCACATTATGGCCGAACCCTTCTTCCGGGTTCTCTGCTACATGAACGGAAACCGTATGATTGCCGGGAGACAGGTTGCCATCGATAGCCATTTCAAAATTTGAAAGCGTAATGGCGATGTCAGCCGCAAGAGGTGTTATTTCGGAGGGAGTGCCGGTTACGGTAAGTTCCCGCAACATTCCTTCCATAGAGTGTAACTCTCCATCTTCGGTTTTCATATAACATTCGAGAACGTATGTGCCGGGCTCCAGGTTCAGGGTCACATCCGTGGTTCTGCCAGGAGATATAATGCCGGTCCCCCCTGAAAACTCAAGGGTCCAGAACCAATCGGGCATTTGTGCTCCCAATCTCTCCATAACTTCTTCAGTGCTTATTCCTTCATCCCTCATGGCATACCAGGCTTCGTTAAATGGCACAAGTGCATCCCCGGCATATGCATCAAAAGTTATACCTTCCGGCATCTTAGTCAAAAATAGAAAATGAGGTTCAGTGCCATCGTTTTCATACCGTATATTAGTCCAGCCCGACGGAATCTCATCAGGCGCCTGGAATGCGTAATCTTCAGCTAATACGGTAATGGAAGGATCTGAATGACCATCCGAGGATGAATGTTGCGCCTGAGCGTTGCTCTGCTCAAATAGTAAACCGGCTAATAAAGCCATAATTGCGAGTAGGTTTAGTAATTGTTTCATCTTTTTCTGTTGTTTATTTTTATTTAGTGGGTGTAAAGCTTTTTTCATTAAATTTTCAATCTGGTAGAATTTGAAAATCAAGAAAAACTGCATCCTTTGTTTCACAAATGCTTCTGCTATAAACTGTATGGGCATATGATACCAATCCTTCATGTTCATAGCTAAAAAATTAAATGGCTCCTGTCACTTATTTTTTCTGAAAAGTGCTTAGTTCAGACTGATCATATCCTCTAAAGCTGCCGGAGGCGGGATTAATTCTCCACCGGCGTTTACCTGATCAAAGTACTCATACCATCCGGCCTGAGATACACTGTCTTCCAGCATCTTTACGTGGTCAGGTGTCGGCATTTTCCAAACGGCGAAATAGCGGTGGGTGCTGCGATGAGAGGTATCTTCATTATTCAAGGCAAACCCAATGATTTCAATCCCTGTTTCGGTCAGTTTCCCGATTTCTTCTCCAATCTTATCAAAGTAAGACTGTCGTTCTTCCGGTGACAGATCAAGCCATGGTTGTTTTGCGTTCCACAATTCTACATATAGTTGCATAATATTAGGTTTAATTTTGGATTTTTACGGATACCTTGATATCTGATGATCGATTCAATTCTTATTAATAACCATTGCCATTTTTTGGTCAATGAATAAAAATCCGATTTACAAGAATCGGTACGGCTTTTTAGATACCGGTCTATTAATAATGCGTAAAAATTATTACAGACCTCTCATATTCTTTATCTGGTTGCGATGGCAACCCTAAAATATTAAACCACCCTTTGTTAAGTCTCTACTGACATCAGCGTCGAGATTTCATTTAAGTATTTAAATGCTTATAAGATTTTTACTGAAATTGCTTTCGGTCAGGTATAAGATCATTCTTTCAATATTCAAATTGATTTAAAGATATACTTGGCGAAGTAAATTCTACTCCTAAATCGTTTACTGCCAAACTGTTGCTGTAAACAGTACGGGCTTTATCAGCCGGCTTTTCATTATTAAGCATTCTTGATATATCGGATACTTTCCAGCTATCGCTGCTTAAGATATACTGTTTACCGTGGAGGCCATCCAGTGAAGCAATCCTGAATATTGATTTGGCGATATCATTTACATCTACCAAAGCAAATTCTACATCCTGTTCAAATAGCATCTCCATAAATGGGTTGGGTGCCAGGTAGTTTTTGAACAGATATTGCATACCCACAGATGTTGAATCCTGCCTGTCCGACAGAGATTTCCCTACGGCAAACGTCGGGTATACACTCACGATTTCACAACCTAAGTCTGTATTCATTTCTAAAAACTCCTGTACGATTTGATCAGCGTAGAATTTAGCCTGTGAATAGGGATGATTATCCTCGTGCATAAATGGGGGATCATTTTCCGTGTAAAGATGATCGACGTTTTTGTCATCAGCAGGAAGTGGAAAAGATGTATTGTAAGCGGCAACGGATGCAATAATCACCACTTTTTCTACAGATTCTTCTTTTTTAATCACATTCAAAAAATTCTCTGTTCCGTTTATTATAGGATCAAAAAGTTCTCTTTGCGGTTCGTCAACGTCCAATTGAAAAGGCGTGCCGGAGTGAATTAAAATATCGCACCCCGGCACAAATTCTTTGATCGATTCTTGATCTTCTGTATCCAGTTCCGAGATCTCCAGGTTTAATGCATTTGGCAATTGTTTTAAATGACGATACTTCTCTTGTTTTGATAGATCTCTGACAGAAGCTTTTACTTTATAGTCATTCTCTAAAAATAATTTTGTGATGTAACTGCCGATATACCCGGAGCCACCTATAATGCCTGTTCTTTTCATTTTTTCAGATGGTTTAATGAAATGAAAATTTGTTGCCCTTTTTGTTAAGCCAACACCCCTGATTATTTCCAGGGATTTTGGCTTGGTATGTTTTAATAGGAACTCTCAAAGATTACTGATTCCATTCGATCTGACGCACGGTAGGAGCAAAAACATTGTCGAGCAGCCAGAGATTATCCCACTTATCAAACGTGACTGCACCCGGAAGTAAAAGGTCACCTTCTTCACCTTCAATAATTTCACAGGTATCCGTTTCCACATCACACTTCTTCACGGTTCCGCCCTCCATTAGAAAGTTGAGGTCAGGAACAACAGTTGACAGAAATCCACTCTTTTCATATTCAACTACATATAGTTTATTGTCTGGACCAAATTCGATGTCAATTACAGAATTTAAACCTGATATAACCTTTGTGCAGTCATCTGAATCAGAATTACACACTACATTGCGAGAGCCGGCTTCGATACGCCATATACTTGCCAAGCCTTCAGGAGTGGCTTCTCCAACAGAATTTTCAGCCGTAGCACCGGTAAGCAGGCCAACATAATACTCTCCGTCAGGGCCGATGGCCACAGATGCCGGAACAGGCTCAACCGGGCAATCTGTATCTTCATCTAACTCAAACTGTACCAATGGGTCATCAGTCTCGGGATCAGTCACGGGATCAAATGTTGCGACTACCTCAATTTGTCCATTTGTATTGGCATTGAGCAGTACATTGCCCGCTGCATCTCCGATCAGTACTTCACTACCGGAAAGTGCCGCTATGTGATAAGGGTTGGTTTGAGGACCTGAGCTAAAGCCACCGGGTGGTTCACAACTTAGATTCTTCCAGTGGGGAACCTGACCCGGGTTTCCATTATTATCCCAGTCACCGAGTGTAAATTCCTCAATATCAGCAACTACCCGTGTATTACCGCGCGTAGACCGAAAAAGGGCTGCTCCAACTGCTAAGTCAAGCCCGGACCTTGTTGCAAAGAAATTTCCATTGCCAATCGGTTCCAGTCCGTTAATGAATGTGGATTCAGTTTCCCCAAAAGCACCGGGTCCTTCAACCAGAGGAAGTGTGGTAATCTCACGCACACCATTCTTATGTATTTCCTTAATCGTATCAAAATCGGCAACAAGAATACTGCCATTCGGCATGGCAGCAATATCGAACACCGGTCCATCGAAACTGTATTCTTCATTTGGATCCAGCTTAACCGACTCCTGATTTTCAAATTCTGCTACATCAAGTTCCTGTTCAATGGATGAACCGGGATCTTCGCTACAGGCAGTAAATAAAAATATCACTGTAAGCGCCATCAGTAATGGCTTCATAATTAAATTTGATTGTTTTTTTAGTTTCATAAATAACTCTGATTTGCTTGAATTTATAATTGGCGACTCAAACATAAAGGTTGTCTCTTTGAAGAGTCTGTTCTGCATCTTAGATTTGGATCTAAGAGGAAATATTTGTTTTCTGAATTATGATTGAGCTTAGAATTCTTGGGCCGTCAGAGTTAAGGGGTGCCGATGGTAATCTTGAACACTCTTTTCTTGCCGGGCCTAAACGACTTGCTTTACTGGCTTACCTGATTTTAAATCGTCCTCGTGGCATGCAGCGGAGAGATCGTGTATTGCCGCTATTATGGCCGGAAAAGGGTCAGAAAAGTGCCCGGAATTCCCTCAGTAACCTGCTTTATCATATCCGGAAAACACTGGGAATTGATATCCTCATTACACGGGGCACGGAAGAGCTGGGAATTGATGCATCTAAATTTCATTGTGATGCTCTCGAATTCGAAAAGCTGATAAAAGAAGGCAAAATGGCAGATGCTGTTGAACTGTATCGCGGGGATCTTCTTGAAGGATTGCATGTGCC
>CAYOLE010000110.1:0-10621 GCA_964404705.1 uncultured Rhodohalobacter sp. | reverse complement strand
TAGAGTTTTTCCCGAACATGACGATAAGAAAACGGCAGGCACTTTTAATGCTTCTTATTTGAACCGGCACCTTTTATTACATCTTTCTGATGTAAAATAACCAGAGAATTTTATTAGTTACTTCCATATGTAATGAAAGCAAATACGACAGCTATTACACTTTTTTTATACTCTTTAATCTTTTTTTTTACTTCAGTTGATGTACTGGGATCTTCCAAAAGCGGTGGTGAACTCTTCGATAGCGAGCTCTCAGGTCTTAGCTTATATTCATTAAACTTTCACGGGATGGATACTTTAGCCTCAGAAAATGAGCTTATTGTATCAGTGAACCCAAATCAAGAAAAAACGTATGGCGAATCGGATCCTGAATTTGAGTATAACGTAACGGGTTTTGTGTCAGGTGATGATGAAAGCATTTTAACAGGATCACTTTCAAGGGAAGAAGGAGAAGATGCAGGAGAATATAATATTACAATTGGAAACCTTAGAGCGGACGAAAAATACAGTATTTCCTTTAAGGAAGCTTCGTTTAAAATAAATCCGAAAAAGCTCTTCGTTGAAGCTTCTGAAGGACAAACAAAGGTATATGGGGAGAATGATCCGTCTTTGAACTACACCGCGGAAGGATTTGTGCGTGGAGATGATGATTTGATTTTAAACGGCGGGTTAACCCGTGCACAGGGAGAAAACACGGGTACGTATGCAATTCTACAGGGAGATCTTAAAGCAAATGGTAATTATTCTATAGTGTTCAAAGAAGCAAATTTTGAAATTTTACCAAAACCACTGACACTGACGAATTTTAGAGCCGAAAACCGTGCCTACGATGGCACAACCGAAGTAGATGGCACCGGGTTTGATGACGATCGAATGAACGGCGATGATCTTGAATTTGAATACAATGCTTCATTCTCCAGTCCCGACGCCGGCACGGGAAAAATTGTGAATTATACCGATATCAGAATTTACGGGGGTACGGACAGGAATAACTATCGCCTTGTAAATTCAGAAGGTAATTCCAAAGCTGATATTGATCAGCGGGAGATCAAATTGGCAGCCGATCCCGTTAGAATTGAGTATGGTGAACTTGATCCATGGCTGGAATGGAGTATTACCGAGGGATCTCTGGTAGAGGGTGATGAAGTCACCGGCGAAATGTATAGAACCGGAGATATGAATACTGGTAAACATTCTATTGAACTGGGTACCTTAACCGCCGGACCGAATTACAATTTATCTTTTCAGCCGGCAATATTCGAAATTACTCCACGCGAACTATGGATAGTTGCCGATACAAGTCTGTCAAAAGCTTACGGCAGTGTCGATCCTGTGTTGACCTATCAAGCAACAGGATTTGCACCTGGTGATGATGCTGGGAGTTTAAGTGGTGAATTATCACGTGAAGAGGGAGAAAATGCCGGTGAATATAGAATATTACAAGGTACGCTCAATGCCGGTAAAAATTATGAAGTAAGGTTCGGGGACGCTCTGTTTGAAATTTTACCTAAGGATCTTGTTGTTACGGCCAAAGAAGGCCAGACAAAAGTTTATGGCGAAGATGATCCGGAATTTGACTATACGGCTGATGGTTTTGTACAGGGCGAGGATTATAATGTATTCAGGGGGCGCTTAAGTCGCAGCAAGGGCGAAAACGTGGGTATATATGGAATTCAGCCGGGTAATTTAACTGCCGGCAAAAACTACTCACTTTCATTCAAGGGGGCAAATTTTGAAATAACCCCCCGCTTATTAACGGTAACTGTGGATGCTGGACAAAGCAAAGTATATGGCGATAAGGACCCTCCCTTAACATTTACAGCTTCTAATTTTGGATGGAACGATAATGAGCGAAATATATCAGGATCATTATCGAGAGTGTCTGGCGAATCAGCAGGATTCTACGAAGTATTCCGCAATAACCTTGATGCCGGCAAGAACTATAAGATTGATTTTAACGAAGAAAGATTTGAGATTACCTACCGTCCACTTGTGGTTACAGTTGAGGCAGGACAATCAAAAACCTATGGAAAGAAAGATCCAAGATTTAGTTACAAAGTAGAGGGATTTGTTTTTGGTGATAATCGTTCTCTTCTCAGAGGATCCTTATCCCGGCCTGAGGGAGAAGATGCAGGAGAATATCCTATCACAATTGGTAATCTTGCAACCTCAGGTGATTATAAAATTGAGTTTAAAAGTTCTGTATTTGAAATACTGCCCAAACGTTTAAATGTCAGCGCGAATAGAAGTCAATATAAATTTGTTGGTGATGATGATCCTAATTTAACCTATAAGGTCAAAGGATTTGAATTCGACGACGGGAAAGAACAAATTAAAGGATCTCTTTCGCGTAAAGCCGGAGAGGAGATCGGCGAATATCAAATAGAACGGGGTTCACTTGATGCCGGCATTAATTATTCGGTTAATTTTTCGGGCAGCACTTTCTATATTTTAATGACTCCGCCTGTAGCCACCACATTTACACCGGCTGCAAATAAGGCAGACATACCCACCAGCACCCCTATAGTTGTGGAGCTTGATCAGCCTGTGTATGAAGCTGATCTGAGCCTGGTTACTATAACTGATGCAAATCATCAATCGTTGCCAGCTGATGTCACGATTGATGGAGAAAACCTGCGGATTGAACATAACGGCCTGGAATACGATACAGAGTATGAAATCCGAATTCCTTTTGGAACTTTGAGGAATGAGGATTGGGTGGCGAATAATGATATCATTTGGAATTTTAAAACCCGATTATTGGTCCCGCCGCAACAGGTATCATTATCTGCGCCCAATAATGACCAGGGTACTGTAAATCAAATACCGGAGTTGAGCTGGAACGGTTCCGAAATGGCAAGTGACTATAGAATACAGCTAAGCAATGATCAGAATTTTGATCAAATCCTGATGGACAGACGTGATATCACAGAATTATCTGTAAATGCAAATGTTACGCTCGACTATTATACTAAGTATTACTGGCGCGTACAGGCATCGAACAGTGCAGGAAATTCGGACTGGTCTGAGGTACGCAGTTTTACAACTGTAGCTGAATTGCCGGAGCTATTATTTCCAGCCATGCAGACAGAGGGGATTAGCATTGCACCCACATTTGAGTGGACCACTCCTTACGAGAATAAAGATACACGGCTACAGCTTTCAAAAGAGGATACTTTCGGGAAGATTGAAATTGATACTTTATTACGTGAGAAATCTTTACAGCTCACCGGACTTGACGATCATCAGGATTATTATTGGCGAGTTCGGGTAGAAAGTGAGCTTAGTAACAGTGAATGGACGGAAACCGGGCATTTTCTCACCCGAAAAAGTCCATCCGATTTTGACAGTGAAATGGTTCTGGAGGGATTTTTGGATTTCGGCGGATCATCTTCAGGGGATGGGGACATATCCACTTTAGACTATCGTCTAATGGGCCTGCCGGGAAATGACCGGCACAGAGTTGAGGATTTGTTTACAGGCAGCTATGGCACAGAATGGAAAGCTTTCATTGGGGGACCATCAGATAAAGATCATTATGTAGAATATAATCCTGGAGATGATAGATTTGTATTTACACCAGGCAATGGGTTTTGGGTACTAAGTAAACAGGCACTTGATCTTGAGTTGAAGATAAATAGTGTGGAAACAAACGATCAGGATGCATACACAATAGATCTTACTCCGGGCTGGAATATTATTTCCAATCCGCACCGCAATACCGTTAGCTGGGAAGATGTAAAACAAATGAACAAAATTCAGGGAGATCTGCTGGGTTACAATAAATACTTCGTATCGGTTGATAGTCTTCGGCCAGTTGAAGGATATTACTATTACAATGATGTTAATAAACCATTGACAGGGCTTGAAATACCCTTTAGTTCATTACAACAAAGAAGAGGGGGAGAGGATAATACTGCAAGTACTCAGGAAAATATATCGTCGATTTCTGATTCCCCAAACGCAAAAATTTATGCAGATTTTGGCAGTGAGATGATATTTGATGTTGAAGTTATATATTCCACTTCTGAAGAAAAACAGGGCCGCTTTCTAAAATATTATCCACCTTTGGAGATGAGCCGGAATGGCATGGTGTTGATAGATTCTACGATAAAAAACGGAGGCTTAGTTAGAAAGGAATCTGAATATGATGAAAGAGGAACGAAGTACCAGATTGAGTTAAAAGGTGATGTAGGATCGTCGTTCTCATGGAAAGCTGATCTGTTAGATTTGGGCAACGATGCGAGAATACTATTGGTCAACCCTGAAACACAACAATCATGGTTACTTGCAGACAAAGAGAAGTATATCGCAACACTAAGTGAAACACATACCACCTATGATATGTACATAGGTGATGTGCATTATCTTAAGGAGAAACAGGACAGTATGTTGCCTGTAGAAATCTCACTGGAGCAAAATTTTCCTAATCCATTCAATCCAACCACACAGATCCGGTATTCAATTCCTGAACAACAACTTGTACGCCTGGAAGTTTATGATGTAATGGGGCGCCGGGTTCAGGTAATTCAGGACGGTTTGCAGCAAGCCGGCTGGCATATTGTACAATTCGATGGCAGTAATCTTTCGAGCGGCGTCTATTTTTACCGATTGAGTACAGAAAGTGCATTAAAGACAGGCCGGATGACAATGATTAAATAGAGTCGTATTTCATTTACAATTTATTTTAGAAATAATACCGCCTTACTTTTTAAGGTATTTGCTTCTTTTACCGGTAAAACCTCCAATGTTTTTGAAATATTGTAGATTTAAGCCTAAATTATTTAATTTATTTAAAAACAGAAAATACTTTTTGGACAGTCTCGTATGAGATACAGTACACTTATCCCGGCCTTTTAGCCGCTCTTTTTTTTGAACACGCAGCGAGATCTCCTGTTTGAAAAAGACTGGATTTACAAATTATGGAGATGCCGCATCAGAGTGCGGCACGACGGTCAAATCATGTAACCCACAAGAATTACTATAGATTCACAATAAAAATCAGTGTACGTATACATCGAAAACTTGTGCATAATTTGAGAATATTCATTATGGTTAGAATGCAGCAAAGCTACTGATTCACTACCTTTCTTTTCTTCAATGATTTATTGTTGCCGGCTTACAGGCCCCATTAGATCAAAATTGAACCTAAACTTTATATAAAATTGCTATCTACTCTCCAATGAAAGAAGATTCCCTTGAACAAATCAGAAAAACGATTGACAGACTTGATCAGACCATAATAGATGCATTGGGAGAACGACAACGAATTGTGAGGGAGGTACTTGCAGAAAAGCTTGAAAACTCTAAGGATATTCGTGATCCGGGCCGGGAGGAAAAGATGATGGAATCGATCCGTAGAAAAGCAGCAGATGCAGGGATGGATCCCTATTTTATTGAGCAGCTTTTCAGAGAAGTAATCAGCCACTCTGTGCGGTATCAAACCAACGCACTTGTAGATCATCAGAATAAGCAGGCAAATGTAACATCCATCAAAGTGGCCTACCAGGGAACAGATGGTGCCTTCAGCCATCAGGTTGCCATGCGCCATTTCGAACAACGTTATGATGAGGTTATTTGTCTTGGTTTTACACGCTTTGATCAGGCTGCGGAAGCCGTAGAAAAAGGAGATGCGGATGTAGCAATGTTGCCGATAGAAAATACAACAGCCGGATCGATCAACGATACTTACGATCTTCTTGCTGAAAAAGATTTGTTCATCATAGGTGAGGAAATTCTTCGGGTGATCCATTGCCTGATGGCACCGCAAAAGGTGGAAATTGAAAATATCCGGCGTGTACTCTCACACCCTCAGGCTATAGCTCAATGCAGCCATTTTTTAGCTAAAATGCCTCGTTGCCATGTAGAAAGTTATTTTGATACTGCCATGGCAGCCCGTAAAGTGAAAAGCGATGATGATCTGTCGCAGGCAGCTATAGGAAGTGCGTATGCGGCAGAATTATATGATCTGGTAATTCTGGAGCGTGATTTGGCCAATCAGAAAGAAAATTACACACGTTTCGTGGTTGTAGGGCCCAGACAGGTTTCCTGCGATCCGCAGCTGAATTGCAAAACCTCTTTGATTTTCGCAACGGCTGATGAAAAAGGAGCGTTGCTCTCGTGTCTGAATTTGCTGGGTGATCATGGGATAAACATGACAAAACTGGAATCTAGGCCACGGCCGCACCACCCGTGGCAATCGCTTTTCTATCTCGATCTGGAAGGGAATACGGAGGAACTCAGAATTGCAGATGCACTATCAAAACTTAAGAAACGTGCGCAATACGTGAAGGTTTTAGGCAGTTATCCGGTTCGTGAAGGAAAATGGTGACCCTTGTCTTCAGGCGATCTAACCTGTTTTTATATGTTACTAAGAAAAAAATTCCATACAATCGCATTACAGACTATACATTAATTAGTGGCAGAGTTAGAACATCAATATGAAATTTAGTCCTTTTCGAATTACAATAGTTTACCTGATGGTAGCTCTGTTATGGGTAACTACGACCGATGCAATTCTCGAAAGCCTGGTAGATGATATATCTCTGTTGACCTCCTTACAAACCATAAAAGGCTGGTTTTATATGTGTGCCACAGCCCTTGGACTTTTTGTATTGATTAAGGCATACGAAAGACAAATCAGTACCGAAAAAAATAAACTGGAGAGATTGGACAAGAGTCTGAATACGGCCCTCAGTTCTGCGAACATTGCGGCATGGGAATATTTTGTGGATACCGACTCATATATAGCATCATCTCATCATAATGAGTTTTTCGGATACTCTGAATCAAAAGACCTGAATTTGAACGATGTTTTGGAACGTTTGCATACTGACGATACTGATAAATTCAGGAGCAAAGTTTATAAAACTCTGAAAACCGGCCGTGAATTTAATGTCGAATATAGAATTATTCACCCTGACAAGCAGGTAAGGTGGTTATGGACACAGGGCCATGCGCAAACACAAAATGGCAAAGTTGACAGAGTTGTCGGTATTACCACAGATATAACAGAAAGTAAAAAACTGAAGAAAAAACTTGACCTGGAACGGGAAAAATTCGAGGCACTCTTTGATCAGATACCTGTACTTATAACAGTATATAACCCGGAACTTGAGGTACTTGAAGTAAACAAAGAATTTGAAAAAGTTTTGGGATGGAATGCCGACGATCAGAAAGAGGAGTCCCTGATGGAACTTTGTTATCCCGATGAAGACTACCGGCAGGAGGTTGCTTCTTTTATGGAAAAACCGGGAACGGGCTGGAAAGAGCTGAAGGTAGTCGCAAAATCCGGTGAGGTTCGAACTCAGCTATGGAATAATCTAAAACTATCGGACTCAACAGTTGTGGGCATAGGCCACGATATCACAGATCGAAAGCATCTGCAGGAAAAGATTGATAAAAGTAAAGAACGCTTGAAACTTGCCGCTGTAAGTGCAAATGTTGGTCTGTGGGAATGGAACCCTCAAACGGATGAGGTAATTGTTGACGAAGTTTGGGCAATGCTGGTAGGATACACTTTGGATGAACTTCAGCCTGTGAGTATTGAAGTCTGGAATAGCCTGGTTCACCCGGATGACCTCGAACACTTTGAGAAAACAGTCGAAGATTACTTCAATAATAAAACCGATTTGTATGAATGTGAATTCAGAATGCGTCACAAAGATGGCAACTGGGTCTGGATTTTAGACCGGGGTAAAACCGTTGAACAGGATGAAGATGGCAACTCAATACGAATGATTGGAACTCATGTAGATATTACTACCCGTAAATTGAAAGAAGAAGAATTAATGGAGAGTGAGCGCTTGCTTCGACAAACCCAGCGGGTAGCAAATTTAGGCACCTATACACTGGATACTGAAACCGGCCAATTACAAACTTCCGAGATACTGGATCAGATGTTTTGGATGCCGGATAACGAAAAATTAACGAATAAATCATGGAAAGACCTCCTGCATCCCGATTACAAATATATAGCCGAAAACTATCAAAAATCCATGGTACAGGGCTTGCCGTTTGAAGCGGAGTATAAAATACTGAACGTTAAAAATAACCGGGAGAGATGGATCTACGAAAAAGCTGATGTGGAGTTAAACAGCAACGGTCGTGTAGTGCGCGCGATTGGTGTGATGATGGATGTAACAAGAACCAAAGAGCAGCAGCAAAGAATTAAACGTACGCTCGAGCAGCTTCGGATTGCAGAACAAATTGCGGAGATTGGTTACTGGGAAAAGAATTTGCAAAGTGGAAAAATATTCTGGGGAGATAATAAATATGAATTATTTGAGGCTGATAAAACCACGGGTCCGCTTTCAAGAAAGGAACTGATTAATCGCATACACAAAGAAGATAAAGAATCCACTTATGAAGCATTTGTACAAGCTGAAAAAAAAGGAAATCTGGATATTTCTTATCGATATAAAATATCAGATGGAACTTACCGGACGATTCGGGAAAAAGGCGATATTGTAACCGACAGTAACACAGGCGAAAAGATTCTCCGTGGAATTTCTATGGATATCAGCTCCCTGAGAGAGATAGAATCGAAGCTTGAGGATGAACGAAAACGTCTCCGGATTATCACCAGTCTTATAAGTGATGTGGTATGGAACTGGGATTTAGAAAATGACAAGATTGAGTGGAGTGAAGGGATGGACACCGTATTTGGTTACAAACCGGCAGCGCTGCCTGAAGGTAAGAAAGCCTGGATAGACAGGATTCACCCTGATGACAAAGAAGTCGTTCTGAAAAGTGTACAAAAATCGATTCAGGGAGATGCCACATATTGGAGCGAAGAATATCGTTTTATCGACAGTTCTGACGAGGTACGATATATTTTGGACGAAGGCTATATTTACCGGAACAGTGAAGGCAAGGCTGTTCAAATGGTAGGTGCTATGATTGATAAAACCGAAGAAAAGAGAGCTGAGATGGTATTGAGTTATCAGGCAAATCTTCTCAGCGATATATCAGATGCAGTAATAGCAACCAATAAGAAAATGAAAATTACAAGCTGGAATCGGGCGGCAGAAGAACTATATGGATGGTCTGAAGTGGAGGTTTTGGGTAAACTTATTGAGAACGTGATTGCTACCGAATACGAAATAATATCTAAGGATAAAACCCTTGAAGTTTTTAAATCAGAAGGTGAGTGGAGCGGTGAGGTAATACAGTATGATAAAAATAATGAACCGATACACATACTGAGTTCCGTTCGCATGCTTACGGATAATGAAGGGGAGTTTTCCGGTGCGGTGGCTGTTAACAAAGATATTACAGCACTGAAAGAAATTCAGAAGCGTCTTGAATACGAACAGAGCAGGTTCGAATACGTAACCACGGTTGTAAGTGATGCAATCTGGGATTTCAATCCGGTAGAGAATACAGTATGGTGGAGCGAAGGTCTTGAATCTCATTACAAATACAAACAGCCTGATCCAAAAGATGGCTATAAAATCTGGAAAGACAATATTCATCCCGATGACCGCGAAGAAGTTCTAAGAGACATGCAGGCGGCTGAAGATGGTGGCGACACGGAGTGGTCGAAAGAGTATCGGTTTTACAGAGGCGATGGTTCCCTGGCGACAGTTTTGGACCGTGCATATATTCTGCGCAGCAACCAGGGAGAAATCACCCGTATAATTGGAGCGATGAACGATATCACAATTCAGAAAGAAGCTCAAAAAAAACTGGCCAGGTCTGAGCAGCAATACCGGCTTTTGTACGAACAAAGTCCTCTGCCAATGTGGATCTACAATCCAAAAACATTTCAATTTTTATCTGTTAACGAAGCTTCCACTGAAACCTATGGGTACAGTGAAGATGAGTTTAGGAAAATGACCATTTTCGATATGTTTTTAGAAGAAGATCAGCCCAGAATACGCAAAGAAGCGAAGGAAAATTTAAAGCAGCCACGAAGCGGATTTGATGTGTGGCAGCTGAAAACAAAATCAGGAGACATTTTACATTGTGAGATATCGGGGTCTAATATATATTTTAAAGATGAACAGCACAGACTTGTAGTATCGATTGATATTACCGAGCAGCGAAAAGCCGAAGAGCGTACAATTAAAGCGATTGTTGAGGGTGAAGAACGAGAAAGGCATAGAATTGCTAATGACTTGCATGACGGGCTGGGTCAATATCTGTCGGCTGCAAATATGCATCTGAGTTCAATATTTTCCGACATTAAATTGCCTGAAAATGACAATCAATCTTTTAAAACCGGCTTGCAGATGCTTCAGTATGCAATCTCGGAAACGCGTTCTATTTCACATAACCTGCTGCCGAAATCAATCCAGGATTATGGATTAAAACTGGCTGTTGAATCGCTGATTAATGATCTGAAATCATCGCAGGACATGGCATTTCATCTATTTCAAAAATACGACGATAAGATCATCCCGGCCAATACTCAAATCAATATCTACCGCATTATTCAGGAAGCAATAAATAACGCTATCAAACATTCCAAAGGAAACAACATAAACACTCAGTTAATATACTCAGATGGCGAGCTGATATGCACAATTGAGGATGATGGAACCGGATTTGATCCGAAGAATATTAAGAACGAAGGCCTTGGTATTCAAAGCATAAAAACCCGGGTTGCGGCTATGTCCGG